>NZ_JALKBF010000001.1:2532500-2832500 GCF_023016085.1 Aliiroseovarius sp. F47248L | reverse complement strand
ACTAAAGGCTGTTAACCTTTCATTCACCACTTTTGGTGCAGTCTGCTCTCATGACCGAGAGCAGACAATTCCAATTCGATGAAATGCCCCAGGCGCTGTTTGACACAGACGAAGCGCCGGTGCTTCCAGTGGCGGTGAAGGACGGCAAGCTGCCATCTTACATCAAGGATCACCGCAAACGCCTGCGCGACCGGTTTATGGCCGGCGGGGCGCAGGCCATGCCGGATTATGAAATGCTGGAACTTGTGCTGTTCCGCGCCATTCCGCGACGGGATGTGAAGCCGCTGGCACGCTGCTTGCTGGACACATTCGGCGATTTCAACCGCGTGGTGACCGCCCCCGTGCAGCGCCTGCGCGATATACCGGGGATTGGTGATGCAGTGATCACCGAATTAAAGATCGTCGAAGCCGCCGCCCAACGCATGGCACGCAGTCGTGTCATTCAGCGGCATGTGATTTCATCTTGGGACGCGGTGCTGGATTATTGCCACACAACCATGGCCCATCGTGACACCGAACAGTTTCGGGTTCTGTTTCTTGATCGTAAAAACGTTCTGATCGCGGACGAGGCACAGGGGCAGGGCACCGTGGATCACGTGCCGGTTTATCCGCGCGAGGTTGTTAAGAGGGCGCTGGAACTGAATGCATCGGCAATCATCCTTGTGCACAATCACCCTTCGGGCGATCCCACGCCATCTGATAGCGATATTCAAATGACCCAGCAGGTGAACGACGCGGCAACCGCGCTTGGTCTGACACTGCATGACCATCTGATCATCGGAAAATCGACAGAGCTCAGCTTTCGCGGGTCGGGATATCTTTAAGATCAGTCGACCCAGATTTCGACCCGGCGATTGACGCTGCGCCCCCATGCGCTGTCGTCACAGGCCATGGGCATCGCTTCACCAAACGCATCGACCTGAAGATCAACGCGGGTGTCGTCGAAAGCCTCTAGCTGCGTCAAGACCTGCTTACGCACGGCCGTGGCGCGTTTAAGGGCCAGATCAAGGTTTTGTTCCGCTGCGCCCTGTCCATCAGAGAATCCGACAAACACCATCTGATGCCCGTCAAAACGACCACTTTCCAAGGCCTTGGCCAGCAACGCAACGTTGGAGCGGGAGGGCGCATCCAACCGGGTTGAACCCCCTTCAAACCGGAAACTGATCGACATGCGATCTTTGCCGTCAAATATGTTCACCATGCGCTTCAGCTCATCCAATGCCACTTCGTCCCCCGCCGCTGAGATGGCATTGGCCATACGATCCCCCTGATGCTGTATTGGAATACGTGTCAGCGCCTGATCGACAAACCCGGCCCGGCGAGTCACGAACTGTGCACTGTCCGTACGAAGATAGGAAAGGAACTCGCGCGCCAGAAGTGGTAGACGCCTTTCTGGAAGATACAGGTACATTGGCATGGTCAGTGGATAATCTTCCGACTTGATTGACCGGGCCGATGCCTGCACACGAAAGCCACAGGTGCCAGACAGTTGAACCACCTCGCCATTGCCGGGGCGCATGAAGGACGTGATTGCGATGCCAAACGGATCGCGTGCGATGGCATCGTTCAACGCCTTGGTCGATGGATGGAAACGCACGCGGTCCGACAGGCTAACACCGCTTGCGGCGATGACCTGCTGCATGAAGGCGGGACCAAAACCTTCTTCGATGTCCATCAGATAGGGTGTGATAGGGGCATCTTCGCCACCAAGCTCGCTCCAATTCCTGATCTTGCCGGCGTAGATCGCGGCCAGTTGCGCGATCGACAGCTTGGTCACCGGATTGCCCGGCGACACCACCGGCACCAGCGCATCCAACGCGATCACCCGACTTTGCCGTGCGATTTTTAGATCGCCAAGCCCGGCCTCGCGCGCCATGCTGCGTTCGCGGGTAGACGCTTGTCGCATCGACAGAACCATGTCGGCTTGCTGCCCCAAAAGGTCGGCAAACCCCTCCGCGCTTGTGGTCAGCTTGATCGTTATGCGTGCCTGTTCCTGCCCAGATGCCCCATCATACAACGTATAAAGTGTGCCGACACCCAACACCTCTTCGCGTTTAAGCGCATAGCCTTCACGCAGCGCGAAGCCTTCAACCAGGGCCGGGAACAGCACTTCACCCATCGTGTACGCGCCCGAGATGGTCAGCTCAGCCACAAACGGGCCAAGGCTGGGACACCCGGGCCCTTCGCAGGTGACGCCAGAGCTATCGACCGTCAGAATACCGAATTCGGTATCTACGCGGTAAAACTCGCCGTCGAAGGTCAGAAGAGTGCCCGTCAGCTCGATCGCGCCATCGCGTGAGGTCAGCGTCACGTCGTCAGCCAAAGCTGCATGGCCGGTTGCCAGCATCACAATTGCCATCGCGATGACCGCGCGCAAAATGTTCATGGCGCCCCCCAACCCGTGCAACCCCCTTGCGCAATCATCCGGATTGGCGCGTCGGATTTCAACCACTGATATTGTCAGCGTGTCCGATCAGGCCAGCCGACCGTGACAATGTTTGAACTTCTTGCCCGATCCGCAAGGGCAGGGATCGTTGCGCGACGGGTTGCCCCAACTGGCCGGATTGGATTCATCAAACCCGTCCTTGGCATCCTGCGCATTGTCTGCAGCCTGCGCCAGTGCCTGCTGTTGTTGGATCATTTGCTGCATCATCGCTTGCTGCTCGGCTTCGGACATCGGGCGAATCTGAGCAAGTTTATTGGTCACATCAGAGCGCAGGCTATCAAGCATACTCTCAAACAGTTGGAACGCTTCGTTCTTGTATTCGTTCAACGGGTCGCGTTGAGCATATCCACGGAACCCAACAACCGAGCGCAGGTGATCCAGCGTCAGAAGATGCTCGCGCCATTTGCTGTCAATGGTTTGCAACACCAACTGCTTCTCGATCGAGCGCATGGTCTCCGGCCCGAAATCTGCGGCCTTTTTCGCCATGAACTCATCCGAAGCGTTATAAAGCCGTTCGCGAATGCTGTCGTCGTCCACGCCTTCTTCTGCGGCCCAGTCGATCACCGGGGCTTCGAAGCCCAGATTCTCGATCACGGCCGCCTGCAAGCCTGCGGTATCCCATTGATCGGCATAAGATTTCGGCGGCATGTGAACATCGACCAGATCGTCGATGACCTGATGACGCATATCGCCTACGATCTCGGACAGGTCTTCGGCTTCCATGATTTCCAGACGCTGACCAAAGATCGCTTTCCGCTGATCATTCATCACGTCATCGAATTTCAGAAGCTGCTTACGAATATCGAAGTTGCGGCCTTCGACCTTGGCCTGCGCGCGCTCCAGCGATTTGTTCACCCATGGGTGAATGATCGCCTCGCCTTCTTTCATTCCAAGAGTGGACAGCACTTTTTCCAGCCGTTCGGATCCGAAAATGCGCATCAAGTCATCTTCCAATGACAGGAAGAAGGACGACCGACCGGGGTCACCCTGACGACCGGACCGGCCGCGCAGCTGATTGTCGATCCGGCGGCTTTCATGCCGTTCGGTAGCCAGAACGAACAGACCGCCGGCGTCTTTAACAGCTTGCTCATCCGCCTCGTGGGCGGCTTCAATCTTGGCGCGGATTTCATCGGGGTTGCCGTCGGGATCGGCGGCAATGGCCTCCATCACTTTGAATTCGACGTTGCCACCAAGTTTGATGTCGGTCCCACGCCCGGCCATGTTCGTGGCGATGGTCACAGACCCCAATTTACCCGCATCAGCCACAATCTGCGCTTCGCGCTCGTGCTGGCGCGCGTTCAGGACGTCATGCTTGATGCCAGCTTCGGTCAGAAGCTTGGACAGCTCCTCCGATTTTTCAATCGAGGTGGTGCCGACCAGCATGGGCTGGCCTTTCTCATTAGCCGTACGAATTTCTTCGACAACAGCGGCATATTTCTCGGCTGTTGTGCGGTAGACCGCATCGTGATCGTCCACACGTGCGATGGGCCGGTTGGTCGGAATTTCGACCACGCCCAGCTTATAGATTTCGTCGAACTCGTCGGCTTCGGTCAGCGCTGTGCCGGTCATACCGGATAGCTTATTATACAAACGGAAATAGTTCTGGAACGTCACCGAGGCCAGTGTCACATTCTCAGGCTGCGTCTTGCAGCCTTCCTTGGCTTCAATGGCCTGGTGCAGACCTTCGGACAGGCGGCGACCCGCCATCATGCGTCCGGTAAATTCGTCGATCAGCACAACCTCGCCATCGCGAACGATATAGTCTTTGTCGCGCTGAAACAGTTTGTGCGCGCGCAAGCCTTGGTTGACGTGGTGAACAATGGTGGTGCTTTCTGGGTCGTAAAGCGATTGGCCTTCCGGCAGCAAGCCATGGGCATGCAGGATTTCTTCGAGAAACTCGTTGCCTTCTTCGGAAAAAGTGGCGCCACGGTTCTTTTCGTCAATCGTGTAATGTTCTTCGGTCAGTTCGGGAATCAGTTTGTCGATAGTGACATATAGTTCTGATCGATCTTCCGACGGGCCGGAAATAATCAGAGGGGTTCGCGCTTCGTCGATCAGGATCGAATCGACCTCGTCCACAATCGCGAAGTTATGGCCACGCTGATACATGTCTTTTAGCTCGGATTTCATATTGTCGCGCAGATAATCGAATCCAAGCTCATTGTTGGTCGCATAGGTCACATCGCAGGCGTAAGCCGCGCGTTTCTCGTCATCCGGCTGATGCGGATAGACGACACCGGTGGTCAGCCCCAGCGCGCCATAGACCTTACTCATCCATTCTGCGTCACGTTTGGCCAGATAATCGTTTACCGTGACGATATGCACGCCCTCACCCGACAGTGCATTCAGATAGGCGGGGAAGGTCGCAACCAGTGTTTTACCTTCACCGGTTTTCATTTCGGCAATGTTGCCGCGGTGCAGGAAGATGCCGCCGATCAGCTGTGTGTCAAACGCACGCAGGCCCAGCGCACGTTTCGCAGCCTCGCGACAGTTGGCGAAGGCTTCAGGCAGGATCGCGTCCAGCTTCTCACCGTCCGCGATGCGTTTTTTGAGTTCTTCAGTCTTGGTGATGATGCCCTCATCCGTCAGGGCGGCATACTCATCCTCAAGCGCGTTGATTTTTTCGACGATCGGGCGGGTCGCTTTGATCATTCGGTCATTGGGAGTGCCAAAGACCTTACGCGCGATTTTTCCAAGCATGTTATTCTTGCCTCAATGCGGTTCTGACGCTGGTGTGACCAGAGGGAACTTGCCCGTCCCTGTCCAGCCCCCTATCTAGGGGCTCAAGAACCAGCGCTCTCAAGCCTTCAAGCGATGTAAGCGTCGGGTGTAAAACTGTCAATGTTGCCGGGGAAACCGGCCCGCTTTAAGGATAAAAACATGTTGAAACGCAACGCTCTTTTTCTGACCACCGCCTTGTCTGTTGGTCTGGCATTTCCGCTGAGCGCCCAAGATACCAGTACAACCGAGGCGCAAACTGAAAAGCCAGCGGTCGAAATGATTGACGTGACAGGTGATACCGTGGTCGCGACCGTCAACGGCGAAGACATCACAATGGCACATCTGGTCGCTGCACGGGCCAGCCTTCCGGAACAGTTTCAGCAACTGCCGGATGATGTTCTTCTGCCGGGCATTGTCGAGCAACTGATCCAACAGGCGGTTTTGGGGCAGGCGATGGGAGAACTCAGCCACCGTGCGGAAATTCGCCTGGAAAACCAGCGTCGTGAAATGGCTGCCAATGACAAAGTGGAAGAGGTGATGGAAAGCGCCGTTACTGACGAAGCGCTGCAAGCCGCCTATGACGCAGAATATGCGGACGCAGAGCCGACGCAGGAATTCAGCGCAGCACACATCCTTGTCGAGACCGAAGACAAGGCGAAAGAACTAATCGAAGAACTGAGCGGCGGTGCGGATTTCGCTGAACTGGCGAAAGAACACTCCACGGGCCCATCTGGCCCCGGTGGTGGCGATTTAGGCTGGTTTAGTGCCGGTATGATGGTCAAACCTTTCGAAGATGCGGTGATGGGAATGGAAGCCGGTGCCATCTCGGACCCCGTTCAGACCCAGTTTGGCTGGCATGTAATCAAGCTGAACGAAATCCGTATGAAAGGCGCGCCGACGCTGGACGATGTACGCAGCGAACTGACCATCAAAGTTGAAAACGACGCTGTCGAAACTGCCCTTAAGGCGCTTCTGGATGCTGCGAAAATTGACCGCATTGCGCTTGAGGGGATCGACCCGGCAAAATTGCGTGATATGACGCTTTTGGACCAATAATCCACAAAGGATGCGGGTATGGGAAAGACTGCAAAGATCAAGAAACTGAAGGCCAAGCTGAAGACGCTTAAAGCGCAGTTAAAGGCGGCTCAGACACATACCCACTCCGTCGCGCCGTTGGCGCCGAAATCCTTCCCGGATCTGCCCGTGGTTGCGGGTGCAAGGTTTTCGGCAGTCAAAGCGGGGGTGAAATACGCGGATCGACTGGATGTCATGCTGGCCGAATTGCAACCCGGCACCACCATCGCAGGTGTTTTTACCAAATCGGTCACCCGGTCAGCCCCTGTTTTGGACTGCCAATCCAAACTCGGGTCGGATGCCGCCGACGGTGCCGCCATTTTGGTCAATGCCGGTAATTCGAATGCGTTTACGGGTGCCGCAGGTGACGGTTCGGTTAACGCCATCACGAGCGAAGTTGCCAAGGCGCTGTCTGTGCCAAAAAACAGGGTCTATACCGCCTCAACAGGTGTTATTGGCGTGCCGCTGCCGCATGATCGCATCCTGGCACGGATTGACGAATTGAAAGGCACGCTAGTGCCCGATGGGTTGGAATTGGCCGCACAAGCCATCCGCACCACAGACACTTTCGCCAAAGGCGCCAAGGCCGAGGTCAAGATCGGTGATCAGACCGTTCACATAGCCGGTATTGCCAAAGGTTCGGGCATGATCGCACCAGACATGGCAACGATGCTGGTGTTTATCTTTACCGACGCCAAGGTGGCTCAGGATGATTTGCAATCTATGCTGTCAGACCTGACGGAAACAACATTCAACTGCATCACGGTCGACAGCGATACGTCTACGTCCGACTCGCTTTTGCTGGCGGCGACGGGTGCCTCAGATATCGAAGTCGCGAAAGACAATCAGGCTTTTCGATCTGCCCTGCATGGCGTGATGCTGGATCTGGCACATCAGGTGGTGCGCGACGGTGAAGGCGCAACCAAGTTTGTAGAAGTGCGCGTTACGGGTGCGAAATCCGATTCAGACGCCCGCACTCATGCCCTTGCGATTGCCAATTCTCCTTTGGTGAAGACAGCGATCGCAGGCGAAGATCCCAATTGGGGCAGGGTGGTCATGGCAATCGGAAAATCCGGCGCCTATGCCGAACGAGACAAATTGGCGATCCGGTTTGGCGACGTTCTGGTCGCGGAAAAAGGCTGGGTCTCGCCGCAATACCGCGAAGAGGATGGCGCGGACTATATGAAGCGAGACGATCTTGTTATCACCGTCGATTTGGGTGTTGGTGACGGCGCATCGTCTGTCTGGACATGCGATTTGACGCATGGCTACATCCAGATCAACGCCGACTATCGGTCATAAAGCGAAGCAGGGGCGCAGAATGAAGGTTGTTCTTGTCTCAGCCGTTGCGCTGATCGACCGTGATGGGCGGGTTTTGCTGGCTCAGCGACCTGAGGGAAAATCCATGGCAGGTCTGTGGGAATTTCCCGGCGGCAAGGTCGAACCCGGCGAAACACCCGAACATGCGCTGATCCGCGAGCTGAAAGAAGAGCTTGATATCAACACCTGGGCGTCATGCCTTGCGCCTTTGACCTTCGCTAGCCACAGCTATGAAGACTTCCATCTATTGATGCCCGTCTTTGCCTGTCGCAAGTGGGATGGCCAGCCAAAACCGCAGGAAGGTCAATCCCTTAGCTGGGCGCGTGTTAACCAATTACGTGATTATCCGATGCCACCAGCCGATCTGCCTCTGATCCCTGTTTTGCGGGACTGGCTATAAACCGCGCAGTTTATAACGAAAATGTGTCCAACTGCGAAATACCTGCTATGGTTGCGTCGAATCTATGCCTGTGAATTGGGAGAATTCAGATGCTGCGGACGATTGTGCTTGGAAGTTGTGTAATGGTTCAGGGTCAGTATGTGCGCGACCTTTCAGATGGACGTATCGTCGTTCAGGTGGAAGACCGTCTGTTTTCCGGTCGCCCGGTCGAGCAGCGCAAGGCGGCCGCTTGATCCACCAATAAATTTGCTTGTTGGCAAACGAAAAGGGGACGGCAAACCGTCCCCTTTGTTACATTCTGGTACTGGTGGGTGCTAGTCCAGCGTGCGCTCGACTTCTTCCCGTTCGAAGATCTCGATCACATCATTCGGGCGGATATCGTCATAGTTTTCAAACGCCATCCCGCACTCCTGACCTGACTGCACTTCTTTCACTTCGTCCTTGAAGCGCTTCAGTGTTTTCAGCGTACCTTCGTGGATCACCACGTTGTCACGCAGCAAACGCACACCAGCAGAACGACGCGCAACACCTTCGGTGACCAGACAACCGGCAACTTTGCCGACGCCAGACACTTTGAACACTTCGCGAATCTCGGCATAGCCGATGAAGTTCTCTCGCACCTCGGCGGACAAAAGACCCGACGCCGCTGCTTTCACGTCATCCACAAGATCGTAGATGATCGAATAATAGCGGATTTCGACACCCTTCTGGTTGGCCGAATTACGCGCCGATGCGTTCGCACGGACATTAAAGCCGATTACCGGAGCACCCGATGCTTCTGCCAGGCCGATATCGGATTCCGTGATCGCGCCCACACCATAGTGCAGGACGCGCACGCGCACTTCTTCGTTGCCGATCTTCTCCATCGCCTGAACGATGGCTTCGGCAGAGCCTTGAACATCGGCTTTGACCAGAATGGGCAGCTCGGCGACGTCTTCGTCGGCCTTAGCTTTTGCCATCATCTGTTCCAGCGTGGTCGCGGCACCTGCTGCGGCGCGCTTGTCCTTGGCGGCCTGTTCGCGATATTCAGCGATTTCGCGAGCCTGCGCTTCGGTGTCCACGACGTTCAGAACGTCACCTGCTTCGGGCGTGCCGTTCAGGCCAAGCACTTCGACCGGAACAGACGGCCCGGCTTCGGTAACGCGGTCACCCTGATCGTTTACCAATGCACGAACTTTACCGTATTGCTCGCCCACGACGAAGATATCGCCCTGCTTCAGCGTACCGTTCTGCACCAGTACGGTAGCAACTGGGCCACGGCCCACGTCAAGCTGTGCTTCGATCACGGCACCAGAAGCGGCGCGGTTCGGGTTGGCCTTCAGTTCAAGGATTTCAGCCTGAAGCGCGATGGCTTCCAGCAGTTCATCCAGACCTTGCCCGGTGATGGCCGACACTTCGACGTCTTGAACGTCGCCTGACATCTTCTCAACGATCACTTCGTGTTGCAAAAGCTCTGTGCGCACCTGATCAGGATTGGCAGCGGGTTTGTCACACTTGTTGATTGCCACAATCATCGGCACTTCGGCAGCCTTGGCGTGGTTTATCGCTTCGATGGTCTGCGGCATGACCGCATCATCGGCAGCCACAACCAGCACTACGATATCGGTAACCTGTGCCCCACGGGCACGCATCGACGTAAAGGCAGCGTGGCCGGGCGTATCCAGGAAAGACAGCACCGCGCCGCTATCGGTTTTGACCTGATAGGCCCCGATATGCTGGGTGATCCCACCGGCTTCGCCGGCTGTCACCTTGGCGTTCCGGATCGCATCCAGAAGCGAAGTCTTACCGTGGTCAACGTGACCCATGATGGTGATGACCGGCGGGCGATCAACAAGGTCTTCTTCCTTGTCCTCGACCTGATCAATCACGTCTTCAACATCTGCATCCGACACGCGCACGACCTTGTGGCCAAACTCTTCGATGATCAGTTCGGCGGTATCCGCGTCAATCGATTGATTCTGTGTGACCATCATGCCCATGTTCATCAGCGACTTAACGACATCCGCGACACGTTCGGCCATGCGGACGGCAAGCTCGGACACGACGATGGCTTCGGGCAATTGAACATCACGAATGACCTTTTCCCGATCAACCTGTTCACCCATTGCCTTTTGACGCGCGCGCTCCTGCTTGCGGCGCATCGAGGCGACCGAGCGGTGGCGATCACCACCGCCACGCAGGGCTTGGTTCAGCGTCAGCTTGCCAGAACGGCGACCATCGTCACGTGCGGCACCCTTGGTGTTGCGGTTCTGACGATCTGCGGCTGCACCACGGTCATCTTTCTTACGCGGACCTGACGGTGCTTTCCCGGCGCCACGCTGTTCGGCGGCTTGGGCGGCGGCAGGATCTGCGGCAGGCGCAGGCTGTTTTGCGGTCTTCTTGGCTTCCTCGGCATCGCGCTTCTTGCGTTCTTCCTCTTCAGCCTTTGCTTTCAGAGCTTCTTCGCGCTCACGCTCTTCGCGTTCTTTGGCTTCAGCCTCTTCGCGGCGGCGATTGCGCTCTTCCTCACGCGCTTTTTCTTCAGCAGCGCGAGTTTCTGCTTCTTCTGTTTCGCGGGCCTTGGCGGCCTGCAATGCTTTCATGCGACGCTCCAGCTCAGCATCCGAAATGCCGGCGGGGCGTTTCTTCGGATCGCCCGCCGCAGGAGAGGTCGCACCAGAACCCGATGCCGCACCCGGCTTGGGTACGACAACGCGCTTGCGTTTCGTTTCGACCACGACGTTCTTCGTCCGCCCGTGGCTAAAGCTTTGCTTCACCTGACCGGGGCGTCCACCGCCGCGCAGTCCAAGGGTCTTTTTGCCGTCATTATCGCTCATCTGGTCTTCGTACCTTTCCGGTGACCGTTGCCACCGTCGCTATCTTGCACGCGCATCGCTTGTAGTTTCTTGGCTTCCTCTACAACACGGGATGCCAAACCACCAGACGCAAGCGCGCCATGTATCACATTTTCACGCCCGAAGGCCATTCCCAGCTCATCCGCCGTCAGGCAGGTAAAGAACCGGTCGTAGCCGGGCGGTGGGCGAAGCTTTGATTTGCCCCGCTCGGAACCATCCGACGCCTGGATCAAGACCGCTGCCTGTTCTTTAACCAGCCAGTCTTTCACCTTCTCAAACCCAGCGACCGCACCCCCTGCTTTACGCGCAAGGCTGATCAGGTGGACCACGCGTGCCGCCAGACCCTTCTCAAGCATCGGCAGCAAATCACTGGGTACCGTCACCTGCTGTTTCGCCGCGCGGGAAAACAGCCCCTTGGTTGCGGCCTTCGTCAGTGCGGCGCGGTCTGCAGACACCCAGATTCCTCGTCCGGGCAGCTTGCCCAGAAGATCCGGCACAACCGACCCGTCTGGCCCCACGACAAATCGGATCATCCCGGCTTTTGGCTGGGTTTCTCCGGTCGCGATACAGCGCCGTTCCGGCTCCTCCGGCCGTTTGTTTTGACCACCGCGCGTCATGCGCCGCCTCTGAGACCTGAGATCAGGCCTCAGCCTCCTCGGTTTCTTCTTCCGCTTCATCGGTCTCAAGATCAGCTGGATCCACCCAACCCAAAAGGATGCGGGCGGTCATCACCATATCTTGTGCCTGCTCCAGCGTGACGCCGAATTTTTCAAGCGAGCCATCGTCTTTGGACCGCTCGCCATCGACAGTCGTCCAACCACCAGCCAATTCCCAGTCCGCACAGGTCGCGAAATCTTCCAAAGACTTCACGCCATCCTCGGCCAAGGCTTCGACCATCTGAGGTGTCAAACCTTCAAAAGCGATCAGGCTGTCTTCAACACCCAATGCGCGGGCGTTCTCCAGCGCCTTGGCATTCTGTGCTTCCAGATAGTCACGGGCGCGGGCCTGAAGCTCTTCCGCAGTGGCGTCATCGACACCGTCGATCACCAACAGTTCGTCAACTTCCACATAAGCAACCTCTTCCAGGTTTGCAAACCCTTCAGAAACAAGAAGCTGTGCGAAGAATTCATCCAGATCCAGCGTGTCCATGAACAGCTTGGTGCGCTCGGCGAATTCGGCCTGACGACGCTCGGATTCTTCGGCCTCGGTCATGATGTCGATGTCCAGACCCGTCAACTGCGAGGCCAAACGCACGTTCTGACCGCGGCGACCAATGGCCAGCGACAATTGCTCGTCCGGCACAACAACTTCGATCTTGCCCGCCTCTTCGTCCAGAACAACTTTTGAAACCTCAGCAGGCTGAAGCGCGTTCACAAGGAATGTCGGCTGGTCTTCGTTCCACGGAATGATGTCGATCTTTTCGCCCTGAAGCTCGTTAACAACGGCCTGTACGCGCGAACCGCGCATACCGACGCAGGCACCCACAGGATCAATCGAACCGTCATAGGAAATCACGGCAATTTTGGCACGCGAACCGGGGTCACGCG
This sequence comes from Aliiroseovarius sp. F47248L, assembly GCF_023016085.1. NCBI lineage: Bacteria > Pseudomonadati > Pseudomonadota > Alphaproteobacteria > Rhodobacterales > Paracoccaceae > Aliiroseovarius > Aliiroseovarius sp. F47248L. The sequence continues at coordinate 2,820,158 of NZ_JALKBF010000001.1, read as the reverse complement.
CGACTGCCTTGATCTCGATGATGCCATCATAGATTTCAGGCACTTCCATCTTGAATAGCTCGGCCATGAATTCCGGCGCGGTGCGGCTGAGGAAAATCTGCGGGCCACGGGCTTCGCGGCGCACATCCTTGATGTAGCAGCGGATGCGATCATTCGGGCGATAGGCTTCACGGCCGATCTTCTCGTTCCGGCGCAGGATGGCTTCGCCTGTGCCCACGTCGACGATGACGTTGCCATATTCTTCGCGTTTGACCTGACCGTTGATGATGGTGCCTGCGCGGTCCTTGAACTCTTCATACTGGCGATCACGCTCGGCTTCGCGAACCTTCTGCAAGATCACCTGCTTGGCGGACTGAGCAGCAATCCGGCCCATTTCAACCGGCGGCACTTCTTCAACGAATGTGTCACCGACCTTGGGATCGTCCATGTACTGTTTGGCCTGATCGACGGTGAATTCGGCTTGATAGTTCTCAAGATCTTCGTCTTCAACAACGGTGCGCACGCGGGTGAAGGTGGCGCGGCCCGTCTTGCGGTCGATGGCCACCCGGATATCCATTTCGGCGCCGTAACGCGACTTGGCGGCACGCGCGAGGCTTTCTTCCATCGCTTCGATGACCAGCGCCGGGTCGATCATCTTTTCACGCGCGACGGCCTCGGCGGTCTGGAGCAGCTCCAACTGGTTTGCAGAAGTAATTGCCATGGGTTCAGTCCTCCTCGGAACCGGTTATTTCTTGAATTTCGTCAAATTGCGTTTCGTCGATCTGACCCATGTCTTTGCGCTGGTTCAGAACTTTGCGAATAAGGTCATCTGTCAAGACCAGCTTGGCCTCTGACAGCCAATCAAAATCAAGCCCAATGGTGACTGTTTCACCTTTATTCTCAATCTCGATCAGCACGTCATTGCCGTCAACACCCGCCAATTCGCCCTTGAAGCGCTTGCGGCCGTCGATCAGTTCGGATGTTTCGATCTTGGCAATATAACCGCTCCAATCCGCAAAATCTTTCAGGCGGGTAAGGGGGCGATCAATACCGGGCGAGCCGACTTCGAGTGTATAGTTATCCTCAATCGGGTCTTCGACATCCAGCAACGCGCTGACGGCAGTGGAAATATCGGCACATTCATCGACTTCGATCCCGCCATCGGGCCGTTCAGCCATAATCTGCAAAGTGGGTGTCTTGCCGCCCATCAGACGCAGGCGCACAAGTTCAAATCCCATCCCTTCGATCACGGGCTGGACGATCTCGGCAAGACGCCGGTCTATGGCTGCTTTGGCAACAAGGTTGCTCACACGCATCTCCAAAACAAAAAAACGGGCCAGCGGGCCCGTCGGAATTTCCGGTGGAACTTCGGGGGTGGAGGCCGAAGCGCCGCTGTTGAAAGGGGATATAGGTCAGTTATAGGCGGGATGCAAGCTGAGTCTGCTACGCCCCCAATGTATCGCGCTGTCGGGCCAGTTTCTCCATCGTGCGGACCAATTCATCTGCGATGCCGCGCTCGGACAGCGCATGGCCTGCCATATGGATCATACGAAGGTCCGAGGACGGCCAGCGCTGATGAAGCTGCCAGGCGGTGGTCGGCGGGCAAATCATGTCATGCCGACCCTGCACTATGGTGCCGGGAATATGCGCGATCTTGGGCAAATCTCGTAATATCTGGCCATCCGCCTCAAGAAACGCGCCGTGGGTGAAATAGTGGTTTTCCAGCCGGGCGAAGGCGCGGGCGTAGTCCGCTGGGCTGTCGATCATCGTGCCGGTGTTGTTGATCGACGCCAGCGCGTTTTCCCAGCCGGTCCAAGCCTTGGCATACCGCGCCTCTTCTCCCGACTTACCCGAAAACAGACGCCGGTTATAGGCAGCGATCATGTCGTGTCTCTCGTCTTCGGGAATCAGACTTTCGAAGCGTTCCCACAATTCGGGCCAAAACCGCCCAGCGCCGCCACCATAGAACCACGTCAGTTCGGCCTGCGTTGCCATGAACACACCGCGCAACACCAGCCACGCCACGCGGGATGGGTGCGATTGCGCATAGATCAACGCCAGCGTTGCGCCCCAAGAACCACCGAACACGACCCAGCGATCAATACCAAGGGTCAGTCGGATATGTTCGATATCCTGAACAAGATGCCATGTGGTGTTAGCCTCGATGCTGGCATGGGGGCGCGAACGACCACAGCCGCGCTGATCAAACAGGATGATACGATAATCCTCTGGGTTGAAAAACCGCCGCATCGCAGGCGACGATCCACCCCCCGGCCCGCCATGAAACACAACGACGGGGATGCCGTGCGGATTGCCGCTTTGTTCGACATAGATCCGGTGCCCATCACCCACATCCAGCATACGCCGATCAAACGGGTCGATCGGGGGGTGTAGCCGGGGCGTGGCGTTGTTTTTTCCTGCGGCCTTGTCCATATGTCATCTATATATTGACACGGCCGCGCCCGCCAACAGAAAGAAAGTCGCCCTTGATGAGTGCTGACACCCAAACCACCGTTGACCCCGCCGAAGTTGCCAAATTCGAAGCCATGGCTGCCGAATGGTGGGATCCGACCGGCAAGTTCAAGCCATTGCACATGATGAACCCGGTGCGTCTGGATTACATCACGAACCAGATTGCTGCCGAATTTGGTCGCGATTTGGTCGAGATTAAGCCCTTCAAGGGCCTGCGAATTCTGGATATCGGCTGCGGCGGGGGGCTGCTGTCTGAACCAATGGCCCGCTTGGGGGCCGAAGTTGTCGGCGCAGACGCGGCTGCGGGTAATATTCCGGTTGCTCAGGTTCACGCCGAACAGATGGGGCTGGACATAGATTATCGCCACACCACCGCCGAGGCGCTGGCCGATGCAGGCGAGCAGTTTGACGTGATTCTGAATATGGAAGTGGTCGAACATGTGGCCGACCCGCTGGCCTATTTGACTGCCTGCCGGAAGCTGCTGAAACCGGGCGGATTGATGATCGCATCGACAATCAATCGCAATCCAAAAAGCTTTATGGTTGCCATCGTGGGGGCAGAACATGTCATGCGCTGGCTGCCCAAGGGCACGCATGAATGGTCGAAATTCATCACCCCGGATGAACTGGCTGATCTGATCGCCAAGGCGGGACTGACCGAGGTTGACCGCAAAGGAATGGTGTTCAACCCGCTAGGGTGGAGCTGGTCAATCTCGGACCGCGACCTGACGGTCAACTATGCGATGGCAAGCGTGAAGCCAAAGGCTTAATGCGGCGGTCGATAAACGCTCATCGTCGTTTCAGCCAATTCAAACCCCGCGCGGCGATACAGCCGCCCAGCATCACTGTCTGAATGGGCGACAATGACAGGCAGTGCCTTCGACGCGCGCGCCCTAGCCCAATCCAGACTGGCACACAACAGCGCCGAACATACCCCGCGCCGCCGATAGTTTTCATGCGTCTGGACCGATTGATAGCGGATTAGTTTGTCATCGTGAAAGATCCCCATATCCCCGACCAGCCGATCATCGTCGAATGCACCGAACCACTGCCCAAGACCATTGGAGATTTGCGTTCGGCGAGAAAGGGTTTTCTGGCGAAGATAGTTGTCCATGCCGCGCACGGGTGCGCCGTCCTTGATCAGATCGACCTTTGAAATCGCCGCGCTCTGTGCCCAGTCTTTGGCGCTGGTCAGCGGGCGTATTGTCAGACCATCAGGGGTTTGCGCCCGGTTCAGATCACCGCATAAAGCCAAAGTGTCAGATTGTTCGATGCGCAGCCCTGATCCGTCGAACACCTTTGCAACACTGTCACGCGGCAGGTTTGGGATATCCCACCCAATACAAATATGATGAGCAGAAGGAACATCCGCAGAGAACTGCTCGATCAACGCGTTTGCATCTGTTGGCGGTTCGCAGAAGATCACACGATTGCCAAACCAGAAATTCGGCTCATCCGGGGTGGTCTGCACGATACGATCATCATAGTGCGCTACATTGGTTTGACCCGCCTGAACCAAAAGGTCGGTGGCAAACTCAAGCGACTTCATTCGATATCACTGAGCAACTGGCGCATCTCGCGCAGGACCGGCAAGGCATTGCGCACCCTGTCTGTGCCAATCTTCGTGACCATGTTGCCGATGATCGGTGTAATCGCATGAAGCGCCGCATCCCGCGCGGCGCGGCCCGAGGGCGAGATCGTCACGAATTTGCGCCGCGCATCGTCCCAGTCCGGACGGATATGCACATGCCCTGCCCATTCCAGCTTGTTCAGCGTGTTGGTCATTGCACCACGCGTCACATGAAAAGCCTTTGCCAACTGTGCCGGGCTTTTTTCTTCGTTCAGCCGCGCTAGATGGTTCAGCACAGAGAAATGGCTCAGCTCCATCCCCTTGGGCAGCGCCTTTGACAGGCGGTTGCGCGCCAGTTGGTCGGCCATGAACATTTCACTGAACAGGGCGACCGAAAGGGTATCAACCGAGCTTTCTGACATCATGGGCCCTCAAATTCACGATCATGGTCAAGCGACGGCACGCGTCGGCGCGACCTTCCCACGTCCTCAAGGTCAAGATCAACCATTGTGATGCCAGGCTCATTCCCGCCATCGGCCAGAACCTCGCCCCAGGGCGAAACAATCAAAGAATGCCCATGCGTCGCACGCTTCGGCCCGTTTTGTCCGCATTGCGCTGGGGCCAGAATGAACACACCATTTTCAATCGCGCGGGCCCGCAGCAGACTTTCCCAATGCGCCTTGCCGGTGACAGGCGAAAACGCGGCAGGCGCGGTGATGATGGTCGCGCCTGCTTTGGCGAGCCTGCGAAACAGATGTGGAAAGCGCATATCGTAGCAGATGGACAACCCGATCTTGCCAAAAGGCGTGTCTGCCAAAACCGCACGCGCGCCGGGGCGAAAGGCAGCGCTTTCGCGATAGGATTCGGTCGCGTCAATTTCGACATCGAACATGTGGATCTTATCATATCGCGCGGCGATCTTGCCCTCAGGCGTGATCAGGAACGACCGGTTGGCAAAGCAACCGTCAGCATCGCCGGTTTTCAGTGCGAGCGACCCGATCAGAAGCCATATGCCCAGCGCGGCGGCATCATCCCGCATCGTGTTCAGAAACGGATCATCCGCCTCTTTGTGCAAAACTTGTGCCTGGTATTTGCGGCTGGTGGACAAGATATTGCTGACCTCTGGCGTCAAAACAAACTCGGCTCCAGCCTCGACGGAGTCACGAACCATGCGGCGCACCGTCGTCAGGTTCGTGTCCGGATCCTCGCCTGCTGTGAACTGGATAAGAGCTGTCTTCATGCACTAACCCGCCAGCAAAGGGTCAAGTTTACCCTGACGCTCCAACGCTGCCAGATCGTCATATCCGCCCACATGTGTGTCTCCGACGAAGACCTGTGGCACCGTGTGCCGGCCATTTGCCCGCTGCATCATCTCTTGCCGCTTGTCCGGGTTCATCATCACGTCAATCTCGTCAAATGACACGTCTTTACTGTTCAAAAGACGCTTAGCCGCGTGGCAATATCCGCAAAGTTGCGAGGTATAAATGGTGACAGACTGCATGGGTGGCTCCGTATCATGACAGGCCAGGGCGGCCAGAACGTCCGAAACCTATGCGCCCCGTGTCACGCGGGCAAGGGTAAGCACATTTACGTGATCCGCGCCCGCTGCAAAACAGGCGCGCGTGGCGGCATCAAAACTGGCCCCCGACGTCATGACATCATCCAACAAAAGCACCTTTCGCCCAGCAAGTGAGCCACCCCGCTTTGGGTGCGGACCGATTGCCCCCTGCATGTTGGCGAACCGTGCGTCGATATCCATTCCGTCATGAGGGCGTGTCCGCTTTGTCCGCTGAAGCGCATCAGGGATGTGCTTGATATTTAAAGCCCGCGCCAGAAACCGAGCAAGCTCGGCTGATTGATTGTATCGCCGTCGCAACAGCCGCGTCCAATGGATCGGCATCGGCACGATCAGGGTGTCGGGACAGGTTAAAGGGATCGCAGAACGGACCAGCCAAGGGGCAGCGGCACGGGCAAGTTCAGGCCGATCGCCGTGCTTCAAGGCCAGAACCAATCGCCGCGCGTTACCATCATAGACCATCGCGGCCCGACCCTGTTGCCAAGGCCGGTTTGCAGCGAGACACGCGTCGCAATGGGCTGGCGTTCCGTCATCCTCACCAGGCAGGGGATCGCCACAGAGATCACAGACCAGACCTTCAACAAACGGAGTCTCGCGCCAGCATTGACCGCAGAGCGCAAAATTAGCGTCCGTGGGTGCATCGCAACTGACGCATTGCGGAGGATACAGAACGCCAAGCGCCGATTGCATTTTCCAACCTTCCATCTATGGTCCGCGCCCATGATACAGACCGATCCCAATTCTCCGCCCCGATTGACCGATCCTGCTCAGCTTGCCCGCAATCGCAGTCGCGCCACGCTGGACGGGTTGTTTTTGCAAAACCTCGCGGCGGATGAGGTTAAGGATCGCCTGACAGAGGTTAACAGAACGTTTACCAAACCCGCTGTCGTGACAGGTTTTCCGGAAACCTGGGGACGTGCCTTCCCCGAGGCCAAAGTAGTAGAAGATAACGATACGATCGACCTTGAAGTCGGCGCACATGATCTGGTGATCCACGGTCTTTCGCTGCATTGGGCAAATGATCCGGTCGGGCAATTGATTCAGGCCAAACGCGCGCTGGTGCCAGATGGGCTGTTCCTTGGCGTGCTGTTTGGCGGCCAGACCCTGGCCGAACTGCGCGCCGTGCTGGCCGAAGTCGAGATCGAAATGACGGGCGGCCTGTCCCCCCGTATCCTGCCGATGGGTGAAATTCGCGATCTTGGCGCATTGCTGCAACGTGCAGGCTTCGCGCTGCCTGTGGCCGATAGCGATCTGCGCCAAGTCACATATCCCGATGCCACCGCCCTGATCCGCGATCTGCGCCTGATGGGAGAGCGAAATGCGCTGGATCAGAGACTGCTAAAGCCGCTGTCGCGAAGCTTCCTTACCATAGTCAATGATCGGTATGCCCAACACTTCGGGGCAGAAGATGGACGTGTGTCCGCCAGCTTCGATCTGGTCTTTCTGACCGGCTGGGCGCCCGATGACAGCCAGCCTAAACCGCTACGCCCCGGATCCGCCGCCGCGCGGCTGGCCGATGCGTTGGGCACGGACGAGACCAAATTGACCGATTGACACCTCTTCCTCAGCCCGCGATTGATCCAAGGTGAGAAACGGAGCGTAGACATGATCATGAAGAAGCCAGCTGACCACCCCACACTGCCTGCCCGCAAGGTCGGCGTTCTGTTTGCCAACCTCGGCACGCCAGATGGTTATGATTATTGGTCGATGCGCCGCTATCTGAATGAGTTTCTGTCAGACAAGCGCGTGATCGACTATCCCGCGTGGAAATGGCAGCCGATCTTGCAAGGAATCATTCTAACCAAACGCCCCTTTTCATCAGGCGAAGCGTATAAGTCGATCTGGAACGAAGAACAGGGCGAAAGCCCCCTGATGACGATCACCAAGCAACAGATTATCAAGCTGCGCGCCGGGTTAGAAAAGCGGTTTGGCACAGAAATAGTCACTGATTTCTGTATGCGCTATGGCAACCCATCGACCAAGTCGAAGGTGCAGGATATGGTGGCTGCGGGCTGTGATCGCATCCTGTTCTTCCCGCTGTATCCACAATACGCGGGCGCCACGATGGGCACCGCGAACGACCAGTTCTTCCGCGCCCTGATGGACGAAACATGGCAACCCGCCAGCCGCACGATCCCGCCCTATTTCGACGACCCCGCCTATATCGACGCGCTGGCCCAGTCAGTAGAACGCGGATATGCGGCGATGGAAAAGAAGCCCGATCTGCTGGTCGTATCCTATCACGGAATGCCGGAACGCTATCTGCAACAGGGCGATCCGTATCATTGCCAATGCCAGAAAAGCACGCGCTTGCTGAAAGAGCGGCTGGGCTGGAATGATGACGACATCACCACAACGTTCCAATCGGTCTTTGGGCCGGAAGAATGGTTGAAGCCCTATACGGTGGAAGAGGTCGCACGGCTGGCCAAGGCCGGCAAGAAGAACATCGCGGTGATCGCCCCGGCCTTCTCGGCCGATTGCATCGAGACGCTTGAGGAGATCCAGGAAGAAATCCAGGAAGCGTTTGTCGAGGCAGGGGGCGAGAGCTTCACCTACATCCCCTGCCTGAACGACGACGACGCACATATCGCGGCGCTGATGGGTGTGGCGGAACGAAACCTGGCCGGGTGGTTGGAATAGTCTCTAATCCACCTGCCAACCGCGTTTTCGCAGGATGCGCAGGATCTGATCCTCGCAATCCTCGGCATCCGCCTTAATCGCGTTCAGCATCGTGAACCAATAAAGATAGCGGTCGAAGTCCGGCCTCATGGTTTGGACCGCATCAAACGCCCCTTGCACGCCAAGCGGGTGCACATTGGCGGCAACGTGATGGAAATCGATCCGGCTGAACAACACGGCAGGCTTTCCAAAGAAGAACCCGAACAATGCGGCGGATGAGTTTTGTGTCACCACGAAACGGCATCTGGCAAGGGCATCGTTCATCTGCCCGGTCGCGAGCATGATGCTCGGGTAGCGCGACACAAGATCGTTCAGCGCCTTGTGTTCGGCCTGGGTGTAAACCTCGGCAGGGTGAAGGGTCGCAAGAATAGGTGTATCGGGAAAACAGGTCGCCACCTGGGTCAACATCTCAACCGGGCTGGCGGCCTGAAAACTGCGCTGCTGTAGCAGCCGTCCTTGCAACGGGATGTAGATCGGACCGTCACGTGTCACTCGTGACGCGGCACCCTTGAACAACCACTTGCGCCAATTGTCTGCCCAATCTCGGGCAACATCGGGATTAATCACGTTGGGGTCAAAATCCTTCTCTGCAACCTCGAACTCCCAACGCTTGGCCGTGGCCTCTATCCGCCAGAACGGATAGAAATAGCTGCGCCGCAAGGTCAATGCGTTGGCGTGCAGCGGATCGTCCATCAGAAACAGCGCATAGCCATTGCGGGCGGCGGATGCCAAACGCTCCAAGTCACTATTCTTGCGGTATTCGATCCGAAACCCGCGGTTCTCCAACGCGACTGCAATCTTATTGACCACGTTAAACTTACCATTCCGGGCGCGTTGCAGCGGCTCGGGATCAAGATAGACACGGAGGATTTTGGCAACCGACATGCTCGCACGCTAGCCCCCGATCTGGAGAAGAACAAGCCGGGGTGCTTGTCTGACCTGCCACCCGCGTCCATATAGGGTGAAGATTAACGGAGGCAACATGGCAGAAACGGATTTTCCCGGTTGGCACGGCACAACGATCATTGGCGTGCGTAGGGGTGGCAAAGTGGTAATAGCAGGCGACGGACAGGTTAGTCTTGGCCAGACCGTCATCAAAGGCACGGCGCGCAAGGTGCGTAAATTGTCACCGGGCGGGTTTGATGTGGTCGCGGGGTTTGCCGGATCCACCGCGGATGCCTTCACTTTGCTGGAACGTTTGGAAAAGAAGCTTGAGGCGACACCGGGGCAGCTTGCCCGCGCCTCTGTCGAGCTTGCGAAAGACTGGCGCACGGACAAATATCTGCAAAAGCTCGAAGCCATGCTGATCGTGACAGACGGCAAAGAGCTTCTTGTGATCACTGGCGCGGGCGACGTGCTGGAACCGGAGCATGACGTGGCCGCGATCGGATCAGGTGGCAACTTTGCGCTAGCCGCGGCGCGGGGTCTGATGGAAACCGATCTGGATGCAGAAGCCCTGGCGCGCAAGGCGATGGCAATTGCCGCTGACATCTGCGTTTACACCAACGGCAACCTGACAGTTGAGGAGATCAGCGCATGACCGACCTGACCCCCCGCGAAATCGTCAGCGAGCTGGATCGCTATATCATCGGGCAAAAAGACGCCAAGCGCGCGGTCGCCGTGGCGCTGCGCAACCGTTGGCGGCGCAGGCAATTGACCGATGATCTGCGCGACGAGGTTTACCCCAAGAACATCCTGATGATCGGCCCCACCGGAGTCGGCAAGACCGAAATCAGCCGCCGCCTGGCCAAGCTTGCCCGCGCACCTTTCATCAAGGTAGAAGCGACGAAGTTTACCGAGGTCGGCTATGTCGGGCGCGATGTTGAGCAGATCGTGCGTGATCTGGTGGACGCGGCGATCATGCAAACCCGCGAACACATGCGCGAGGACGTGAAAGCCCGCGCCGAAGCTGCTGCCGAAGATCGGGTAATCGAGGCCATTGCCGGCACTGACGCGCGCGAAAACACGCGCGAGATGTTCCGCAAAAAGCTGCATTCAGGCGAGCTGGACGACCACGAGGTCGAACTGGAGATTGCAGACAGTTCGAACCCGATGCAAATGCTCGATGTGCCCGGCCAGCCGGGACAAGGCATGGGAATGCTGAATCTGGGCGACATGTTCGGAAAGGCGTTCGGCCAGCGCACCGTGAAGAAGAAGATGACCGTTCGCGACAGCTATGACATTCTGATCTCGGACGAGGCAGATAAGTTGCTGGACGATGAAACCGTTACCCGCGCCGCGCTGGAATCAGTAGAGCAAAATGGCATCGTCTTTCTGGACGAGATCGACAAAGTTTGTGCGAAATCGGACGCGCGTGGAGCCGATGTCAGCCGCGAGGGTGTGCAGCGCGATCTGCTGCCGCTGATCGAAGGCACGACTGTTTCCACCAAGCATGGCGCGGTGAAAACCGATCATATCCTGTTCATTGCTTCTGGCGCATTTCATGTCGCCAAGCCCTCGGACTTGCTGCCCGAGCTTCAGGGTCGCCTGCCTATTCGCGTCGAGCTTCGTGCGCTGACGGAAGAAGATTTCGTGCGTATTCTGACAGAAACAGACAATGCGCTGACACGACAATACACGGCACTTATGGACACCGAAGAGGTGACGGTCGAGTTCACTGAGAACGGCATTGCCGCACTGGCCAGCATAGCGGCCGAGGTGAACCAAAGTGTCGAAAACATTGGTGCGCGGCGGCTTTACACCGTGCTTGAACGTGTGTTCGAAGAACTGAGCTTCACCGCGCCGGACCGCGCTGGCGACAAGGTCGTGGTCGACAAGGCTTTCGTGGATCAAAACCTTGGTGAGCTGATGACCGCCACAGATGTGAGCCGCTACATGCTTTGATGTCTATGCAGACATCAAATCCTCGGGTATCCAAGGGCGGAACCCGAGGAGCCACACGTGCGTATTGTTCATCACCTTGTCATTGTCTTGCTGCTTGCCTCCTGTGCGCCGCGCGGGAAGATCACGCTATTTGAAGGCGCGGCAAAAATCGGCGATTTACAGCGTATCTATGTCGGCACGACGCGCGAAATGGACGAGCAAGGTTTTCCAAGCGGCAACCGCAGTCGCGACTTGGTCTTCGGTCGCTACGACGTTTCGGTTCCGCGCGACCGTGAGCCGGGAAGCATCGAATGGCCGCGACGCAAAACACCCGACCCGTCAACGCATTTTCTGTTGGACAGCTTTTTGCCCCTGACTACACAAGGTGATTTCCGAACCGCGCTGCGCGGCGAGCTTGCGCACAGACGGGCCGAACAGCGCACGGCCATTATTTTCGTGCACGGCTTCAACAACAACTTTGCAGAGGGGTTGTATCGGTTTGCGCAGATTTCCGAAGATCTGGATTTGCCGTTCCTGCCCGTTCATTATTCCTGGCCCAGCGCCGGGCATCCTTTGGGCTATGGGTATGACCGTGACTCGATGCTGATTGCGCGCGACGGGTTGGAGGCGACGATCCGGGCGGTTTCGGAAGCTGGCGCAGACGAGATTCTGCTGGTCGGGCATTCGATGGGTGCACTACTGGCGATGGAAACGATGCGCCAGATGACCATCGCCGATGGCCAAAATGGATTGCGCAAGATCAGTGGCGTTATTCTGATCTCGCCCGACATTGATATTGACGTCTTCCGCGCTCAGGCTGATCGGATCGGCAAACTGCCGCAGCCGTTTTACATTTTCTCTTCAACTCGCGACATCGCGCTGCGTCTGTCGGCCAGTCTGACCGGACAAACCGCGCGCTTGGGCAACACAACCGATGTGCAGAAGCTGGCCGCGCTTGATGTGACCATGGTCGATATTTCCGCATTTAGCGATGGCAAGATCGACCACGCAACTGCCCTGGCTTCGCCGTCCTTCCTGCGCCTGTTGCAGAAAGTACCGGACCTTGGTGCAGCCTATGGGGGCGATCCATCCACACGTGTTGGGCTCATCCCCGGCACTGTCTTGGTGGTGCAAAATGCGACGCGCCTGATTGTGACACCCATTACGCAATAGCGATCAGCGGCGTCTGCGCAGATAGACGTAGTACGCCCCCTGACCGCCATGCTTCAAATGCGCCTCGGTTATTTGCAAAACATACTGCTTTAGCGGCATAGTGTTCAGCCAGTGCGGCACCTGATGACGCAACACGCCGTGCCGCACCGGAATAGGCCCGCCATCGTCACGATGCTTACCCTTGCCAGTAATCACCAGAACCAACCTGCGATCGGCAGCGGCCGCATCAAGTATGAACCGTATCAGAACGGGATGCGCTTGCGCGATGGTCATTCCGTGCAAGTCAATCCGCGATTCGGGCGACAAGCGCCCCTTTTTCATCTTGCCGAATGTCTTGCGATCCATCGACACAGGCTGGCTGGCAACGCTGTTGGATAAGGACGGTGCAAGATCATGGGGCAGGGCGTTTGGCTTGGTGTTCTGCCCAACTTGAAACGCCGGGTGGCACGCTTTCGGCTGCGGTTTTTTCGTCAAAGGCGAGTTTGCCGCAGGCAATTCGACCAGCGGACGGGCAGCGTGCATCCGCTCGGTGCTGTCCGCCACCTTTTTCCAAAGCGCTTTGTCTTCGGCGCTCAGATGTCTGGGGCGGCGGGCCATTCCTAGTTCTCGGGCAGCATGGCAAAAGCACGCTGGATCGGCAGCAGTACGACCATCCGGCCATCATCGCGGATCTGGCCAGCCAGACGCCCCGCGTGCGCACCGGTGCCCCAGAAAATATCGGCGCGCTGTGCGCCCTTGACCCGTGATCCCGTATCTTGGGCGATCATCAGGCGATTGAATGGCTCTTTGCCTTTCTTCTCTAACCAGACCGGTGCGCCCAGTGCAGTGTATTTCGGATCAACCGCGACAGACCGGTGCGCGGTGATCGACCGGTTCATCGCGCCCAGCGGACCCTTGTGTGCTGACACCTTACCGATCAGCCGGAAAAACACATAGGACGGGTTTGACAAGAGCAGTTCGCGCCCCGCCTCGGGATTGCGTTTCACCCAGTTCTGAATGACCTTTTGGGAAACCTGGTGTTCGTTATAAATTCCCTGCCGCACAAGCTCGTTGCCCAGTGACATGAAGCTGTGCCCGTTGGAACCACCATAACCCAGTCGAATGGTGCCGCCTTCAGCAAGCCGAATCCGTCCGGACCCCTGAATTTGCAGAAATTGAAGCTCGACCGGGTCTTCAACCCAAGCGATTTCAAGCCCACGGCCCTGAAGTGCGCCGCCATCTTCGATCTCACGGCGCGACAACCAGACATCACCCGATTTCAGCTCTGGCGGTTTTCGATATACGGGATAGCGATATCTGAGCGACTGCGTACGTGAGCCGCGGATTTCCGGCTCATAATAGGCGGTGAACAATGGGTCATTGCCATCCCGGATCAGGACAGGGCGAAAGAACAGCTCGAAAAAGGTTTTGCCGTCGTCCTGCTGCGCTGCCAGCGCACAAATTGGTCGCCATTGGGGGTCATCCAGATCGCGACAGGTGTCCAGAAACACAGCCAGCGCCTCTTGATGGTTGTCGCGGTCCCAGCCGTTCAACTCGTCGAACGAAAGAATTGTGATGTCGGCGTCATCCAACCCTGCAAAAGCGGGCGTGCCCAAAAGGGCCAGCGCAAATGCCAGCCCCCGAAACATCATCCACCCGTGGCGACCAGCTGCCAGTTTGGATTGTCCGACCCCATAATGCGGGCAAATGTCCAGACATCTTTCTGGCGCTTCACTTCGTTAGGGTTGCCTTCGATGATGTCGCCACCCTTGTCGCGCACAACCGAGGTCAATTCACCGATAAATCGCACGGTCACTTCGCCTTCGTTCGTGTCCGGGTTGAACTCGGCATCGACCAGTTTCAGCTCGCGCAGACCTACGAATTTGGCGTCAACAGACAGACCCTTCTTTTCGCGCGCCTCGATCACGGATGCGAATGTTTCATACACATCGTCGGCGAGGAATGGTTTAATCTGCGCCAGATCGCCGGCTTCGAACCCCATCAGGATCATCTCGTATGCGCCGCGCGCACCGCCCAGAAACTCGCTGACATTAAAGGACGGCTCTGCGCCCTTCATCGCGGCCAACGCTTGCGCGGCGGCGCTGCCTTCGGGAACGTGGTCGGTGATGTCGCTGTCGGGTCCGCCTTCGATCACTTCAAGCTGATCGCGGCCAAGGCGGCGATCATCGTTTCGTGTCACCACAGGCTTTTCGAACCCTTCCCGCGTGCCAAGCACATCGCGCAGGCGCAAAATCAGAAACAGGGCAATTCCGGCAAGCACCAGAAGCTGGATCAGGGATGAGCTCATTTATACCTCTTTTCAAGCGCGATATGGAAACGCGGCAACCGGAGACATATGTAGGTGCTGAGCGGGGCCAAGTCCACCGTTCGAAATGAAAAGGAGACATGCCCAATGTGGCTTTTTGCGCTGTTCATCGCGGTTCCGCTGATCGAGATCGCCCTGTTCATTCAGGTTGGGGGCGCAATTGGCTTGTGGCCAACGCTCGCAATCGTTGTATTGACCGCCGTCGTCGGCACGCAATTGATGCGCGCGCAGGGGGCTTTGGCCTTGTCACAACTGCGTGAAAGCTTCGGTCAATTAAACGATCCAACCGAGCCATTGGCCCATGGCGCGATGATCCTGTTTTCCGGCGCGTTGCTTTTGACACCTGGTTTCTTCACCGATTTCGTGGGGTTTGCGTTGCTGATCCCGGCCGTTCGCCGCGGGGTTTACAACTGGGCACGGTCCCGCATTCAGGTTCAAACTTTCTCGATGGGGCAACAGGGGCAGCAGCATCCTCAGCGCCCGCATCACCCGGACGATGAGGTGATCGACGGGGATTTTACCGATGTAACGCCTGAAAAACGTCCGACACATCCGGGTGTTGAAGGCCCATCAGGCTGGACCAAACACTGAGCTTGCATACTTGGACATATAGATTTTCAGCCACGGGGTAAAATCGTTGGGGGCTTGGACGATTTTGTTTTCTAGCGTTGATCGGTCCAGCCATTGGATTGCCTGCACCTCTGATGGGTTCAGGGTGATCTGTGGCACTTCATCGGCGTGAATGACGAACATATCGACCACCTCATGTTCGATCAGCCCGCCGCCCACATCGGCGCGATATTCCAACTTTTCCACCCATTTCGGTTGAACACCAGTAATCCCCAGCTCTTCTTCAAGCCGCCGGATCGCACAATCGCGCGGATCTTCATCCCAATGCGGATGGGTGCAGCAACTGTTCGCCCATTTGTTAGGCGTGTGATACTTTCCTGCCGCCCGTTGCTGGATCAATACCTTGTCCGCGTGAAACAAAAACACCGACACGGCTTTGTGCTTCACGCCATCCACATGGGCCTGAAGTTTATCAACCGGGGTCAAGGTGCCGTTTATCCAGGCGGGGATCATATCAGTCATAGCGCCCAGATAGCGCCAAACCGGGCGTTGGAAAACCCCTTGTTGAGGGTGCCGGGTCAAGGTGGTAAGCACATGCCAACAGTTTTTCCCGAAGGAGAAGATCATGGCCGAGGAAGCCAAAGCACAAACCGCCCCTGTCCAACCCAAGATGCAGGTTCTTGGCCAATTCATCCGCGACATGTCGTTTGAGAATATTTTGGCTCAAAAGGGTGTCCAGGGTGAAGTTCAGCCCGACATTAATGTCGAAGTCGCACTGGACGCCAAAAAGCGCCCGACTGACAACCAGTTCGAAGTGATCTCGAAATACACGATCGGGTCGAAGAACAAGAACGGTGGCGAACAATTGTTCCTGATGGAACTGGAATATGCCGGAATCTTTCAGGTCGAAAACGTGCCCGAAGATCAGATGCACCCCTTCCTGATGATCGAATGCCCCCGCATGTTGTTCCCCTTCGTGCGTCGCATCGTGGCGGACGTGACCCGTGATGGCGGCTTCCCGTCGCTGAACCTGGATACTGTCGATTTCCTTGCGCTGTATCGCCACGAGATCGAGCGCCGCGTTGCCGCTGAACAAGGCGATGCAAAGGTCAACTGACCCAAGCTGCTTCACCTAGCGATAGGTTTTCCAAACAGCACCGTCGCCCAGCTTTTCAATGAAAGCGTCATGGGCGGCGGCTTCTTCTTTGCTGACCCGGCTGGGCAGGGGCGTCGGGCGCTGCGTTGGACGCCACGCGCCATTTCCCCCCGCCTCGGACGCGGCACCCTGATCGGGGGCCAGCACAAGGTCAGGCTGCCGCCCACCGATCAGCTCCAGATACACCTCGGCCAGTATTTCACTGTCCAGCAACGCGCCGTGCAGGGTGCGCGATGAATTGTCGATGCCAAACCGGCGACACAGCGCGTCCAGCGAAGCCGGGGCGCCCGGAAATTTCTTGCGGGCGATGGCCAGCGTGTCGGTGGCCTGCTCCCACGGGATCAATGGCAAGCCCATCCATTTCAGCTCGGCATTCAGAAACTTCATGTCAAAGCTGGCATTGTGGATGACCAGACGTGCGTCGCCGATGAAATCCAGAAAGGCCTGCCCGACCAGTTTGAACACTGGTTTATCTTTCAACGTCACCTCACCGGCCTGCGCTGCGCGCGGGCTCAGAAGCAGGTCGGGGCCGATCCCGTGCACCCCAAACGCTTCGTCCGGCATGTCGCGTTCCGGGTTGATATATTGGTGAAACGTCTTGCCCGTGGGCATGTGATTATACAGTTCAAGACACCCGATTTCGACGATCCGGTCGCCGCCATCCGGATCAAACCCCGTGGTTTCTGTATCCAGCACAATCTCACGCATGGGATAAACGCTCCTTCACTTGGGTGACGACCGCTCTCACGGCGGTTCGCGCATCGTCCATGGTTTCCGTTGGGATCACCACATCCGCGCGCTTTCGTTTTTCCGCATCCGG
Organism: Aliiroseovarius sp. F47248L; assembly: GCF_023016085.1. Classification (NCBI taxonomy): domain Bacteria; kingdom Pseudomonadati; phylum Pseudomonadota; class Alphaproteobacteria; order Rhodobacterales; family Paracoccaceae; genus Aliiroseovarius; species Aliiroseovarius sp. F47248L. The sequence continues at coordinate 2,803,035 of NZ_JALKBF010000001.1, read as the reverse complement.
CATCTGTTTTGCAAGGATTGTGTTGAACTGTTCAGTGCTCATGGTCCCGCGCGCCAAAACCCGCGCACGCTGCAAATCGGCAGGGGCAGAGACGACAACGACCAAGTCCATCCGATCATCTGCGCCGGTCTCAAACAGCAGGGGAATATCAAGCACCACGATTGGTGCATCAGAGCCGGCAATAAAATCCGCGCGGTCCTGCGCGACAAGAGGGTGCACAACCGCTTCGATCTGCTTAAGCGCGCTGGGATCCTTTCCGATCCAGTCTTTCAGAATATTCCTGTCCACCGCCCCGCCAACAATCGCGTCAGGGTATATGGCGCGCAATGGCTCAACAGCAGCCCCGCCGGGTGCGTAAATTCGATGAACCGCTGCATCAGCATCCCAGACTGGCACACCTTCTTCCGCAAACATGGTCGCAGTGGTCGATTTACCCATGCCAATCGACCCTGTCAGACCGATGATGAACGGGTTGCTCATATGCCAAGAACTGCGTTGCGCAGCGCATCGTCAACTTCGGGCCGCAGTCCAAACCATCGCTCGAACCCCGGGACAGCCTGATGCAATAGCATTCCAAGCCCATCAACAGTCACACATCCTGCCTTCGCGGCTTCCTCCAGAAAATGCGTGCGCAACGGCGTGTAAACCAAATCCGTGACCACGGCTTTGGGATTAAATCCATCCAATGGCACGCGGAAATCTGGTTTATTCACCATTCCAAGCGATGTGGTGTTCACCACAGTCATGGCATCATCCAGCATGTTGCCGGCTTGCAGCCAGTCGAACACCTTGATCCGGTTTCCAAACTCGGCCCGCAGCGCATCGGACCGGGCACGCGTACGGTTTGCCAAGCGGATCTCGGGTGCTCCGACCTCGATCAATGATGCGATGACAGCACGCGCAGCCCCACCAGCGCCGAACACGGCAGCTGGCCCGGTTTCTGGTGCCCAGTCCGACGCCCCTTGGCGCAAGTTCTCGGTAAATCCGTAGCCATCTGTATTATCCGCATAAATCTTTCCATCAGACCGAAAGATCAGTGTGTTGGCAGCGCCAATCAGCGCAGCACGGTCTGTCACCGTATCCGCCATGTTCAACGCCGTTTCCTTGTGGGGTATCGTCACGTTCACACCGACAAACCCTGCCTTGGGAAGGGTTCGAATAACATGCGCGAAATCTTCGTTACTGACGCGCATCGGGATGTAGTATCCCGGTATGGCTTTCGTCCGCAGCCAATGACCATGCAGGCGCGGCGACAAAGAATGTTCGATCGGGTCACCGATCACGCCTGCCAATGGAATACGTCGTTCACTCATATTTCAAGATCTCCTCGCAAGATCAGGTATGACAGCAGCTCTGACAGCGGCAACCCCAGAACATTAAAATAGTCGCCATCCACCTTGGCAAACAGACGAACACCTTCTTCTTCCAGCTTGTAGGCCCCGACAGAGTGGCGGATGCTGTTCCAATTGCGGGGCACATAATTGTCAATGTAGTCCTGTGATAGCTCTCGCATTCGCAATCGCACCACACCCACATGACGCCATATCGCTTTTCCGTCCTGATACAGAACGGCCGCTGACAACAAACGATGAGTCTGACCCGACATCTTGGCAAGTTGCGCTTTCGCGTCCTCTTCGGTCTGCGGCTTGGACAAGACCTCGCCCCCAAGTTCGGCAATTTGATCGCAGCCCAGAACCAGACGACCTGGGTTTTTCTCGCTGATCTTACGGGCCTTGAATTCGGCAAGCGCATCGGCCAGATCGCGTGGGCTTGCCCCGTCAGCTTTTAACGATGCGCGGATTGTTTCTTCGTCGATCCGTGCAGGCTGTATATCAATCCCCACCCCGGCATTGCGCAGCAATTGCGCCCGAATTTCCGAAGCCGACGCCAAGATCAGAGAAAAGGCCATTTGATAACCCTGTGGAAAAACTCTGTTTGTTCCGGTGTTCGGAAGATCGAATAACGCGACCCTGAACGCACCACTGGAAAACTTACCTCTTTCCTAAGACAGTTTTCGAGTTTCCTCCACTGTGGAAAGCGGTTTTTGAATGAGTGAGGTTTTTCGCCCACCCTTGCTTTTTGTCCTATCGGTTATCCCCAGATTGTTTTCAGGATTCACGCTATTAAATAGTGTGTTACACCGTTCTTCCCTTAAACCGATCTCCTCTTATCCACCTGTTCATAAGAGCCGGGACAACCTAATAATCCCCATTATGCACAGCCCCTACATAAACATCATCTTTCTTTCTTCTTCTTTATTATTTTAAGAAGGGCAGACCGGACCCGTGTGAATAGGAGTGCTAAGAATGGGCGAATTTCTGGCAGATATTTACCCTTGGACGAAATCGCTTCATATCGTGTCCGTGATCGCATGGATGGCTGGGCTTTTCTATCTACCACGATTGTTTGTCTATCATGTCGAGATTGTCGGATCAGGCAATGAAACCGATGGTCTGTTTCAGACAATGGAGCGTCGTCTGCTGAAGGCGATCATGAACCCGTCAATGATCAGCACCTGGCTGTTTGGTCTATTGCTTGTCTTCACACCCGGCATTGTTGATTGGTCAATGATCTGGCCATGGACCAAAGGCTTGTCGGTTATTCTTATGACATGGTTTCACATGTGGCTGGGGGCGCGGCGCAAAGAATTTATTTCTGGAACCAATGCGCTGACAGGCCGTCGCTATCGAATGATGAATGAATTTCCGACGATCCTGATGTTGATCATTGTCTTCTCGGTCGTGATGAAATTTTAGGATCGTTGACTCATAAGGCGATCCGTCTTATGTGACCCTTAACGCTGGCCGTCCGGCCGTGTATGTTTCCCATTCCTACTTTGACCGCAATGCCGCGCGCATGCCGTCCTGAGGCAATCCCAGAGTATTCCCATGTCCGATAACCGTCTGAACCTTGCTGATCTGAAAGCCAAGAGCCCGAAAGAGCTTGTGAACATGGCTGAAGAGCTTGAGATCGAAAACGCGTCCACCATGCGCAAGGGCGAGATGATGTTCTCGATCCTGAAAGAGCTGGCGGATGATGAATGGATCATCGGTGGCGACGGCGTGCTTGAGGTCGTGCAAGACGGCTTCGGCTTCCTGCGCTCGCCCGAGGCGAACTACCTGTCCGGTCCGGACGACATCTATGTGTCGCCGGATGTGATCCGTCAGTATTCTCTGCGCACAGGGGATACGATTGAGGGCATCATTCAAGCCCCGGGTGAAAACGAAAACTATTTTGCCATCACCAAGGTCGAGAAGATTAACTTTGGTGATCCCGAGCTAGCCAAGCACAAAGTTGCTTTTGATAACCTGACGCCGCTTTATCCCGACGAGCGCCTGAAGATGGAGATCGAAGACCCGACCATCAAGGATCGGTCCGCCCGGATCATCGACCTTGTGTCGCCAATCGGTAAAGGTCAGCGGGCGCTGATTGTCGCCCCGCCGCGGACGGGTAAAACGGTGCTGCTGCAAAACATTGCTCATTCCATCGAAACCAATCATCCAGAATGCTATCTGATCGTTCTTCTGATCGACGAACGGCCGGAAGAGGTTACGGATATGCAGCGATCTGTGAAGGGCGAGGTGGTATCCTCGACTTTCGATGAGCCCGCGACCCGTCACGTGGCCGTGGCCGAAATGGTGATCGAGAAAGCCAAGCGACTGGTCGAACACAAACGCGACGTTGTGATCCTGCTCGACTCGATCACGCGTCTGGGGCGTGCCTTCAACACCACCGTGCCGTCGTCGGGTAAGGTTCTGACCGGCGGCGTGGATGCCAACGCCCTGCAACGCCCGAAGCGCTTCTTTGGTGCTGCCCGGAACATCGAGGAAGGTGGTTCGCTGACCATCATCTCAACTGCGCTGATCGACACCGGTTCGCGGATGGACGAAGTGATCTTTGAAGAATTCAAGGGCACCGGTAACTCCGAGATTGTTCTGGATCGCAAGGTCGCTGACAAACGCGTCTTCCCGGCCATCGATATCCTGAAATCCGGCACACGGAAAGAAGAGCTGTTGGTGGATGCGAAGGACCTGCAAAAGACCTATGTCCTGCGTCGGATTTTGAACCCGATGGGCACCACGGATGCGATCGAGTTTCTGATCTCAAAACTCAAGCAAACCAAAACAAACGGTGAGTTCTTCGATTCGATGAACACATAACTTATTGTTAAAATACAATGGGTTAATAATGGATACGATCTATTCTCTAGCCAGTGCCCGTGGCAAATCGGGTGTCGCCGTGGTCCGGATTTCCGGGCCACATGCGTTTTCGGCTGCGCAGGGTATGGCTGGTGGTCTGCCAATGATCCGAAAGGCTGGGTTGCGAAACCTGAAAACGGCGGACGGGCGTGTCTTGGATGAAGCCCTTGTGCTTTGCTTTGATGATGGTGCCAGTTTTACCGGCGAACCGGTGGTGGAGTTCCAGCTTCATGGGTCCACCGCCGTGGTGCGTGCGGTGTTGGATGAGCTGTCAAACTATCCCAATCTTCGCATGGCGGAACCTGGCGAGTTCACGCGCCGGGCGCTTGAGAACGAACGTCTGGATCTGGCGCAGGTCGAAGGGCTTGCCGATCTTCTGGACGCTGAAACCGAAGCGCAGCGGCGGCAGGCGTTTAACATCCTGTCCGGCGCGTTGGGTGGTTTGGCTGAAGGGTGGCGCCGCGATCTGATCAGAGCCGCGGCGTTGCTGGAAGCGACTATTGATTTTGCCGACGAAGATGTGCCCGTTGATGTCTCGCCTGAAGTTGAGGCTTTGCTGGAGGGTGTGCTAACCAGATTGCGGTCCGAAACCGCTGGAACTAGCATTGCCGAACGAATCCGTGACGGGTTTGAAGTAGCGATTGTCGGGGCACCGAATGCAGGCAAATCAACCCTTTTGAACGCTCTTGCTGGAAGGGATGCCGCTATTACCTCCGAGGTGGCTGGCACCACACGCGACGTGATCGAGGTACAGATGGAGCTGTCAGGTTTGCCTGTAACCGTTCTGGACACGGCTGGACTTCGAGAGGCGCAAGATGCGGTTGAAGCCATTGGTGTTGAACGGGCGCTTTCGCGGGCAAGGGCGGCTGATCTGCGAATTTTTCTGAAGTCGGAGATTGACGAGATCATGCCGCTGAAACCAAGTGCGGACGATCTCGTGGTTCTTGGTAAGGCTGATTTACGTTCAACCGAAGATCTTGCGGTCTCTGGTGTCACCGGACAGGGCGTTGATAAGCTGGTGGCTCGAATTGGCAATGTGTTGGAAGACCGGGTAAAAGGGGCTGGTATTGCAACGCGAGCGCGGCACAGGATTGCAATGGAGCGCGCGCTTGGCGCTTTGGAAGATGCTCGAATCGAGCTACAACACGGACCAGATCGGGCCGAGTTTTCAGCGGAAGAAATTCGTGCAGCCATTCGTGCCCTTGATAGTTTGGTTGGCCGTGTCGATGTAGAGCATCTGTTGGACGAAATCTTTGCAAGCTTTTGTCTTGGGAAGTGACGGCTGGATTTAGGACATGGAGTGTTTCACGTGAAACATTTGGATTTTGATGTGATTGTTGTTGGCGGAGGCCATGCAGGTGCGGATGCAGCACATGCATCAGCTCGCCTTGGCGCGCGAACCGCCTTGATTACACTGCGCAAAAGCGATCTTGGCGTTATGTCCTGTAATCCAGCTATTGGTGGTCTGGGTAAAGGCCATTTGGTGCGAGAGATCGATGCGCTAGATGGCTTGATGGGTCGAGTTGCAGACTTTGCAGGCATTCAGTTCCGGCTGTTAAATCGGCGTAAAGGTCCAGCGGTTCAAGGGCCGCGCGCGCAAGCGGATCGGAAGCTTTATCGCGCCGCGATGCAGGACGAGATTGCAAAAACTGCCAACCTGTCCGTGATTGAAGGCGAAACGACGGATTTGGTCATGGACGGTCAGCGCGTTAGCGGCGTGGTTTTGCAGGACCGTAGCGCCCTCACGGCGCATGCGGTCATTCTGACCACAGGCACGTTTCTGCGAGGCATTATTCACGTAGGGGACAAGCGTAGTGAAGGTGGACGGATGGGAGATCGGCCATCTGTGAAGCTTGCCGAAAGAATCGACAGCTTTGGCCTGCCACTGGGGCGGCTTAAGACCGGAACACCGCCGCGTCTGGATGGCCGCACAATTAACTGGGACATCCTAGACAGCCAACCGGGTGATGAGGACCCGGTCGTTTTTTCGTTCCTGAACACCAAACCCGAGGCGCGACAGATTTCCTGTGGAATCACCCATACAAATAGGCAAACCCATGAAATCATCCGTGAAAATCTAGAGCGGTCCGCAATGTATGGCGGGCATATCGACGGGGTTGGTCCGCGCTATTGCCCCTCGATCGAAGACAAAATTGTCCGGTTCGCTGACAAGGAATCACACCAGATATTCCTGGAGCCGGAGGGGCTGGACGATCACACCGTCTACCCGAACGGAATTAGCACATCCTTACCGATCGAGGTGCAGAAGGCTTATGTCCACTCGATCGTTGGGTTGGAGCAGGCCGAGATTTTGCAGCCGGGTTATGCAATTGAATACGACTATGTGGATCCCCGATCGCTGACCGAAACTTTGCGCCTTCGCGATGTGCCGGGGTTGTATCTGGCCGGCCAAATCAACGGGACAACGGGGTATGAGGAAGCAGCCGCACAAGGTTTGATTGCGGGGTTAAACGCCGCGCTGTCTGCTCTGGACCGCGATCCGGTTATTTTCTCCCGCTCAAATTCCTATATGGGTGTGATGGTGGATGATCTGACCACCCGCGGCGTAACTGAACCTTACCGCATGTTCACATCGCGTGCAGAATATCGGCTATCTTTGCGGGCTGACAACGCTGACCAGCGCCTGACACCTCTCGGCATAACCTTGGGCTGTGTTGGGGGTGTGCGGCGGAAAGCCTTTGAAAACAAGGCAGAAGGGCTTGCGCGCGCAAAGGCTGCACTGACCGATCGAACCTTTACGCCGCAAGATCTGGAAAAGCTGGGGTTAACAGTGCGCAAGGACGGCACCAAGCGCACAGCATTCGAGCTTCTTGCCTTTCCAACAGTAGATTATGAGATGATCACTGAACTGGACGCATCTTTTGCTGATGTGCCCAGTGAGATACAGACGCAAATTTCGCGCGACGCGATGTATGCCAATTATATTGAGCGTCAAGCGCGGGATATCGAGGCACTGCTGCGAGATGAGGCGCAGCGTATTCCGGAAGATTTCCGGTATGACGAGATGGAAGGGCTTTCAAACGAGCTAGCCAGCAAGCTGACCTTGGCGCGCCCCAGAACGCTGGCGCAGGCAGGCCGGGTCGAGGGAATGACGCCGGCGGCGCTGACGTTGATTTTGGCCAGGCTGCGTCGTGCAAGCCGGAAGCGTTCAGCATGATGAACCAAGAAGCGCGCGTTGGGCTTGATGTTTCACGTGAAACAACGGAGCGGCTGAACATCTATGCAGCTTTACTTGAAAAGTGGAACCCTGCTATAAACCTTGTTTCTCCATCAACGCTATCCTCATTGTGGACCCGCCATTTTCAAGATTCGGCGCAGATATTCCGCCTGTCGCAGCCAAGTGTCGCGACCTGGTGTGATATGGGAACGGGAGGTGGCTTCCCCGGGTTGATCATGGCCATTTTGGCGCAGGAAGCTGATCCTGATCGGAACACGATCTGTATTGAAAGCGACCTGCGAAAAGCCACGTTCCTTCGAACAGTTGTGCGCGAGACTGGCGCCAATGCCACTATAATTTCCAAACGAATCGAAGCAGTTGCACCGCTTGAGGCAGATGTGGTGTCTGCCAGAGCGCTGGCTTCGTTGACCAATCTGCTGGGCTTCGCTGATCAGCACTTGAAGGCGGGTGGAATTGCGATCTTCTTGAAAGGCGAAAATTACAGCGCCGAGGTCGAAGAAGCCCTTGAAAAATGGCGGTTTGAACTTGATACATACCCCAGCAACACCAACCCGAACGCCGTTGTTTTGAAGATCGGAGATCTAAGACGTGCCTGATATCATCAATGGCCATGGCCCCAAGATCATTGCGATCACCAATCAAAAAGGCGGGGTCGGAAAAACGACGACCACAATTAACCTAGGCGCCGCGCTTGCCGAAGCAGGAAATCGGGTGCTGTTGATTGACCTTGATCCACAAGGAAACGCCTCTACCGGACTAGGTGTTGAGGTCGCGGATCGAAAACTCACAACATACGACCTTTTGTTGGAAGAAGCGCCGCTGACCGAAGTCTTGCAAGAAACCGATGTCGAGAACCTGTATATAGCCCCGGCGACCACTGATCTGTCATCGGCGGATATAGAATTGGTCTCGAACGAAAAGCGCAGTCATTTGCTGCATGACGCGGTGCGTGCGACGGGATTAGGTCAGTTGGAACTGGATTACATTCTGATCGACTGTCCGCCGTCGCTGAACCTACTGACCGTAAACGCGCTGGTCGCCGCAGACAGTGTTTTGATCCCGCTTCAAAGCGAATTTTTTGCACTGGAAGGCCTTTCGCAACTGATGCTAACCATTCGTGAAGTGCGCCAGACCGCCAATGCCGGACTTCGAATCGAGGGGATCGTGCTGACCATGTTCGACACCCGGAACAACCTGTCGCGCCAGGTCGAAGCAGACGCGCGCGGCAACCTGGGTGAGCTTGTCTTCGACACCATGATCCCGCGCAATGTCCGCGTAAGTGAAGCGCCATCTTTTGCATTGCCGGTGTTGATGTATGATCCGATGTCAAAGGGCAGCCAAGCTTACCGCGAACTGGCGTCCGAACTCTCCATACGCAATAGAAGAGGCTAAGATGAGCAAGAATCAAAAACAACGTGGCCTGGGTCGCGGCTTGTCTGCGCTGATGGCCGATGTGACGGCAGAAGAAACGCCAAGCACGCAGACCGCACGTCGCGCCGATCTGGTTGTGCCGGTCGAAAAAATCACGCCGAACCCTGAACAGCCCCGGCGTCAATTCACCGAAGAACAACTGAACGATCTGGCGGCGTCGATCCGCGAGAAGGGTGTGATCCAACCCCTTATCGTGCGCCCCAAGCCCGGTGCGGATGGTGAATACGAGATTGTGGCCGGTGAACGCCGCTGGCGCGCGTCCCAGATGGCTCAACTTCACGAACTCCCTGTTATCGTTCGTGAATATAGCGATACAGAGGCGTTGGAAGTTGCGATTATCGAAAACATTCAACGTGCCGATCTGAACGCGATTGAAGAGGCCGCAGGCTATCGCGATCTGATGAACCGCTTCGGCCATACGCAAGAGAAAGTGTCAGAAGCACTTGGGAAAAGCCGTAGCCATATCGCCAACTTGCTGCGGTTGCTGAATCTGCCCGACGAAGTGCAGGATTTTGTTCGGGACGGTAAACTAAGTGCGGGTCACGCACGAACCTTGGTGACGGCAGAGAATCCGATCGACCTGGCGCGCCAGATCATCGCCAAAGGGTTGTCAGTCAGGGCAGCCGAGGCATTGGCAAAGTCGCCCAAACCAACCGCGCCCAGATCGCCGCGACAAAAAACCCAGAAGGATGCCGACACCCGCGCGCTTGAGGGTGATTTGTCTGCCGCCTTGGGAATGAAAGTTCAGATTGATCACGCCACAAGTGGGGAAAGCGGAACTGTAACGGTGCGCTATGGTTCGCTGGACGACCTAGATACTTTGTGCGGAAAGCTGTCGTCCTAGTCGGGGATAAGCTCACGAAGGATGCCGTTCAAAACTGGGCGACCCTTGTCGGTCGCCTTTAATCGCTGGTCTTCGATACAGATCAGACCAATATCAGTTAAGTCATTGACTTTGTTACTATTTGGGGTGAAGCCAAGTTGCGTATTCAAACGACGCAGGTCTAACCCGTCCACCGTTCTAAGCCCCATCAGCAAAAACTCGGTGATCTGCTCGTCGCGGGGAAGGGCGGCGCGCTGGCTTTCACCTTGACCTGATGCTGATGCCGAAAGCCAACCTGCCGGAGCAAGTGCAGTTTCCGTGGAATACCGCGTGCCTGCCAGCGTCAATCGCCCATGTGCGCCGGGCCCAATGCCAACCCAATCGCCAGACTGCCAGTAGATTCGATTGTGCTGGCTTTCCTGTCCGGGTTTCGCGTGGTTCGAAATCTCGTAAGCGGGCAGTCCGGCGGCATCACACAAGGTTTGCGTCAGGAAATACATGTCCGTTGCCAGATCTTCTTCGGGCAACCCGCGCAGCTTTCCCGCCTCAAATCGCGCACCAAAAGCTGTTCCCGGCTCGACGGTCAGTTGATAAAGTGACAGATGATCAGGATCATAACTTAATGCTTCTTCAAGCTCGGACTGCCACGCGGACAATGTCTGATCCTGACGGGCATAAATCAGATCGAAGCTTACCCGGTCAAACAGTGATTTCGCCAGAGTTAGAGCCTTTTTGGCTTCATCCACCGAATGCAACCGCCCCAACTGCTTCAGGTCAGGATCATTTAAAGCCTGAACGCCAATAGAAATCCGATTAACGCCAGCCGACTTGTAACCCGCAAAGTTCTGCGCCTCGATTGAGCCGGGATTGGCCTCTAGCGTGATCTCGATATTATTGGCGAAGGTCCAGTGCTGTGCCGCGCGATTGATGATCGCGCCCACGGTCGCAGGGGCCATCAAGCTGGGCGTGCCTCCGCCGAAATATATTGAGCTGAGAACGCGGTCAGGCGTATCCGCTCCGTAGCGGTCGATTTCGGCAATATAGGCTTCAAGCCAAGCATCGTGATCTATCGACGCCACGACATGGCTGTTGAAGTCGCAATACGGACATTTGGATTGGCAGAAGGGCCAGTGGACATAAAGCCCGAAACCCCCGATCTGCCAATTCTCAAGCAAAAGCGCCCCGCACAAGCTTGGCGAAGGCGTCGGCGCGGTGGCTCATCTTGTGTTTCTTTGCCGGATCCATTTCGCCGAACGTGATGTCGTGACCATCGGGAATGAAGATCGGATCATAGCCAAAACCTAGATTGCCGCGCATGGGCCAAGTTAGACGACCGACAACGCTCCCTTCGAATACTTCATCATGCCCGTCGGGCCATGCCAGACATAGGGTGGCGCAAAATTTTGCCTTGCGCGGGTGAGGGGCATTCTTTTCTTCTAGAAGCGTCCATGTCTTTTGCATCGCCATCGGAAAGTCGCGGCCATTGGGTGTTTCAGCCCAATCTGCAGTGTAAACGCCAGGTGCACCCTCCAGCGCATCGACCACGATACCGCTGTCATCAGATAGCGCGGGCAGGCCAGAGGCTTTTGCCGCAAAATGCGCCTTGATCCGGGCATTTCCTACAAACGTATCCTCGGTCTCTTCTGGCTCGTCCAATCCAAGCTCGGCGGCAGAGGTCACGGACACGCCAAAAGGCTCTAGCAAGGCGGAAATCTCGCGCAGCTTGCCTTCGTTATGGGTGGCAATGACCAGTTGATCGCGGTCGAACTTGCGCATTAGGCGGTTGCCTCAAGCTGAGCCACAACCAGTTCGGATACACCTTTGTCAGCGAGATCCATCAGCTCGTTCATCTGATCGCGGGTGAAGGTGGAGCCCTCGGCAGACATCTGAACCTCGATCAGTTTCGGGCCGCAGAGGACAAAATTGCCGTCCACGCCAGCTTCTGAATCTTCGGGATAGTCTAGATCCAGCACCGGCTGACCTGCATAAATGCCGCAAGATACCGCGGCGACCGGATCCATTAGTGGATCGGTGGAGATGTCCGTGGCTTTCAGCAGCTTGTTAACCGCCAGCCGCAGCGCAACCCAACCACCGGTGATCGCAGCGCAGCGGGTGCCGCCATCGGCTTGTATGACATCGCAATCGACGGTGATCTGGCGTTCACCCAAGGCCACAAGGTCGATGCCCGCGCGCAGCGACCGGCCGATCAGGCGCTGAATTTCAACCGTGCGTCCGCCTTGCTTGCCAGAGGCAGCTTCGCGACGCATCCGCGACCCAGTGGACCGTGGCAGCATTCCGTATTCTGCCGTCACCCAGCCCTTTCCGGAATTGCGCAGAAAAGGCGGCACACGCTCTTCAAGGGATGCGGTGCATAACACATGGGTGTCGCCAATGCGGATCATGCAGGACCCCTCTGCGTGCTTTGTGATCCCGGTCTCAATTGAAATCGGGCGCATTTGATCTAGATTCCGACCTGACGGGCGCATGGGCTTCCCCCTTTGTTTCATGTTCAAAGGCGTGATACCCATGGCTCTGGCGAAAAGGCAAGGCGATTGCGTATGGAAGACCGTCACGAACTGATGAACGATATGAACGCCCGCTCACGCGAAGTGTTTCGAAGCGTTGTCGAAAGCTACCTGAGCACGGGGGCGCCTGTGGGCTCGCGCACGCTGACTCGTGCGCTGACTGAAAAAGTCAGCGCGGCGACCATTCGCAACGTGATGCAGGACCTCGAATTTATGGGGCTTTTGGACAGCCCGCATGTCTCGGCTGGGCGCATCCCGACCGAACTTGGCCTGCGCATGTTCGTGGATGGGCTGCTGGAAGTGTCTAATCTGGATCAGGGCGACCGTCAGAAGATTGATGAAACAGTGGGAAAAACAGACAATAATATCAATAATATGATGGATCGTGTTGGATCTGCGCTGTCTGGGATCACCGCTGGGGCCAGTCTGGTTCTAACACCAAAGCATGAAGCCCCGATCAAGCATATTGAGTTTGTATCGCTGGGTGCTGACCGCGCCTTGGTGGTGCTGGTGTTTGCTGATGGGCATGTCGAAAACCGCGTGTTCACCCCGCCGACCGGGCAAACCCCATCCTCCATGCGCGAAGCTGCGAATTTTCTGAATGCTCTGGCCGAAGGCCGCACGATTTCAGAGCTTCAGACCATTGTGACGCGAGAGATCAAGAAGCGACGGCAGGAATTGGACGTTCTGGCGCAGGATCTTGTCGAAAGCGGTGCGGCGTTGTGGGAGAATGAAGGCCAACCTTACGAGCGTTTGATCGTGCGAGGGCGGTCGAATCTGTTGGCGGAAGATGCCGAGGCTGCCGATCTTGAGAAGATCAAAACCCTGTTTGACGACCTTGAACGCAAGCGCGACATCGCAGAATTCCTTGAATTGGCCGATCAGGGCGAAGGAGTTCGCATTTTTATTGGGTCTGAGAACAAACTTTTCTCACTTTCGGGTTCCTCTTTGGTGGTTTCACCATATATGAACGCTGATCGAAAGATCATTGGTGCGGTTGGGGTCATCGGGCCCACACGATTGAACTATGGGCGGATTGTGCCCATCGTTGATTACACCGCGCAATTGATCGGCAAGATGATCTCGGATCGAAGGTAGAGGCGAAGAGATGGCTGACGCAAAGAATGATGCAGTAGAGAACTTGGAAACGGCAATCGAAGAGCTGATGACCGAGGAAGTAGAGATTGATTTGACCGAGGAAGACCCGGTTGACGAGCTGGCCGCCTTGCGCGCCGAACGGGATGAATTCAAGGACCGTTTCATGCGGGCTTTGGCGGATGCCGAGAATACCCGCAAGCGTGGCGAACGTGATCGCCGCGAAGCCGAGCAGTATGGTGGATCGAAGCTGGCACGCGATATGCTGCCTGTGTACGACAACATGAAGCGCGCGCTAGAGGCTGCAGGCGATGCGGGTGATGGTGCCAAGGCGCTGGTCGAAGGTGTCGAGCTGACGATGCGGTCGCTTTTGAACATTTTTGAGAAACACGGCATTCGCCTGTTGTCACCTGAGATTGGTGAAAAGTTCGACCCTGAAGTGCATGAGGCGATGTTCGAAGCCCCGGTGCCCGGCTCCAAGGCCGGTGATATCATTCAGGTGATGGGCGAAGGCTTCATGCTGCATGATCGTCTACTGCGCCCCGCGCAGGTGGGCGTTTCGTCGACGCCGAAATAAACAAGCCAAACAGAACGCCCCTGGAAACGGTGGCGTTTTCTATTGGCCGCCTAGTTTTTCCTTAAGCTGATAAAGCAGGTTCAACGCCTCTATCGGGCTTAGCCCGTCGGGTTGAATGTCGGCCAGGGTCAGCTCGACGTCTGACGGGCCACATGCGACGGTTTGCACCGGAGCGGGTGTGGCCGCAAACAAGGGAAGATCGTCGATCACGGCCTTTTGCCCGGTGCCTTCGCGCTCGCCTTTTTCCAGCGCCTCCAGAACCGTGTTGGCGCGGGCGATTACGCTGTCTGGCAGGCCGGCCAACTTGGCGACCTGAACCCCATAGGACCGGTCCGCCGCGCCTTTGCGCACCTCGTGCAGGAAGACGACGTCGCCCTCCCACTCTTTCACGGCGATTGTTGCGTTTTCCACGCCTTCCAGCTTGGCGGCAAGCTGCGTCATCTCGTGATAATGTGTGGCGAACAGGGCACGACATTGGTTTACATCGTGCAGATGTTCCAGCGTGGCCCAGGCAATCGACAAGCCGTCATAGGTAGCGGTGCCGCGTCCGATTTCGTCCAGTATGACCAGCGCCCTGTCGTTGGCTTGGTTCAGAATTGCGGCGGTTTCAACCATTTCCACCATGAAGGTCGAGCGCCCGCGTGCCAAGTCGTCCGATGCACCAACGCGGCTGAACAATTGTGACACAATGCCAATATGGGCAGACTTCGCAGGTACATAACTGCCGCTCTGTCCCAATAGGGCGATCAATGCGTTCTGCCGTAGAAAGGTCGACTTACCGGCCATATTGGGACCGGTCAGCAGCCAGATATCGGCATCTCGCTCACCGTCGGACAAACGACAATCATTGGCGACGAATGGATCGCCGGACCGCTTCAATGCGGCTTCGACCACGGGGTGGCGCCCGGCCTGCACATCGAAGACGCGGCTGTCATCCACTTTCGGCGCGGTCCAGTTTTCAGACCGAGCGAGCGTTGCAAAACCTGCCGCCACATCCAGCTCAGCCAAGGCGCGGGCGGTGTTCGCGATCTCGGTGGCTTGGGTCAATACTTCCGCAACCAAGGTCGAATAGAGACGCTTTTCGATCTCCAGCGCCCGATTTCCTGCGTTCAGAATTTTGGTTTCCATATCGCTGAGCGCGACCGTGGTGAACCGCACCGCATTGGCGGTGGTTTGACGATGAATATAGTGTTCTGACAGTGGCGCGCCGAGCATCTTCTGCGCGTGGGTGGCGGTTGTCTCGATGAAATAGCCAAGCACATTGTTGTGCTTGATCTTCAGACTGCTGATGCCGGTATGTTCCGCATATTGCGCCTGCATACCCGCGATCACGCCGCGCCCCTCGTCGCGAAGTTGACGCGCTTCGTCCAGATCAGGGTCGTACCCCGGCGCGATGAACCCGCCGTCGCGGACCAGAAGGGGCGGCTCTGTGACCAGGGCCTCATTCAAAAGGTGAGATAGTGCGTCATGCCCGGTCAGCGCGCTTGCTGCGCCGGAAAGATTGTCGGGCAAATCCTGATCCGAAAGCATCGTGGCGATGTCTGCCGCCGCGGCGACCCCGCTGCGAATTGCGACCAGATCGCGTGGACCGCCACGATCCAATCCAAGGCGCGACAAGGCGCGGTCGATGTCGGGCACCTTGCGCAGCGCGGCCCGGACATCTTCGGTCAACCGAGATGCCTCTTTGAAGAATGTCACGCCATCCAGCCGCGCACGGATCTCCGCCAGATCGCAAGAGGGGCTGGACAGTCGCCGCTCCAGCAGCCGGCCGCCACCTGCCGTCGCGGTCCGGTCGACCACGGACAACAGCGACCCGTCCCGCCCGCCGGACAAGCTGTGAGTCAGCTCCAGATTGCGCCGGGTGGCGGCGTCGATTTGCATCGTGCCATGTGCCATTTCGCGAACCGGAGGACGCAGCAGCGGCAGTTTCCCTTTCTGCGTGATGTCGAGGTATTCGACGATGGCGCCCATCGCGCCAATCTCGGCACGAGAGAAGGTGCCAAAGGCGTCCAGGGATCCGACCTTGAACAGCTCCAACAGACGTTTTTCCGCGCTGGTGCTGTCGAAGGCTGCCCGCCCCAAATCGGTGCCAGCCGCGCCGGATTCAGAGACTAATTCATCCAATTCCGCGCTGAGATCGTCACAGACCACCAATTCGCGCGGGGCCAAACGGGCCAGTTCGGGGGACAGTCGCGTGCGATTGCAGGGCATCACGCGAAACGCACCCGTCGAGATATCGACCCACGCCAGCGCTGCGTCATCGCGCACTTCGTTATAAGCTGCGAGGAAGTTATGGCGGCGTGCGTCCAGCAGGCTTTCCTCGGTCAATGTGCCGGGTGTGACCAGCCGAACAACGTCACGCTTCACCACGGATTTTGCGCCACGCTTCTTGGCCTCGGCCGGGTTTTCCATCTGTTCGCAAACGGCGACGCGGAACCCTTTGCGGATCAGGGTCAGAAGATAACCTTCGGCAGAATGAACAGGCACGCCGCACATCGGAATGTCCTGGTCCAGATGCTTGCCGCGCTTGGTCAGTGCGATGTCCAGCGCGGCGGCGGCGGCAACGGCGTCGTCGAAGAACAGCTCGTAAAAGTCGCCCATGCGATAGAACAGAAGCGCGTCGGGATAGCCTTTCTTGATCTCAAGAAACTGCGCCATCATCGGCGTGACTTTGGCCGTCTTATCGCTCACCTTCGATCCCCCTGATCCGGTTTGCGACAGACTATGGCCTTCACTTCCCGGACGAAAGGGGCATCAGGTGTTTTTGCGACGCGCGACCCAGTTCCAGCTTGACGCGCACATCTCATCCAGACCCAATTCCGCCTTGAAACCCAGGATTTGTTTGGCCAACCGGGTATCACCGTAAACACAGGCGACATCGCCGGCGCGGCGCGGCGCGATCCGGTAAGGTAGCGTGTGGCCACAGGCTCGTTCATAGGCTTGCAACACCTCAAGCACTGAGTAACCGGTACCGGTGCCAAGATTTACCACGTGCCCCGCTCCCGACGTCAGCAGCGCATCAAGTGATTGCACATGGCCTTTCGCCAAATCCATCACATGGATATAGTCGCGAATGCCGGTGCCGTCAGGCGTGTCGTAATCGTTGCCCCAGACGGAAAGCCGAGCCAACTCTCCGGTCGCGACCTTGGCGATATAGGGGACAAGGTTGTTCGGAATGTCATTTGGGTCTTCGCCGATCAGGCCGGTTTCATGTGCGCCCACCGGATTAAAATAGCGCAACACCCCAAAGGCCCAGCGGTCATCTGATGCGGCGATCTGTTCTAACGATTGTTCGCAGACCAGCTTGGTAAAGCCATAGGGGTTATTGAAACTGCGCCCCGCGGTCTCGTTGACCGGCAGATGGTCGGGTTGGCCATAGACCGTGGCCGAAGACGAAAAGACCAACCTGAACACTTCGGCGCGCCGCATCGACCTTAGCAGGGCATACAGCCCGGCTATGTTGGTATTCAGATATTCCAGCGGCTTTTCGACACTTTCCCCCACCGCCTTCTGTGCCGCGAAGTGAATGACAGCGGCGATGTCGTGATCGGCGAAAATACGGTCCAGCAATGACTCGCTCAGTACATCACCTTCAATGCAGGTTACGGGCGTGCCGGTGATTACCTCTAGCCGGTCCGTTACATCGCGCCGCGCGTTTGAAAAGTTGTCCAGGATGACCGCATCAAAGCCCGCATTTTTCAGCGCGACATATGTATGAGATCCAATGAACCCCGCACCGCCTGTGAGTAAGATCTTTTGTGCCACGTGAAACCTCTTGACCCTTGGCCGAGGTATAGGCCGGATCGGGCCAAAAAGCACGAGCGAATGATGTCGACGCTAGGAGCAAGTCGAAATTCCTGTTGTTGCGGCTGCTGGCACTTTTCGCGCATTAAAATTACGTAAAAAATAACACAGAAGACATAAAATTTCGCCAATAGTGGTTGAGGCCGCTGCCAACGCCCTGTAAGGCTTTGCCCGACAACGATCATTTAACAAAGGCCGCCCCAATGCCCAAAGCTAAAATCACTTCGGAAGAGGCGCTTGCCTTCCATCTGGACCCTATGCCCGGCAAGTTTGAGGTTACCCCCTCGGTTCCGATGACTACGCAACGTGATTTGTCACTGGCCTACAGCCCCGGTGTTGCTGTGCCATGCGAGTCGATCGCCGCTGATCCACAGACGGCGTATGACTATACAAACAAGGGCAATCTGGTGGCTGTGATCTCGAACGGGACGGCGGTTCTGGGGTTGGGCAACCTTGGTGCGCTGGCGTCGAAACCTGTGATGGAAGGCAAGGCCGTTCTATTCAAGCGCTTTGCCGACGTGAACTCGATTGATATTGAGTTGGATACCGAAGATCCCGAGGCCTTCATCAACGCCGTGAAACTGATGGGTCCGACCTTTGGCGGCATCAACCTTGAGGACATCAAAGCGCCCGAATGTTTCATTATCGAGCAGCGCTTGAAAGAAGAAATGGACATTCCCGTCTTTCATGACGACCAGCATGGCACGGCGGTGATCTGCGCGGCAGGTCTGATGAACGCACTGCATCTTTCCGGCAAGAAAATCGAAGATTGCCGGATCGTATTGAACGGGGCCGGAGCGGCTGGGATCGCCTGTATCGAATTGATCAAAGCGATGGGCGCAAAGCATGACAATTGCATCGTTTGCGACACGAAAGGCGTTATCTATCAGGGCCGCAAGGATGGCATGAACCAATGGAAATCCGCCCACGCCGCCAATACCGACCTGCGCACACTGGAAGAGGTGATGAGCGGCGCAGATGTGTTCCTTGGCGTTTCGGTCAAGGGGGCTGTGACGCAGGATATGGTCGCCTCGATGGCTGATAATCCGGTAATTTTCGCGATGGCCAACCCGGATCCCGAAATCACGCCGGAAGAGGCGCATGAGGTGCGCAATGACGCGATCGTTGCCACCGGCCGGTCGGACTACCCCAACCAAGTGAACAACGTGTTGGGCTTTCCATACTTGTTTCGCGGTGCGTTAGACATCAACGCACGGGCCATCAACGATGAAATGAAGATCGCTTGCGCCCGCGCGCTGGCCGAGCTTGCGCGCGAAGATGTGCCGGACGAAGTTGCGATGGCTTACGGTAAGAAGCTGACCTTCGGGCGCGATTACATCATCCCTACGCCTTTTGATCCGCGCTTGATCTATGTCGTGCCGCCTGCGGTTGCACGTGCTGGGATGGACACGGGCGTTGCGCGCCGACCAATCATCGACATGGATGGCTATGAACAAAGCCTCAAGGCGCGAATGGATCCGACCGCCTCGATCCTGCGCGGGATCACAGCACGGGCGCGCAAGAATCAGGCGACAATGGTGTTTGCTGAAGGCGATACACCACAGGTGCTGCGGGCAGCGGTTCAATATCAGCGTAACGGCTATGGCCGCGCGTTGGTGGTTGGCCGAGAAGAGGATGTGAAAGCAAAGCTGGAGGCCGAGGGGCTGGGGGATGCAGTGCGCGAGCTGCGTGTGGTCAATGCCGCGAACACCGACCATATGGATCAGTATAAAGACTTTTTGTATGAGCGCTTGCAGCGCAACGGCTTTGACCGCCATGACATTCACCGGCTGGCCGCGCGTGACCGGCATGTCTTTGCCTCTCTGATGCTGGCGCATGGCCATGGGGATGGATTGATCACCGGGGCCACACGTAAGTCGGCCTATATTTTGGATCGGATCAACCACGTTTTTGACGCCCGCGCCACGGATGGCGCCGCAGGCGTCACCGCTGTATTGAACAAAGGACGGATCGTTCTAATTGCCGATACGCTGGTCCATGAATGGCCCGAAGCGGACGACTTGGCAAATATCGCCGAGCGTGCCGCCGCTGTGGCGCGCGGTCTGGGGCTTGAGCCACGCGTGGCCTTCGTCAGCTTCTCGACCTTCGGCTATCCGGTGTCGGAGCGGGCTGAAAAAATGCACGAAGCGCCTGCGATTCTGGAGAAGCGTGGCGTTGATTTCGAGTTTGACGGCGAGATGACCGCCGATGTCGCTCTGAACGCCGATGTGTTGGCGCAATATCCGTTCTGCCGCCTGTCGGGCCCTGCGAATGTTTTGGTGGTTCCAGCGCGGCATTCGGCATCGATCTCGGTCAAGCTGATGCAGGAAATGGCAGGCGCGACGGTGATTGGCCCGATCCTGTCGGGCATTGATCAGCCGATCCAGATTTGTTCAACTAACTCGACGTCGAATGATATTCTGAACATGGCGGTGTTGGCGGCAGCACGGTTGGGCGAAAGCTAGGATCCGCAATTTGACCGTCTTTGTCTCGTGCCCTTATCGTGGGGCATGAGATATCTGACGACCCATTGGCGCGGACAACACCCCCTGAACCAATCGTTCTGGGTAAGCGGGGTTCTGTTGCGCCTGTGTGTCTTTGGCTCCCTTGCCTTGCTGACTTGGGCGCAACCTTTGCCCAAAGCTTTTCTGTTCGCTGCGATTGCCGGCGATCTGACTATTCTGATCTGGCAGTCTGTCGGGTACTTTCGGGCGGCAGAACATAACCTGTCAGGGTCCAGCTCGATGCTGCCGCTGTGGGGTGGAATTATCGCATTGATTGTTGCCATTTCGGTGATGTTGGCGCAGTGGTGGGGTTTGGTGCTG
Source organism: Aliiroseovarius sp. F47248L (assembly GCF_023016085.1). NCBI lineage: Bacteria > Pseudomonadati > Pseudomonadota > Alphaproteobacteria > Rhodobacterales > Paracoccaceae > Aliiroseovarius > Aliiroseovarius sp. F47248L. The sequence goes on along the minus strand of NZ_JALKBF010000001.1, from coordinate 2,782,557 downwards.
GCTGCCAATGCCCTACCAGAAGAAGAACTGTATTCAGCAAAGATGGACCGGATGCGCGCCGCGCAATATGAACTGACCGTCGACAAGACCCAGAATGCAGTAATGTTCAATGGCACGTTGACCCATGGTGTCACCAAGCGGATGGCGTCAATACTGAGTGACGATAAAGGTCTTAACACTTTTCACCTAAACAGCTCTGGCGGCAATATATTCGAGGCACGAGGGTTGGCAAAACTGATCATTTCAGCCCAGTTAGATACTCATGTGGGTGAAAATTGCAGCTCGGCCTGCACGATCGTTTTTATAGCCGGGACAAGACGCACCGCTGATTCAGGTGCGCAGTTGGGCTTTCATGGCTACGCGTTAATGGACGCAGCCAAACTGCCGCAGTTCGATATCGAAAACGAGCAGGAGCGCGATAGGTCCTTTTTTGTTCAGCAGGGCGTCACCGAAGGATTTGCGGCCCGCATCTACGATAGTCCGAACAGGTCCATTTGGTTTCCTGATCGTGATGAGCTACTGCGCGCCAACGTGCTGACCCAGGACTGATAGAGAAAAGAAAACACCCCGCCACAAAATGACGGGGTGCATTTATATTTTTGTCAGTAACGTTAGCCGATGATGGCATTCAGCGTCGCGCTGGGCCGCATCACCTTTGCTTTCTTCTCGACGCTCGGATGGTAATAACCCCCGATGTCAGCCGCTGGGCCTTGGGCGGCTGCGATTTCAGCCAAGATGGTACTTTCACCATCGGCCAGAGCTTTTGCCACCGGTGCAAACTCAGCCGCAATCTCGGCGTCGACTGTTTGCGCAGCCAGTGCTTCGGCCCAGTAACGCGCAAACCAATAGTGGCTGTCGCGGTTGTCCGGCTCACCCACTTTGCGCGAGGGAGAGCGGTTGTTGTCCAGAATACCCTGCGTGGCATCTTCGGCCGCCCGACCCAGAACACCGGCTTTGGCGTTGCCTTTTGCGTCAGCAAGGAAATTCAGACTTTCGCCAAGCGCGCAGAACTCACCCATCGAATCCCAGCGCAGGTGGTTTTCTTCGACCAACTGCTGAACGTGCTTGGGGGCAGAGCCACCGGCACCTGTTTCAAACAGCCCGCCGCCCTGCATCAGTTTCACGATCGACAGCATCTTGGCCGAGGTGCCAAGCTCCAAAATTGGGAACAGGTCGGTCAGATAGTCGCGCAGCACGTTGCCGGTGATGGCAATCGAATCCTTGCCCGCCGTGATGGTTTCCAGTGATTGGCGGGTCGCTTCGCGCGGCGCCATGATCTGGAACTTGTCCGCCACACCGGCTTTTTCAAGCGCTGGCTTCACATATTTGATCAGCTCGGCGTCATGGGCGCGGTTCGCGTCCAGCCAGAAGATCGCTTCCGAACCGGTCAGGCGCTGACGGTCCATCGCAAGCTCGATCCAGTTTTCAATCGGAGCCTTCTTCACGGTGCAAGCGCGCCAGATATCACCGGCCTCAACGTCATGCGAATGCAGCGTGTCGCCGCTTGCCAATACGATGCGGATGGTGCCATCGGCAGGCGCCTCGAACGTGGTGGGGTGCGAGCCGTATTCCTCGGCTTTCTGCGCCATCAAACCCACATTTGCAACGGCGCCTGCGGTGGTCACGTCCAGCTTGCCGTTTTCCTTGAAGAAGTTGATCGTCTCGTCATAGACGGTCGCGTAGCAGCGGTCGGGGATCACGCAATTGGTGTCGCCTTTCTTGCCAGCCGCGTCCCAACCCTTGCCGCCCGCGCGGATCACGGCGGGCATTGAGGCGTCGATGATTACGTCCGACGGCACATGCAGGTTGGTGATGCCTTTATCACTGTCGACCATATACATGGCGGGACGCTCAGCAGTCAGGGCGTCGATGGCGGACATGATCTCGGCGTCGCCTTCGACACGTTCCAGCAGGTCGCCCATGCCGGAGTTCGGGTTGACGCCCAGCGCCTCCAGCTTGTCGCCGAATTTTTCGAACACCGGGGCCAGCCAAGCTTTCACCGCGTGACCGAAGATGATCGGGTCCGAGACCTTCATCATGGTCGCCTTCATGTGAAGCGAGAACATGGTGCCGTCTTTCTTGGTGTCCTCGATCGCGTCCGCCAGGAAGGCGCCCAGCGCGCGGGCTGACATGAAGGTGGCGTCCGCGATGGTGCCTTCGTCCAGCGTCCAGCCGTCCTTCAGAACCGTAACGCTGCCATCCTTGCCGACAAACTCGATCTTTGCGTTACCTGCCTGATCGGCGGTGATGGTGGCCGATTTCTCATTGGCATAGAAATCGTTGTCCGGCATGGACGAAACCTTGGTCTTGCTGTCTGACGACCAATCGCCCATCGAGTGCGGGTTGTTCTGGGCAAAGTTCTTTACCGCCTTGGCCGCGCGGCGGTCTGAGTTGCCTTCGCGCAGAACCGGGTTCACGGCAGATCCCTTGATCGCATCATAGCGCGCGCGGATGGCCTTTTCGTCGTCGGTTTTGGGTTCTTCGGGATAGTCGGGCAGGGCATAGCCTTGTGCCTGAAGCTCCTCGACTGCGGCAACAAGCTGCGGGACCGAGGCCGAGATGTTGGGCAGCTTGATTACGTTCGCGTCTGGCGTTTTCACCAGCTTTCCAAGCTCTGCAAGGTCATCGGGTTGGCGCTGGGCTTCGGTCAGGTATTCCGGGAACGCCGAGATGATGCGCGCGGCAAGCGAGATGTCTTTGGTGCCGACGGTCACACCGGCCGCCGACGCAAAACGCTTGATGATCGGCAGGAACGAGGCGCTGGCCAGCTCGGGCGCTTCGTCTACGATGGTATACAGAATGTCTGGTTGCGATGTATCGGTCATGTCAGGACACCTCTTTTTTCGCGGAAGGCTTCACCGAAGGGACAGCGCCCCGATGCGGTGATTGGTGAAATTTCCCCACCCACATACACAAGATTGCCACGAAAACAAAGGGGCTTGCGGGAGTAGGGGGCGGATTTCGGCTATGATAACGCAAGCATCGGCATGATCTGTTTTTTCAGCAGGTAGTGGCTGGCGATCTCGCGTCCGTCATGGACGATGGAAAACACGACATAGGGGTTGGGGGCTTTCTTCCGAAGCTCCTCAGCGGTGGTGAGTTCGATGGCTTGAAATGGTAGTCCGGCTTCGTCTGCCGCATCTTTTGCGTTGCAGACAGCGTCTTCCAGATACGGGCATTGCGCGCTGTGAAACACGGTCAGGCCGGAACCGCAGGATGCGGCTTTTTCGTCAAAGTGACCAACTATGCGAGGCGCTGGGTTATCTTCAAATGAGTTCAGCATCAGGTCAAAATCGGGGTCCGCCTGATCGACCGAGGTATAGCCACGTCCCGCGAGTATTTTCTTGTCGATCAGCCAGTTCCCAGTTCGGGTCAGCGTGGTCACGCCGCGATAGCCGTTGTCTTTCGCCCATGCCTCAACCTCGTCGAGCAGCCGCTTCGCGTGGCCTTTGCCCTTGCTTTTGCCGACAACCCAAAGGCAATGGATGGCGACCAGATCATCGGCGTTATCGATACCGCGCCAAGCGTATTTGGCCGGGATGAATTCGACAAATCCGCGCTCGCCGTCACCCAGCAGGCGCAGTTGCAGCCCTTCTGAAAACCGGTCAGCCAGCCATGCGCGCTTCCGCTTCCACGCGCTGGTCTTGCGCGCGCTCATCTTGCAGAAAAAGCCGTGTTTCTCGACGGTGTCATTTGTCACGCTGATCAGTTCGGTCATGCGAGCCTCCTTCTTGCAGGCTCGCATGTTTGGGATTTGCTGTCTTTGAGGCGCGTCAATTGCGCTTAAAGACGGTCCATAATTGCATCGGCAATCGACATGGTGTTACCCGTGCCGCCCAGATCCGGGGTCACGCGGTCCTTGGCTTGAACAGTCTCTATCACGGCTTTTTTCAGACGGTTTGCGTCGGCATTCAGGCCCACATGTTCCAACATCAGACCAGCGGCCATCAGGAAGGCGCAGGGGTTTGCTTTCTGCTGACCGGCAATGTCGGGGGCAGAGCCGTGGACCGCCTCGAAAATCGCAGCGTCTTTGCCGATATTGGCGCCGGGGGCTAAGCCCAGACCGCCGACCAGACCGGCGGCGAGGTCTGATAGGATGTCGCCAAACAGGTTGGTGGTGACGATCACGTCAAACGCTTCGGGATACATCACCATCTGCATCGCGCAGGCATCAACGATGCGTTCATCAACCTCCACGCGGCCCTCGTATTCCTTCGCCACCTCGCGCGCTTCCTCCAGAAACATGCCGGACAGCAGTTTCAGAATGTTGGCCTTGTGCACGATGGTGACCTTCTTGCGCCCGTTGGCGACAGCGTATTCAAACGCCGCGCGGGTGATCCGGCGCGCTTCGTCTTTGGTGTTATAACCAGTAGAATAAACCTTGCCCTGCGGGTCGCCGTTATGTTCCAGATAGCCTTCGTCAGCGATGTAATACCCTTCCAGGTTTTCGCGGAAGATCACCATATCGATGTTGTCATAGCGTCCATCGGTCTTGATGGTTTTGGTGGGGCGCACATTCGCGAACAGCTCAAACTCTTGGCGAAGTTGCAGGTTGATCGATTTGAAGCCACCGCCGACCGGAGTGGTCAACGGACCCTTCAGCGCCAGTTTGGTGCGGCGGATACTGTCAATGGTGTCTTGCGGGAGCGGATCGCCAGATGCGTCGATGCCAGCCATACCAGCTTGCTGCACGTCCCATTCGAATGGGCTGCCCATATGGTCAAGAATGGCGGTCACGGCTTTGGTGATTTCAGGTCCGATACCGTCGCCGGGAATCAGAGTTGCTTGGATCTTGGTGGTCATGGTTGCCTCCAGGCTAAGGGCGCGTTCAGTGCTCACTTAAACGGTATACAATGGAATACAAGTAGAAAGTCAAATTCATATTCCCGAATAAACACTGGGTATCTGTTGACCAGCCTAGCTTTCCCTTGTGATCGCTGTCCAGCGCAATAGGCTGTGCTAAAACGGGAGGGCGTATTGGCAATTTTTAATCTGGGTTCCATTAACATCGATCACTTCTATGAAGTGGATCACCTGCCGACCCCTGGTGAAACTCTTGCGTCTTTGTCCTATCGCGTTGGGTTGGGGGGGAAAGGCGCGAATCAGTCCATCGCCGCTGCACGCGCAGGCGCGCAGGTCCGCCATATCGGTGCGGTCGGTGCGGAAGGCCAATGGTGCAAGGCTCAGCTGTCTGACGCGGGTGTCGATACTGAGAACGTTAACACTGTATCCGAGGCCACCGGACACGCGAACATCTGTATTGATACGGATGGTGAGAATTTAATCATTCTCTATTCCGGCGCAAATTCACAGGTGTCAGGGGCGCAAGTCGACGAAGCGCTTAGCGATGCCAGGCCGGGCGACTATCTTATCTTGCAAAATGAAACCGGTCTGACGCTTGAGGCTGCCCAAACCGCCCGCGCGCTTGGTATGTTCGTGGTCTATTCCGCCGCCCCGTTTGATGCGCCCCGTGCGATCCAGATGTTGCCGGTCGTTGATCTTCTCGTCGTGAACGAGGTTGAGGCGCAACAGCTTTCCAAAGCGCTGGGCGCTGCAGTCGAAGACTTTGATGTGCCCAATCTTCTGATCACAAAAGGCGCGAATGGCGCGGTGTGGCGGATTGGTGCGGCTGGGGAAAGCATCTCGGTTGACGCGTTCAAAGTCGATCCGGTTGATACTACAGGTGCGGGTGATTGTTTCATCGGTAACACCGTCGCTGCCTTGGATCGGGGTATGACCATCGCTGATGCCATCCAGTTTGGATCAGCCGCATCAGCCATTCAGGTCACGCGCCAAGGCACTGCAGGTGCGATGCCAAGCTGGACCGAAGTTAATGCGTTTTTGACGGCAGTAGGCTCTGATTAACCTTTCAGTAATTGCCCCAGTCGCATTGCTATCGAAACGTCGCCGGATACTTTAATCTTACCCATCGCAAAGGCGCTGACCGGGTTGAGCTTCCCTGCCATAAGCTTTTCAAGATTGTCACGGGTCATCGAGATCGTGCAGGTAGTGTCAATGTTGTCGCGCAACAATGCGCCGTCTTGCAACACGATGACACCATCATCACCACAATCAAGCTTCAGACTTTCGTCGAAGGGACGCTTCTTCAGGCCGCGCTTGATCTTTTCGGCAATCGGGGTCAGTGGCATCAGGGTCTCCAAACAAAAAAACGCCCCCGATTGATACGGGGGCGTTTAGTTTCGGTCTACTATGACGTAGCGCGAGGTTACTTGAAACGGCGGTTGCGCATTGCGATCAGTTTCAAACGCAGCGCGTTCAACTGGATGAAACCTGCGGCGTCTTTCTGATCATAGGCGCCCATATCTTCCTCGAACGTAACGTGCTCCTCTGAGTAAAGCGAATGATCCGACCAACGGCCCACAACGCGGGCAAGGCCTTTGTAAAGCTTCATGCGAACCGTGCCGGTCACGTGATCTTGGCTGGCGTCAATGGCCGCTTGCAGCATCTCGCGTTCAGGACTGAACCAGTAGCCATTATAGATCAACTCGGCGTATTTCGGCATTAACTCATCTTTCAGGTGCATGGCACCGCGGTCCATGGTGATCGATTCAATCCCGCGGTGGGCGTCCAAAAGAATGGTGCCACCGGGCGTTTCATAGATTCCACGCGATTTCATCCCGACATAACGTCCTTCGACCAGATCAAGACGGCCAATGCCGTGCTTGCGACCGTATTCGTTCAGTTCGGTCAGGACCGTTGCGGGCGACATGTCCACACCGTTGATCGACACCGCATCGCCTTTTTCAAAGCCAATTTCGATAAACTCGGGCGTGTCAGGCGCGTCTTCGGGGTGCACGGTGCGTTGGTAAACATAATCGGGCGCATCTTCGGCAGGGTCTTCCAGGATCTTGCCTTCGGACGAGGTGTGCAGAAGGTTCGCATCAACCGAGAAAGGCGCTTCGCCACGCTTGTCTTTTGCCACCGGAATCTGATGCTGCTCGGCAAACTCCAGAAGACGGGTCCGCGAGCCAAGATCCCATTCACGCCATGGGGCAATCACCTTAATTTCTGGGTTGAGCGCATAGGCTGCCAGTTCGAACCGAACCTGATCGTTGCCTTTGCCGGTGGCACCATGGCTTACCGCGTCGGCGCCGTGCTCTTCAGCAATTTCGACCAGCCGCTTGGAGATCAACGGGCGTGCGATCGAGGTGCCAAGCAAATACAACCCCTCGTACTGCGCATTTGCACGAAACATCGGGAACACATAGTCCCGCACAAACTCTTCGCGCAGGTCTTCTATATGAATGTTTTCCGGCTTGATACCCAGCATCTCAGCCTTTTTACGGGCAGGGTCCAGTTCCTCACCCTGACCAAGGTCAGCGGTGAAGGTGATCACCTCGCAACCATATTCGGTTTGCAGCCATTTCAGAATAATCGAAGTATCAAGACCACCGGAATAGGCCAGGACAACTTTCTTGGGCGCAGACATTGTTTTCCCTTTCGAAGATATCGCTGCGCGCTTATCGGGTTTCTTAACCTAGGGCAAGTTTTGCATTAGTTTGTTTGTGTTTTCGATTGTGTTACTGAGCCGAAAAAGATGTGCTTGATTGACAAAAACCTGCTTGAGGTAGTGAGAATAAGAGTTGCACTTTGTTGAAACCTTCCTTCGGAATGGTCGAACGAAAATGGGGAGCCGCGATGCGGATCTTTGTCGTTCTGATGATACTGAAGACCGCCAAATCGTTTTAGGCAACGGCTAACTCACAGGATATTATGTTATTCGAGACAGAAGGCAGCGTGATTTTTCAACTCGTGCTGGGCTTGATCACCATGCTGGTAACGGCTTGGATCCAAGTTTCCGCGGATCGAACTCCAACAGTTATGTGATTTCGGCTTTTGTCCCAACCGCGGCCGACATTTTTTGTTCCCAGCAGGTGCAATAGTGTTTGGGTCGTTGTTGCTACAAACCTTACAGTAAAGTGAAAACCCGGACTCGGCCCCGGGGCAGATCACTCTGGTTGCTATCGTCTTCTTCATCTGCTTTTTCGCGGCCATTGTCGATTTGACGTGCCTTGCACCGATGCTTGTGTCGCCCTCATTGGGGTAGCGGCATGACCTTTCAGCGGCTTGGAACGTGACCCAAGGATCCGTCAGGGCGATACCAGGCTATTCTTTGGGGTTTCCTGACCGCTTTTGCCGCAATGTTCTTGCTGCCCTTGATGATGATTGCCCAACGGATCCTCTCGATCGTTTCGATCAGCTTGGTGACCACGATTTACGGTCACTACATCGAAGGGCGAAAGCTGTCACCTCCAAGGCGTCGCCACTGGATCAGCCTTGCCAATAGTCGGTGGGTGATCCAGACATACTGAATGACCAAGTTTACAGATAAAGCCCACAGCGCCGAACACTTGATGCGCACGCTGTTTCCTGCAACACCCTTGCAGCGGAACGATCACCTGTCCGAGCTTTACGGGGCCGATATCTGGTTGAAACGCGAGGATCTTAGCCCGGTGCGCAGCTATAAGATTCGCGGTGCGCTGAATGCGATGGCTAAGGTCTTGGCGAAGACCCCCGAGACGAATGTGTTTGTTTGCGCATCGGCTGGAAATCACGCGCAGGGTGTGGCGTTTGTTTGCCGCCATTTTGGTGTAAACGGCGTGATCTTCATGCCCGTCACGACGCCACAACAGAAGATTGACAAGACGCGCATATTCGGTGGCGATAATGTCGAGATCCGCCTTGTTGGTGACTATTTTGACAACACTCTGGCCGAAGCGATGCGGTTCTGCTCTGACGCGGGTGGGCATTTTCTGTCGCCGTTTGACGACCTTGATGTGATCGAAGGTCAGGCAAGCGTTGCGGCTGAAATTGTAGAACAACTGTCAAGCTTGCCAGATTTGGTGTTGTTGCCGGTTGGCGGTGGTGGTTTGTCGGCTGGCGTCACCCAATATCTGCATGATGCTTCACCCCAAACACGCATCAGATATGTGGAACCTGCCGGGGCTGCCAGCCTGACCGCAGCGCTGCAAGCAGGTGTCCCGATCAAGCTGGATCGGGTTAACAATTTTGTCGATGGTGCCGCTGTTGCCCAAATTGGTCGGCTGACATTTGACGCGCTAAAACCCACTCCGACTGATCATGTTCTGACAGTGCCTGAAGACCGCATCTGTTCAACGATACTTCAAATGCTGAACGTCGAAGGCGTGGTGTTGGAACCCGCCGGTGCTTTGTCGATAGATGCATTGAAGGATCTGCGTGACGAAGTGAAAGGTAAAACTGTGGTCTGCGTGACCTCAGGCGGTAACTTTGATTTCGAACGTTTGCCCGAGGTGAAAGAGCGCAGTCAACGATATGCTGGCCTGAAAAAGTACTTCTTGCTGCGACTTCCTCAGCGCCCGGGTGCGCTTAGAGATTTTCTGGAGGCGTTAGGGCCAGAGGACGATATTGCACGGTTTGAATACATGAAGAAAAGCGCGCGAAATTTCGGGTCGGTGCTTATTGGTATCGAAACCCGTAAACCCGAAAACTTCGAAACACTCTATGCCCAACTGGACGCGGGTGGCTTCGTCTATTCTGATATCACTAATGACGAAACCATCGCGGAATTCGTGCTTTAACCACCGCTTAAAAAGGCCCGTTTCGACGCATCATAGGTTTGAAATACAGGGGTCAATGGGACAGCGTCATAGTTGCCAGCCGCCGCTTCCCGCTCGCCCTCGCCACACAGTTTTGACAGCTGATCAAATCCCAAATTCAATGACGAGCTTTTCAGAAAATGCATGTCCTGCTCGAATAAATCCGGTTTTGGCGTGGATTTCAGACGGCAAATCACCTCTTCCACCTCTTCCAGAAATAGATCAGCCACCTCGGCGAAGTCATCCTCCCCGATTTCGGCCTTTAACTCATTCACGCGGGTCCAGTTGATCATCAAGACCTCCTTCCTAATCTGTGCAGACTACGCGTGGCTGGTTAACAAGCAGTAAGCTTCAAAGAACGCATAAAGCTTTCCCGTTAAATGGCTGTTAAAACATGAGCACTAACCATTTCTGACAGAGAGAATCCTAGGTCGGGATATAAGTGTGAGCGCCGCAAATGCATATCTAAGGTGTGATGAACCAACTCCAACCGCGGCCCCTGTTCAGGTGGTCGAGAACCCGGTGCGCCGGATTTTGGTGGTCGACGACAGCCGTGCTCAGCGTCGAATACTGACCTCGTCCCTGACCCGCCAAGGGTATGATGTGACCGAAGCCGGAACCGGAGACGAAGCGCTGGAGATCCTCCGGCATGACCATTTTGACCTTATTCTCAGCGACTGGATGATGCCAGGGATGGATGGGCTTGAGCTATGCGCCGCATTTCGGCAGATGCCACGGGGGGGATATGTCTACTTCATTTTGCTGACCTCCAAGACAGATAAAGGTGCTGTGGCGCAGGGGTTAGATGTTGGGGCAGATGATTTCCTTGCTAAACCCGTAAACCCGGACGAACTGCGTGCGCGCATCAATGCAGGTGGCCGTATCCTGTCGATGGAGCGGGAGCTGCAAGATAAGAACCGGCTGGTCACATCGACCCTAGCAGAAATTCAAGCATTGTATGATTCGTTGGACCGCGATCTGGTCGAAGCGCGCAAGATGCAGCAATCTCTGGTGCGTGAAAAATATCGCGATTTCGGGTCGGCTGAAGTGTCATTGATGTTGAAGCCCTGTGGCCATGTAGGCGGTGATCTTGTCGGATTTTTCGATGCCGGCCCCGACACGCTTGCATTCTATTCCATCGATGTGTCCGGGCATGGGATCGCATCTGCGTTGCTGACCGCGCGTTTGGCGTCTTACTTCTCGGACGGATCGCCTACTCATAACATCGCGTTAGAACGGGGGACGGGCGGCGACTACCGCTGCCGCCCTCCCGAAGTTGTTGCCAAAGATCTGAACAAACTGCTGCTGAATGACCTACGGTCTGAACACTACTTTACGATGCTGTTCGGATATCTCGACCTGAACACCGGCGCAGTCGAACTGTCACAATGCGGTCATCCGAATGCCGTGCGTTTGTCGACCGAAAACAAGGTACGTTACTTTGGTAACGGCGGGATGCCGATTGGACTGATCACAGATGCACAATTTGATCGGCAGCAACTGACGCTTTCTCCCGGCGAGCGGCTGATTTTTTATTCGGACGGCTTTACCGAATGTGCGGACAACACTGGCACTATGCTGGATGAGGCCGGATTTGCGGACATTCTTAGGAAAAACAGCGCGCTGACGAACGAGACCTTGTTTGACGCGCTGGTCTGGGATCTTGATGCGTTTTCGGGTGGGCAGGATCTGGGTGATGATCTGTCTTGCGTGATGGTCACTTACAAGCCCAATCGCAGGTGATTGCGGAGAAAATGACGATCGCCTTCGTTGCACAGAATGCGCAGGGCTGTATCGACATCGGTCCAGATGGCTTGATGGTCTGGTTCTAACGGCGCGCTGATCCGTCGGACTGGGCGAGCTGTGAAGATGTGGCAGACTTTTTCGGCCCACAGATCGTATTCAGGCATATAACTGAACCGGCGATACGCCCCCAGTCGTTTCGGTGCGGCGATCTTCCACCCCGTTTCTTCCATCACTTCACGATATAGCGCCACGATTCCGGATTCACCCGGATCAATCCCACCGCCGGGAAGCTGGAATTCGTTGAACGGCGCGGCCTGATGGGTAATCAGCATGTCTTGGCCACGAATCAGAACGGCATATGCGCCCGGCCGCAGCACGTATCTGCGACCCTGTTCCCGCTGCCTGCCAAATCTGCGCATCTGCCCTTTTCCCTTCGGTTGCCGACACCATATAGACGCGGTATGCCAAGCTGAACGCCGATAGGAAACCCCATGACCCTTGGAACCCAAATCGCCTGGGATGACACCATCCTGCCCTTTCAACTGGATCGCAGCGACATTCGCGGGCGGGTCTTGCGGCTGGACGGCACGCTGGACACCATTCTGTTGCAACATAAATACCCACCGGCGATTGAAGCGTTGGTCGCTGAAGCTGCCATGCTGACTGCGCTGATTGGGCAGACCATCAAGATGCAGTGGAAGCTGTCATTGCAAGTGCGCGGTGACGGTCCAGCCCGGCTGATTGCCACCGATTACTATGCACCTGAAAAAGAAGGTGATCCCGCCAAAATCCGTGCCTATGCCAGCTTTGACGAAGATCGGCTGCAATCGGATGCGCCGGGCTTTCCGCAGATCGGCAAGGGGTATTTTGCTGTTTTGATCCATCAGGGCAGCAAGCAGAAGCCCTATACAGGGATGACGCCGATTGCTGGTCAGTCACTGTCAGATTGCGCGCAAGCCTATTTTGCCCAGTCCGAGCAGTTGCCGACGCGGTTTCACCTGACTTTCGGAAAATCGACCTGGACGGGCGGCACTGAAAGCTGGCGGGCAGGCGGGATCATGTTGCAGCATATGCCCAAAGCCTCTTCGCAGGTGACGGGCGAAGGTGGGTCCGGCGAAGGTGGGCTGTTGTCCGCCAATGATCTGTTGTCGGATGATGATGCAGAAAACTGGAACCGCGCGAATATTTTGCTGAGTTCTGTGGAAGAGTTGGAGCTGGTCGGGCCATCCGTCCAACCTACCGACCTGTTGGTGCGGTTGTTTCACGAAGAGACGCCGCGCGTCTTTGATCCGCAGGCTATCAGTTTTGGCTGCCCATGCTCAGAAGACCGGGTGCGCGAAAGCCTGTCGATCTACTCTGCTCGTGATCTTGGACACATGACCACCGATGATGGGCGCGTCACCGCAGATTGCCAATTCTGTGGCGCGCATTATGACCTTGATCCAGCCACGCTGGGCAAAGATGCAATTGATCCGAGCAGCAACAGTGACTGATATCTTGGATAAAGTCCGGAAAGCCGTTGCCAAATCCGGCAGTGGCAGTTCGGATTTTGATCTGAACCCGGATATTCAACGGCCAAAAAATCGCAAGCTTCGGCCTGCAGGTGTTTTGGTGCCACTGATCCAATCAGGGGACGAGCTGCAGCTTATCCTGACCAAACGGTCCTCGGCCCTAAAGCACCATCCGGGGCAAATCGCCTTTCCGGGTGGCAAAGTCGATCCGGGTGACGAAGATGAGGTTGCCGCAGCCCTGCGCGAGGCGCATGAAGAGATTGGGTTGCCGCCAGAGCAGGTTGATCTGATCGGGCAGATGCCGCCACACGAAACGGTGACCGGCTTCACAGTCACCCCGGTGGTTGGCTTCGTTCCAAAACCTTTCGACATCGTCGCTGAGCTTGGCGAGGTGGAGGAGGTCTTCACCGTCCCGTTCAAACATGTCTCTAACCTTGCCAATTATGTCCATCAGGGGCGGATGTGGCAGGGGAATATGCGGATGTATGAAACTGTGCCCTACGGACCCTACTATATCTGGGGGGCGACGGCGCGGATGCTGCGTGCCCTTGCCGAAAGGTTGCCACAATGACCCGCATCACCGGAGATTGGATCACGACGCCTGCCGCCCAGGCCGTATGCAAGATGATCGCGCAAGCTGGACACCAAGTTTATTTTGTGGGCGGTTGCGTCCGCAACGATCTGCTGGGGGCACCCATTTCGGATCTGGACCTATCCACGGATGCGCGACCGGAACAGGTGATGAAAATCGCCGAAGGTGCAGGCGCGCGCGCGGTCCCGACAGGCATTGATCACGGAACCATCACTGTGGTGGCTGATGGGCAAGGGCTGGAGGTTACGACGTTCCGTAAGGATGTTGAAACCGATGGTCGGCGTGCGGTGGTCGCCTATTCCGACAGGCTTGAAGATGACGCGCATCGGCGCGATTTCACGATGAACGCGCTGTACGCTGCGCCGGATGGTCAGGTCATTGATCCGCTGGGCGGCTTGCCAGATTTGAAAGCACGCCGTGTGCGATTCATAGATGATCCCGGCGACCGCATCCGTGAAGACTACTTGCGGATCCTGCGCTTCTTTCGCTTCCACGCTTGGTATGGCGATGCTGCGGGTGGAATGGATGCAGACGCATTAACGGCTATTGGGGCAAATATGGATGGGTTAGAGACGCTATCGCGGGAGCGCGTTGGTGTCGAGATGCTGAAGCTGTTAGCGGCCCCCGATCCCTCAACGGCGGTTGGTACGATGGCACAAATCGGCGTTCTGGCTGCGCTCCTGCCCGGTGCAGACTCCCGCGCATTGCCGGTTTTGGTTCATCTGGAGGGGCAGCGCACACCTGATCCGCTGCGCCGTCTTGCTATATTGGGCGGTGTCGATGTCGCAGACCGTTTTCGACTGTCCAAGCGTGACCGCAAGCAACTTGAGTTGATGCGTCATGCGATGGGGTCGGTGGAGGGGGCGGGCGAGCTGGCCTATCGTCATGGGGCAGACCTCGCCGCAGACGTAGTGCTTTTGCGTTCTGCGCTGATGGGTGGTGAGGTTGACGAGAGTGTTTGGCCCGAGATCGAAGAAGGTGCGAATGCCGTGTTCCCGGTTCAACCTGACGATTTGCTTCCCATATATTCTGGCCCCGCGCTGGGCGCTGAGTTGCGGCGATTGGAAAGTCTGTGGATCGCGTCGGGCTTCACATTGCAACGAAAGGACTTGTTGTCGTGACGCAAACCTATGTGATCGAGCGATTGGGCCATCTGGGCGACGGCGTTGCGCCCGGTCCGGTCTTTGCACCCCGCTGCTTGCCCGGCGAAGAAATCTCGGGCGATAATGTGGACGGGCGTATTGTGGCGCCGCGTATCGTGACGCCCTCACCTGACCGGGTCAAAGCGCCATGCCCACATTACAACGCGTGCGGAGGGTGTGCTTTGCTGCATGCCACGGATCAGTTCGTGGCAGACTGGAAGGTTAGTGTGGTCAAATCCGCGTTGGACGCCCACGATCTGATGCCCGAATTTAGGCCAATTATAACGTCGCCTGCCAGATCACGCCGCCGGGCAGTTCTGTCGGGTAAACGCGGCAAGAAAGGCGCTATTGTCGGGTTTCATGGGCGCCGGTCAGATACCATCTCCCAGATTACCAACTGCCAACTTGTGCACTCAGATATTCTTGCAGCCCTGCCGGCTTTGGGCGCGCTGACCATGCTTGGTGCATCGCGCAAAGGTGAACTGTCGATCAATGTTGTGCAATCTATTGCGGGGTTGGATGTGTCGGTTACGGAGGGTAAGCCGTTTGACCGTGGATTAGAGACTGATTTGGCACAGGCTCTTCACGAATTTGGCTTTGCACGTCTGACCTGGAACGGCGAAAAGATTGCCACCGAAACGCCACCCATCCAAATGTTTGGCAGTACAGCAGTTGTGCCGCCTCCCGGTGCGTTCCTGCAAGCCACACGCGAGGGTGAGGCAGCCTTGTTGGACGGCGTACGCGAGGTCGTGGGCAGCGCTCGTTCGGTGATCGACCTATTTGCCGGTTGTGGCACTTTTACCCTCCCTCTGGCGCAAGCAGCCGAAGTACACGCAGTCGAGGGTCACGCCGCAATGACGGATGCGCTATCCCTTGGGTGGCGTCAGGCGCAGGGGCTGCGTCATGTTTCGGCTGAAGTGCGAGATCTGTTTCGCAATCCATTAATGGCCGAAGATCTGGCGCGCTTCGATGCTGCTGTCATTGATCCACCCCGCGCGGGCGCCGAAGCGCAGATCAAGCATCTTGCTGCATCCGAGATAAAGCGAATCGCCATGGTGTCATGTAACGCGCAGACGTTTGCGCGAGACGCTAAAACCTTGGTGGATGCGGGTTATCAGTTGGACTGGGTGCAAGTTGTTGACCAATTCCGCTGGTCTACACACACCGAACAGGTCGCTAGTTTTACCAAAGCGTGAAATATTCAGGGATTCGCCGATAGGGTGATTACACGGCAAATTCACTTGTGTTGTGATCAATCTAATCTACCATAATCGCAAAAAAGCGAGCAGCGTGGGACACCAAATGAGAGCCGTATTAACGATCCTTACCGTCCTGTCCTTGGTCTTTGTCGCCTCGTGCGGCCCGAAAAGATACAAGTATGACGGGCCGGAGGTGACACAGATCATCGTCAACAAAGGTGCGCGTAAAATGTATCTGATGCATGGCACCGAGATCCTGAAAACCTATCGCATTCGGCTGGGTTTTGCGCCCGAGGGTCGCAAGAAATACGAAGGCGATGGCAAGACGCCCGAGGGGCGCTATGTCATTGACCGGCGCAACCCGAAAAGCGCCTTCTATCTGTCAATCGGTGTGTCCTATCCTAACCGGCAGGATGTGGAGCATGCCCGGTCCGTCGGGCGCAAGCCGGGAGGAGAGATTTTCATCCACGGTGACAGACGCCCTCAAGACCCGAAGCGTGACGATTGGACGGCTGGCTGCATTTCGGTCAAGAATCACGAGATGCGCGAGATTTTCACGATGGTCCGATTGGGAACTGTGATTGATATCAACCCGTAAGGGTGGACGGGCAGTTGGATTAACCACCCATCTCCATGACCCACCAAATCTTGCCATTCCGCTCTTGCAGCCACGCGAAGCCAAGCTCGCGGGCGCGTGGGTCAAGAATGATCCGGCGCGTGTCAGGCTTGTTCATCCAGGCTGACAAAGTCTGCAGCTCGGTCTCAAAAGTTTCCGAGATGTTTTCACCTAAATAGGCGCCTGAATATCCCGCACGGCGGGCGCGGTCGATCGGGGACGACCCATCAGACCCGAAGTGCCACGGCCGGTTCTGCACCGACATATCGCGCGCATGGGTCAGTGCGGCCGCGTTCAGCTGTGAATTAAGCTTCACCGGTTGGGCACCGGCGGCCTGACGCAGCTGGTTGATGCTGTCCAGCATCCGATATTGAACCTTTGACGTCTGACCAGACGAGATTCGATAGATGTTGACGCCACCACCGGTGCCGCCTGTACCCGGAGCACACGCAGAAAGGGCCGCAACAGCGGCAACTGCCATCAAAAACACGCGCATTGTCTGTCTCTCATCCAAAAAGCATTGTATCTGTGCCGTTCTATCGTGAGTATTAGCAAGTAGCAAATGACGGCTTTGCGAGATTAAGCCGATAACATCCGTTTGAATTGCGACTGATGCTCAGAAGCAATATATATCGGCGATACAAGTGAATATTGGAGACTTAGTAATGCGGAAGACACCGGAAGCCCAGCTTGGCAGGCGCGCGTTCCTTGGTGGAACGATTGCTGCAGCAAGCGGCCTGGCGACGCCTGCTCTTGCGCAGTTTGAAAACACGACGCAGGGCGAACGTGACCTGACCGAAGTTGTGAAACGCAACGTTTCAAGCTTTCGGGCCCTGAACTGGCAACCTTACTTCAGCAACACGCGCAATGGGGCCATCTTGGTCGATATCAGCTCGCGTTGTTTGCACTACTGGTCCGAAGATCAGTCGATCTATCGACTGTTCCCGACCTCGGTGCCGCTGACAGAAGACCTGACCCGCCGTGGACGTACCAGCGTCATTCGCAAGGTTGAAGGCCCGTCCTGGGCGCCAACCCCGGCGATGCGGAAACGAAACCCGGAATGGCCACCCTTTGTGGGACCGGGGCCGGACAACCCGCTGGGCACGCACGCATTGTATCTAAGCTGGCAATACTATCGCATCCACGGCACGCATGACACGCGCAAGATCGGGCGGCAGTCGTCGAACGGATGCATCGGGCTTTACAACCGGCATATTGCCGAGCTGTTTGGCTATGCCAGGAATGGCACGCAAGTTCTGTTGATCTGAGTCAGGTTTGAACTCGACAAAGAAAAAGCCCCGCAGACCTTGCGGGGCTTTTTTGATCCAAGCGTGAAAATCAGACGCTTTCGTCGATCCACGACTGCAGTGCTGCTTTTGGCGCGGCGCCGACTTTGTTCGATACGACTTGACCGTCCTTGAACATGAACAGGGCCGGGATGCCACGAACACCCATTTGTGCGGGCGAATTCGGGTTCTCGTCGACATTAACTTTCACGATCTTGACCTTGCCTTCGTATTCAGCCGACAGCTCCTCCAAAGCTGGCCCGATCTGCTTGCAGGGACCGCACCATTCGGCCCAGAAATCGACGATCACAGGAAGATCCGCTTGGCGAACTTCTTGCTCGAATGTGGCATCGGTGACAGCTACAGTTGCCATGTTGTGTTCTCCTGAAAACTATATGTTGTGGTGAACCTAGGTAGGCAGACGGGTTGCGTCAAGATGCCTGAAAGCCGCATCCACCAATGCATTCTCGAAACGCATCAACTCACGGCTTTGTGTCCACAGGATCGCCGTGCTGACATTTCTATCGGGGTAAATCTGGCGAAGTACGGCCCGATATGCCCCCAACTGTCGCAGCAGCCCATTAGGCGTGTCCTCGGGTGATGCGGGCACAACGCGGTTGGTTTTGAAATCCACCGCCAGCACCTCATCATCAGAGATTATCAACCGGTCAATTACCCCATGAAGGACACGTTCGGGGAACTGTGGAAGCGTGGCGGTGACGGGAACTTCGGCCAAATCGGCACGGGCGAAGATCGGGGCCAACTCAGGGGCGGTTAGCACGCCAGCCGCCTCATCAAGAAGCACAGATTGCTCAGCATCTGAGGCACGGTCGTCACCCGACCCAAGCAGAAACCGGGCCGTGCCCTTCCAACGGGACGTCGGAATGCCCGGTAGATGTTCCAGCAATAGATGTATCTGCCGCCCACGCGTCTTTGCGTCATCGGCATTGCCAAAAGCGTCTTCACCGGCAAGAGTCTTTGCCCCGCCCAGATCGGAGGGCGAGATCGGCTTGGCTGAAAGCACAGGTGTGTCCACCCGCGACGTCAACCAGCCTGGCAAGTCGGATGTGATATCCTTGTGCTCAGGCGTTTGGTTGACGGTCGGCTCGGGCCAATTGCCTGCCGCAAATCGCTTGCCCGGCCCTGTGGGAAAGTCGCAATCAACACTTGCCGCTTTGGTCATTGCGCCTTCACAGATGCGATACCAGACATCGGAGTCGGGCTTTCCAATGGCCCCTGCCGCGGCCAGAATCAACCAACGTTCTGCCCGTGTCATCGCGACATAGAGCAGTCGAGCGCGCTCTTCGATCTCGGCATCCTTTAAGTCGCGTGCAACAGCCTCGATCGCTTCGGTTCGGTTTTCTTGTTTGGGGGAAAAGATCGCCTGACCATCAGAGAGCTTGGCAACAGCGGGCATCGATGACGCCCTTTGCTGGGCCAAATCAGGCAGAATCACAATTGGGGCTTCTAACCCTTTGGACCCATGGATGGTCATCACCCGAACCTGTTGCCCCACAGAATCCATCTGGCGTTTGATTGTGACTTCATCGGTTTGAAGCCAGGTCAAAAATCCAGTCAGGCTGGGTGTGCCGGATCGTTCATAGCCGATGGCCTGCGCCAACAAGGCGTCGATTCCGTCTTCAGCCTCTTGCCCCAGTCGCGCCAGAAACTTTTGACGGCCACCATGGCGGGTCAAAGCGCGCTCCAGCAATTCATAGGGGCGCAGAAAATCGGCAGTGTCGCGTAAGTCTTGCAGTACACGCAACGTTTCGGAATACTGTTCAGCCTTGTCAGACAGCGCCCGCCAAAGAAACTTTCCCTTGCTGCGCGGATGCGCCAAGCGGAACAGATCGTCCTCGGACCACCCGAACAATGGAGAGCGCAGAATGGCAGCCAGTGATAAATCGTCTTCGGGCGTAGCCAAAAACGACAGAAGTGCGGTCAAATCTTTAACCGCCAGTTCCGCCCCGATTTTTAACTGATCTGCGCCAGCGATGGGAATGGCGCGCGCTTTGCAGGCGCGGATGATCTCGTGAAACAATTCTTTGCGGGATCGCACAAGCACCAGAATATCACCAGCATTCACTGGGCGATTGGTGCCGTCTTCTGCTGGAATAGTCTCAGTATTAATCATACGGTCTATATCGTCTGCGATACTCTCGGCCAACTGCACCCGGTGGTCTTGCGGCGATGGAGCGTCAACAGGATCATGCCAGTCTCGATCTTCGTCATGGGTGACAGGTTCGATGGCTGGCCACAGATCGACCCGGCCCGGCAGGTTGGCGAAGAAGGCCCGGTGCAAGAAATCTCCGCCCAGACCGCTCCGCGTCTTCATCGCCAGATCGACGAATTCCAGCACTGCCCGTGATGACCGGAATGAATATTCCAACGGCATTTGAACCAGGCTGCGCCCAATTTGGGACAGGCGGTCGGTGAAGGTGGCGCGCATCTGGTCGAACGCGGCAGGCTCGGCCCCCTGAAAAGAATAGATGGATTGTTTGGGGTCGCCGACCACAAAGATTGTCCGCTCCACACCATCACGCGCACCGATGCCGCTGGTGAATTCACGCGCAAGACTGTCGATGATGCGCCATTGCGCTGGGCTGGTGTCCTGGGCTTCATCCACCAGAATGTGGTCAATCCCACCATCCAACCGGAACAGCACCCACGATGCGATGGCCGAGTCGGTCAGGATCGCCCCGGCCTTCAGGATCAGATCGTCGAAATCCAACCAACCTCGCGCCAGCTTTTCCTCTTCATAAAGGTGTACGAAATTGTGGGCAAACCTGTGCAGCGCGGAGGTGCGTTTGACGTTCGACAGCGCAATTCGGGCAAGATGCGCATCTTCAACCCGTTGCATGAAATCGTCCAGTTGCGGGACTATATCTGCGCAAGCCCCCGCGCGCATGGACTTGGTCGGAAAGGTCCCTGATTTGGCGGAATAGGGTGGTTTTTGGTTGATCAGGAACCGCGCGCACCGATCCAGAATATCGAAAGAGGGGGCGCTTAGATCCGCCCCTGTCAGGTGCCCGGCGGCTTTCTGTTCGGTGGCGCTACCGGTTGCCAGAATGTCGTGAAGCATCGCCAGCATTTGCAGATCGCCGGGCTGAAACAGAATATCCAGAATGGTGCGTTCATCCAGCGCTGGTGATACGCCAAACCATTTGGCAATCTCGGCATCGGTCGGTTGATCAATGAACAAAGTGCGATTGCCCGTGATCTCTGCGGTTAGCTGCGCCATATCTTCGCCGGTGAAATGCTGCGATAAAGCGGTTACATATTTTGCCAATGGCCCCACGCTCATTCGGTCAAGCAGGTCGGCACGAAGGTCCTTGGCGGTACGGTCATCCATTTCCGTGAATTGCGGAGAGACGCCGGCCTCCATTGGAAAGCGGCGCAACAGGGATGCTGCATAAGCGTGGATGGTCTGGATCTTCAATCCACCGGGGGTCTCGATGGCACGGGCAAACAGCTGTCGTGCAAGCGACAGGTCTCGAGCCCCGTCCAACCCAAGATCTTGTAGAGCAGCCGTGAGTGCAGTGTCATCCTTCATCGCCCATTCGCCCAGTCGGTTGAACAGACGGTTCTGCATCTCACTGGCGGCGGCCTTGGTGTAGGTTAGGCACAGAATGTTCTGTGGCGACACACCTTCCAGCAACAACCGCGCGACGCGATCCGTCAGGACACGGGTCTTGCCCGAACCCGCATTGGCCGACAGCCAGGTTGAGTTCTTTGGGTCGGCGGCGCGGATTTGGCTGCGTGTTGCGTCGTTTAACGTCATTGCCCCACCCGCATTGTCACTGATTCTGCGCTGTCATCCCATTCACCAAAACGGGCAAGGTGATCATAGTCACCATCAAATCGCTGCTTGTGCACCGCGCGCCGTGCGGTAAAGCCCTGATCGGGGTTGTGATAGGCTTGGATCAGCGCCTGTAACTCATCTTGAATCACGTCAATTTCCTGCGCAGTCAGAGCTACAGGTTTCGTTTCCTGAGGGGTTAAACCGATATAGGCGACGCTAGCGACCGGCGAAGCAGAAATGTCTCTAAACCCGCCTAACTTTGCGATCACGGCTTCAAGCAGCAGTTGCTTGTCATAGTGCTTCTGCATCTTCTCGGATGGCGGCTGACCGGATTTGTAATCGTAAATCTCTAGCTGCCCATCATGTCGCCGATCTATCCGATCTGCTTTGGCGCGCAGAGTGAAGTTTATTTCGTCAAAAACAGCCTCACCCCAGACTTCGTTGGCCAGATTATCTGCCTTGGTGCGACGGTCCCGTTCTTCGCACACGAACCAATCCGCAACCCGTCCGATCCGGGTCAGCCAAAGAATGCGTGTAGAGGGCCAGGGCACGTGTTCTTCCAAGACATCATGGGCGATATCCATCAGGCGCGCGGTTTCAGTCGCGTGATCATCAGTCAAATCAGCCTCAGCGACGTAACGTTCGAAGACGCGGTGCAGAACCGTGCCGCGGATGCGCGCGTCAGCAGTTTGGCGCACCGGGTCCAGCGGTCTGAGATGCAATACCTTGTCGGCATAGATTGCATAGGGATCACGGATCAATTTCGTCACCCCCGTTACAGAAAGCACCGTGGGGCGGGCTGACACTGGAGGGGCGGGCGATGGGCGCGGTTCAGGCGAGACCTGTTCTTTGGCCGTGTCCAGACTGCCCGCGAAGGCTGACCACCTAGCACCCCGCCTTCTCATTTCTTTCAACGCCGCGTCACCGGAATCAGACATGCCACCCATCAGGTTGCACAATCGGTTCAACCAACGCGACGGGATGGTCTGGCTGTCGTCATCGCGAGTAGAGCGGGTCAGGAAGACCTCGCCCGTTGCTATGGCTTGTTGGAAATCGTGGGCGGACAGGCCAATGCGACGCTCCGGTAGCAACAGCCCCGCATCCATCCTCATTTTACGGTTTAACCAAGAATCAGGGCCGGGAAGTTCGGGCCATGTTCCGTCATTTAGCCCGGACAGAATGACGCGATCCGCACCTTGGACGCGCGCCTCCAGCGTGCCCCAGAACATTACGCCAGGATGCGGTGTGATTGGGTCACGTACCACGCCAGTGTTCAGGACCGACACCAGCAGGTCACGATATGCAGATGCGGATAGATCGCCCCCAAACTCCGCGTGTTCTGCAAGATCAGAGACTGCTTCAAGTGCTTTTTGCCCGGCAGATTGTTCCCATAGCTCACCTGTTCCCTCTGGAACGCAGCCGCGCGCAATGTGTTCAGTCAGGCATTGGTGCTGCTCAATCAAAGTTGCCAAAGGATGCTCGCCTGGCTGCAATTTGTTCAGGAAGGTGTCGCCGACCCAGTTGGCCCAAACGGTCCGTGCGGGTTCATCCGGGAATTTGGCAGCCCATTCGGTCAACACCCTGACATTCGGTGGCGCATACCGCCCGCGCAAGACATCCAGCTCAAGATCGCGGGTCCAGCGCAAGTGGTCGCCCCGTGTTCCAGCGGTGCTGTGGGTCAGTGGATGCTTCAATAGCGCCAGCAAGGTCTCGCCGCTTGTTTCTTCACACAGAAGTTGTGCGGTTTGACGCAAAAGCCGCCCCGGCGCCGACAGGGCAAGCGGACGCCCGGCACTGTCGTCTGGAACGATCCGCCAGCGATCCAGCGCAGCGGCCACCTGACGGGTCAGGTTACGGTCTGGTGTTATCAATGCCACCGACTTGCCATCCTCGACCGATCTGCGAAGCACAACAGCGATCGCCAAAGCCTCCTCTCGCGGGGTTCGGGTTTCGATCAAGGTCAGGTTCTTGGTTGCCGCCTCGATGCCTTGAAACGCTTTACCCTCAACTTGCCATTGGTCTGTGACAGGTGCCGGACGCAAGGCGAGCGAGATCAGACGATTTCGGTCCGGTTCGGGTGGTGTGTCCGGGGTCCAGCGCAGTACATCAGAAGATGCCAGGCCCGCCCGCTTCAAAAGGTGGGCGAAACGGTATTGTGGGTGATCCTGTGCCGAAAAATCATTGTCTAACTCAGCCCAAGTTTGGCTGGGCATGTCGTAATCAAAACCCGGAAGGATCACTGCTCCCTGAGGCAGCGATGCCGCCGCATCCATCAAAAGCGCTGTGGCGCCCCGCGATCCGGTCGAGCCTGCGATCAAGACAGGATGTTGTGGTGGATGCTCGCGCCATTTTGCGATGGTCGCTTCGACAACCATGCGTTGGCGGGTTTCAACATCGGGAAGGTCCAGTGTTTCGTGGTCGAAATAGTGTTCGACCAGGGCGATAAACTTAAGGCTCCGCGCCCAATGTTCAGACATCTCACCCACATCAAGCGCCCGAAGCTTGCTTGGATGCACGCCTTCGCTATGCATTTCGTCCATCAGGTCGGCAAGGCTGTCGGCAAGATCAAAAGCGGCGGCCTTTGGGGCAAGGTCCGGCTCACGCTCCAGAAGCGCTGCGATAAGCTGCCGCAGCTCCAACCGCCTTCGAAGTGGCGGCACGGGCAGCGGCACCTCGTGCAAGGCCGGGTCGCGGGCCAGATCGGTGATCAGGCGGATACGTGGCAGGAACTGCGTGCGCCCGTCAAACAAGGCGCGAACACGGGATTGCATTCGGCTTGTGTTTACGAACACTTCGACGCGCGCTAGCGCATCCGGGCTGTTGGCCGCGATGCGGTTCAGTATTCCGGTGACCAGAGCTTGCGGGAAATCGACGCCCAGCGGTGTGCCGAAAATGCGTGGGGTGTCAGATGGTTCGAACATTGGCGTCCTTCAGCATGGTTTCGGCAAGGGTGATCCCCTCTGGTTGACCAACATCGCACCAGCGACCACCATGTTCGACCCCAAACACGCGCCCATTTTCCAGCAACCGATCCCATACGGTGTTGAGCGAGAACACATCCTCAGCAACATCCGCGACGGGGGCAGTCTTGATGATCTGGCATCCTGTATAGGTCAGGCCCGCGCCGCGATGTAGCGCCCCGTTATCAGCCCTGATGAAATCACCCGCGCCTTTGTGACCGATGGCATTTTCTTGTGCCACCAGCATCAAAAGTGCGTCCATTCGGTTTGGATCCCACAACGCAAGCAGGGATTGAATCGGGTTTGGTCCGGTCCAGACAGCATCAGAATTTAGTGTGATGACTGTATCGCTTTTCAGTAAGGTTAGAGCCTTTTTTAATCCACCACCGGTTTCAAGCAAGCGATCATTCTCGTTGGAAAATCGGATGTTTCTGTGTCCTAGATGGTCGGTGATCTGACTACCCAAATGATGCAGGTTGATGACGACGTGCTCAATAGGGCTGTCGTCGACAAGCGCAAGCGCATGGTCGATCAATGGTTTGCCCGCCACTGGAATCATGGGCTTTGGAAGCGTCTGGGTCAGCGCGCCCATACGCGTGCCGCGACCGGCTGCGAAAATCATTGCGGCGTTTGGCATGGTGCCCTCAGGGTGTGCAGGAATGTTGGAGTTGGCGGGTCAAGAAGGGGGGTCAATGTCGCAGAGAGCTTTGCAAGCGATGGGTGAGCCAGGTCGGTCTGCAAATGTTCCCATACCCGCGGAATCAGATCAACGTAGTGCGGTTTCATCATCACACGCGATAGGCGCGCGAAGATACCCAGGATACGCAAATTGCGCTGGGCCGATATCAATGCGGCTTCGGCCCGGAATGAGGGTTCGTTATAGTCTTTGATTTGGCAGAACATTGAAATCAGGTGATCCGCGAGGTCGGGTGACACGTCGCGACGTGCATCACGGATCAGCGACATCAGATCATAGGCAGGATGAGTTTGTACCGCGTCCTGAAAATCCAGCAGACCAACACGTGCGTCCCCCACCCGGTCAGGAAGCCATATCAGGTTTTCGGCGTGGAAATCACGCAAAGATACGCTGTTGAATTCACCGATCTGCGATAGATGCTCGTCCAGCTGATCAATCGCCTGCCGCGCGCCATGACTAAGCGCCTTGAACGGTGTCGGCTGATAATGCAGAAACGCCAGATCTGTCGCCTGTGCCATCTGCGTCGGACCATAATATGATAAATCTTGATTTGGGTGATCATGCAAACGACAGATCACTTGAACGGCGGCCTCATAGAGCGGCTGCTCCAGCGTCCCATCCTTTGTGATCACATTTGCAAAAAGCGCGTCGCCAAGATCTTCGAGCAGAAGAAATCCCGCTTCAAGATCATAGGCGAGGATGTCGGGTGCCGACAGATCCGCGTTCTTCAGATAGGTCGCAACCCTTAAAAAGGGCGCAGACGTTCCGTTATGATCTGTTGGGGCATCCATCAAGATGGCTGTCTGATTAGTAACAGGGTGCGTTAGTCTCTGATACGACCGCGCGGAGGCATCACCCGCGATGGGCGAGGTGGATGCAGATTGCCAGCCGGAAACTGCTAAAAATTGCGCCCTTTGTTGCGCGCGCGCCGTCATGATGGCAGTGCGTCCAGCACGCGATTTTGCCAAATTTCTTTGCGGCCTGAAAATGTGATCACACGCTGATCATCGTGATTCGGACCTACGGTTGTCGCAAATGACATAAGCAGTGCGTTCTCGGGCCAAAGCTCGCCCAGGCGGTCCGGCCATTCGACAAGGCAGATGGCATCTTCAAAGGCTTGCGTCAGACCCAGCTCTTCGATCTCGTCGGGGTAAGACAAGCGATAAAGGTCGGCGTGCCAGACCTCGGCCGGCTCAACGCCATAGGTTTGCACAAGCGTGAAAGTTGGCGAAGGAACATCCTCTATGCGACCTGAACTGGCTTGCATTGCTTGTATAAGCGAACGGGCGAAATGGGTCTTTCCGGCACCGATCCCACCTTCCAACAAAATCACATCACCTTGGCGTAAGTGAGCCGACAGGTTTTCAGCAAATAGCTGGGTGTGATCCGGTGAAGGGAAAAGGCCCTGATGAAAAAACGCCTGCGACATGGCAGGAGTTTTATCCCTCTGTCGGGGTGACGCAAGCCCGATCAGGCACCTGCGGGCAGGAACTTTTCTGAAGCTGTCACTGTCTGGGCTGTTGTCGCGGCAATCCCGAACCGAACCATTGTAGCGCCACGCATCATCGGAGTGACCGAACAGGTCAGCATTTGGCCATCAGACAGCATAGTATTGTCACTCCACGCTTCACGCTCGCCATTTGAGGCAACAAACTCTTTGAGTTTTCGCCATAGTGGCGTGTCGCTGCATGCCTTTCGCCATGTCTTAACGGCATCTCCAAGATTGACGTCACCCAATGTGACAGACGGATCATCCTGCCAGAGTGTGCTATAGGCCTTGTTCGACATCGACAGAACGCCTCCTGCGTTGAATATTGCAATGGCATCGCCAATGCCATCCAGCGCGGCTTGACCCATCTCAAGCTCGGCCCGAAAACGCCGGGTCAGGGAAATCTCTGCGCTGATATCCTCAAACAGAAACGCAACTGCACCGTCAGGATGGGGGCGCCCGGTGACGCGATAGGTTTGCCCGGTAGGAAGTGACCATGTTTCTTCATAGGTCCCATTTACCGCGGCAGCTTCCAGATCAGACATCTGCTGCCGCCACGAGATATAATCTTTCGGCTCGGGCATCATGCGCTTTTCGCGAAGCCGGTCCAGAAAACTGGAAAGCGTTGGTCGGCCGACAAGAAAGTCTACGGGCAGGGCAACCAAATCCGTCAAGGCTGGATTGAACAGGGTCAACTGTCGTTTGCGGTCGAATATGGCAAGGCCAATGGGCAAGTGTGCGAAGGTCTTGGTCAGCGTTGTGATGAATTCATTGCGCGACGATTCTGCCTGAACAATCCGGTCGGCGGGAATGGCAGTATAGAGCCTATCGCTGCCTAAATCTGCATTATGCAAATCGAACCAATGCCGCGTTTCATCATCTGCAAGCTGGACAGCTACGCGTCCGGGCTGAGTCAGATCTTCAACGTCAACCAACTGTCCCTGCTGAAAAACCTTCTGCGGAGGCCACGCTGCCAGATTTTCCGGATCGCTTATCTTTTCGGCCAGATCCAGATAGGATTTGTTGGCCCAAGTGATCGCGCCGCCTTTATCTTCGCGCCACACCATCAGAGGCAGATGCTCGGACGTGGCGCGTAGGGTTTCAAGTTCATGCTGCATTGCGTCAAAGCTCAGCCTGTCCATGGCCTTAGAGGTGGTGTGGCTTTCACAGTCAATCAGTTCAATCCGCGCCAACCCATCGCGCCATTCTGCAATAATCCGGTTGCTACCATCGGCAGAGGTCAGCGTTAGCGTGCCCAAGTCCGCTAGATCACCCATGTGCTTTGTTAAATCGGGAAAGCGATTCTGAAGCATCTGCGCAAACCGCTGCCACTCCGTATCTGGACCGGAAGGCCGTCCGGCAAGCAGCATATGACGAGCAGCTGGAGTCGCATCGCACAGCGTTTCGTTGTCGAACAGAAACACCAACTGGTCATCCGCCGTGGCCGCGTCGTCGCGCAGGCTTTTGCGTCGCCGCATTTCGACCCATGACAGGGCCAACAGCGCAACGAAAGCGGTCAGAAATGCGACAAGGACAACCCCGATTGTAAGCAGTGTGTTAAACATTTGCGCACCTATCTGCCGCGGTGCACCCGTTGCGCCGCGTCTGGCAGTGAGGCCACCCTAGTCATGGGTTGGTTAATGAAGATTTAATCGCTGTCCGCGTCATTCGAACGGGATATTGTCGCCCAACCCACCTGCGGCCGGCTTGTTCTCAATCCCCCCGGCAAGACGAGGCCAGACGACTTGCGCAATGGCACCTGATTTCTCGCGCGGATGGGGTCGACCGGTATAGGGTTCGGTTCCATTGGCAAAGCTCAGCTTCGCGCCGGTCCGTTCCAGCAGAGCCTTAGCGATGAATAGACCCAGCCCCATGCCTTTGTATTCGCGCCGCTGCCCCTTGTCCTGCGCTGGCTTTTTGCCGCGTATGAAAGGGTCTCCGATCCAGCCGATCACCTGCGGGGCGTAGCCGCGGCCGTCGTCGATAATCCGCAACTTGATCTCAGTCTCGGTCCAGTCGATCTCGATCCAGACGGTCGTTGTCGCGAAATCGACTGCGTTCTGAATCAGATTGCGCAGGCCATGGATGATCTCTGGGCGGCGCGCGACGACAGGTTCGTCCGACGGGTCATTGAGCTGCGACATGACCGAGATTTCCAGCGTCTTGCCGCGGTCTGCGTGGGGTTCTGCGGCTTCTTCCACCAGCGTCACAAGGGGCACGCTTTTCATCAGCATGTCGTCTTTACCCGCCCGGCCCATCGACTGCAGAATGTCACGGCATCGATCCGCCTGCTGACCGATCAAGGCTGCGTCGTCGCGCAGATCTTGCTTGTCGCCCAGTTCATCGACAAGTTCGGATGCCGCCAGCTTGATGGTTGCCAGCGGGGTGCCCAGTTCGTGCGCGGCGGCAGCCACGACACCACCAAGATCAGTCAGCTTCTGTTCGCGGGACAGGGCCATTTGGGTGGCCAGAAGCGCCTCGGACATCGACCGCATTTCGGACGAGATACGGCGCGTGTAAAGGCCCACAAAACCGATTGAGGTGACCACTGCGACCCAAATGCCGAACACGAACAGATCTGGCATGAGCATTTGGACGCCGTCGCGCGTTTGTAATGGAATGTTGAAATCAGCGACCGCCGTCGTGGCGGCAATGGCAACGCTGCCAACGATCACAGTCGCACGGGTGGAAAGAGCGGTCGCAGCCACGGTGACGGGTGCCACGATCAGCACCATGAACGGGTTGTGAAGACCACCCGTCAGAAAGACCATAAAAGCCAGTTGCAGCGTGTCGAACAAAAGCATCCCCGTTGCATCCCGCTCGTTCAATCGGGCGTTTTTTGGAAACACAGCTAGCGAGACCAGATTGGCGATCACCGCCAACCCAATGGCGACCGCCGTCAACCCAAGGGGAATTTGCAGCGAAAACGCATAGATCGACACTACGATTGCTGCGATCTGTCCGAAAATGGCGGCCCAGCGTAACACCACCAGCGTGCGAAGGCGAACCCAACGACCGGGTAGAATTTCGCCGTCGCCGTTAAACATGCGATGGTTCAAAAGGCCTGAGCTGTTCTCGATCATGTGATCCATCGCTTGCTGTTTTTTGGGTTGCGTCATTCTGATCCCTTGTTAGTCCTGCGCAAAAGGACGATCAATGCCGACGAAAGATCAAGGAGAAAGCCGATGATGCGTGTATATGCCATAACCGGGGCTGTTGCCGTCGCAGCTTTGTTGGGCGCAACCTGGTACGTTACCACCGGCGAGACCGATAAGTACGCGCAGTGCCGAGCCGGTGCTGTGGGCACAGGTGCGGCGTCTATTGGCGGACCGTTCGAGCTGATCGATGAAAACGGCACGCTGGTGACGGACAAAGATGTGATCACAAAGCCGACGCTTGTCTATTTCGGCTACACATTCTGCCCGGATGTCTGCCCGCTGGACAATGCGCGCAACGCCGAGGCGATGCGCCTTTTGCAGGACCGCGGCTATGATATTCAGTCTGCTTTCATCTCGGTCGACCCGGAGCGGGACACGCCCGAGCAACTGGCGGATTTCACCAGCTATATGCACGAAGACATGATCGGACTGACGGGTACGCCCGAGCAAGTGAAAGCTGCAAGTCAGGCCTACAAGACCTATTATCGCAAACAGGAGCCGGAAGAGGGCCAGGAAGAATACTACCTGATGGACCATTCGACATTTACTTATCTGATGTTCCCCGACACAGGTTTTGCCGATTTCTTCAAGCGTGACGAAACACCTGATCAGATGGCGGACCGTGTTGGATGTTTCATTGATGCCTCAGACAAATAGCCAATGGCGGCGCGATAAAATTGACCTTACGATGCGAAACGCATAGGTAAAGTTGAATAAGACGCGAACCGGAGGTTGGTCTGATGACGGCACAGGAACTAGAAGCGATCGGTGAGGACGCATCCCTGCTGCTTGTGGATGATGACGAACCGTTTTTGCGTCGACTGGCGCGCGCGATGGAAAAGCGCGGGTTTGCACCGGAAACCGCTGGGTCAGTTGCGGCAGGCAAAGCAATCGCCACCGCCCGCCCGCCTGCCTATGCCGTGGTTGATCTGCGACTGGAAGATGGCAACGGATTGGATGTCGTTGAGACCATTCGCGAAAAACGCCCGGATGCCCGGATCGTGGTGCTGACGGGATATGGTGCAATTGCCACGGCCGTGTCTGCGGTGAAAATCGGTGCGAATGATTACCTGTCAAAGCCTGCAGATGCGAATGACGTGATGAATGCGCTGCTGGCCAAGTCGGATGGAATGCCACCGCCGCCGGAAAACCCGATGTCGGCAGACCGGGTCCGGTGGGAGCATATTCAGCGGGTTTATGAGCTTTGCGACCGTAATGTCTCGGAAACCGCGCGGCGTCTGAACATGCACCGCCGCACATTGCAGCGTATCTTGGCCAAGCGCAGCCCCAAGTGATGCGGACGTTGACCCTACTTGCGGTGCTGGCCGGTCTGACGGCGTGCGTCGCGCCTACGCCAACCAAAAGCGTGGTTGTCGTTCATCCGGACGGTGCAGGGCTTCAGGTTGATCCGGTGAACAAACGAATAGATTTCGGACGGTCGCCGAAAGGCGTTGTGCCAGCGATGGACCGCGAACTTGGTCGCCACAGTGCGTTGCGGCTTGAGGGTTGCCCGGTGGGCATCGTTCAACAACTGCAGTGGAATGATTTGGTGCTGACCTTCACGCAGGAACGGTTTGTGGGTTGGCGCAACGGGACAGGGCGGCAGGGGCAAACCTGCGCTTAGGTGATATCAAACCGCTTTCGCGTCTTGTCGACCACGGTTCCATCCGACAAAACCATGTCAATTATGCTGGAATAGTCTCTAAATCCGAGCTTCGAGTAATAGGCCAAGCCGGATTGGTTATCTGTGCGGATGCTGGCGTCAATGGAAACTACATTTGCCCGTTTGGCGGCCAACAGCGTGTCCCGCCACAACACTTTCCCAACACCCCGCCCTTGCAGTCCTGTGCGCACAAAGCTTGCGATGACCGCCCAGTCATCTGGCAAGGCCTCGGGACCGTCATAGGTTGGATCTGACCATTCCAGCAGCTGAAATCCCAGCAGATCATCACTGTCAAATGCCAGCGTCGTACGGATCAGTCGTGGTTTAACTACATGCGTGACGCGCATCCGCTCTGCGTCGAATTCTGATCGGTGCGCGGTCGTGGACCCGTCGCGGATGATTGGGTTCAACAGATCGCACATGGCTTGCGCGTCCGCGGGGCGAGCCTTTCGCGTGGTGATCATGCCATCTGCCCCAGAAGATCGTTGTGCCGGGCTGTAAAGTCCCGTCGCACATCGGCAGGGGGGCGTAGCGCAATGGACAATCCCTTGACCTGTTCAGCGTTTGGCGTGCCAAAGAACTTGTTAGACTCCTCGACCGAAAAGCCTGCGATCTGTGTGGCTTCAAGCCATGCCGAAACACGGTCGGCCTTCTTGATCGCCTTCTTGATTGCGTCGGGCAGTTTCGCAGGCAGGCCGAATTTGATGTGAATGGCCGCCATCAATCGGTCGTCAAGCTCTCCATAGGCCGGGCCAACGGCCGATTTCACCGGAGAGATCATGTCACCAATCACGTATTCCGGCGCATCATGCAAAAGTGCCGCCAGCCGCCACTTGACCGGCACTTTGGGGTTCATCCGGTAAAACAGAGCCTCGACCAACAGTGAATGCTCGGCCACCGAATAGGGGAAGTCTCCGAAGGTCTGCCCGTTCCAACGCGCCACAAAGGCCAGCCCGTGGGCGATATCCTCGATCTCGATATCCATCGGGGTCGGGTCCAGCAGATCCAGACGGCGACCGGACAGCATCCGTTGCCATGCGCGCGGTTGTTTGGGCATATAGTGGTCTCCTCGCGTGTTCAGGGGCGCACTCTGGTGTTTTTAGGGCCCAAGTCAATCAGGCTTGATTGCCAGCCCGGCGATAGGATGCTACGGCACCTGCAAACGTATTGGGTTCTGCACCGGAGAAACACCGTGACCAAAGATTATATCGTAAAAGACATCAACCTTGCCGAATTCGGTCGCAAGGAGTTGAACATCGCCGAGACCGAAATGCCGGGTCTGATGGCGCTGCGCACAGAGTATGGTGAGAGTAAACCCTTGAAGGGCGCACGGATTGTCGGATCGCTTCATATGACGATTCAAACAGCCGTGTTGATTGAAACGCTGGTGGCGCTGGGTGCTGAAGTGCGCTGGGCGTCGTGCAACATCTTCTCGACCCAGGATCACGCAGCTGCTGCGATTGCAGCAGGTGGCACGCCGGTCTTTGCGATCAAGGGTCAGTCACTGGAAGAGCATTGGGATTATCTGGACCGCTCGTTCATGTTCCCGGATGGCCCGAACCTGATCTTGGACGATGGTGGCGATGCGACGCTTTACATCCTACTGGGTGCACGTGTTGAAAACGGTGAAACGGACCTGATCGAAACGCCCACCTCGGAAGAGGAAGTGGCGGTTTTCGCCCAGATCAAGAAACGCATGAAGGCAAGCCCCGGCTGGTTCACCAAGATGCGCGACCAGATCAAAGGTGTGTCCGAGGAAACCACCACCGGCGTTCACCGCCTGTATGATCTGGTGAAGCAAGGCCAGCTGCCGTTCCCCGCGATCAACGTGAACGACTCCGTCACCAAGTCGAAATTCGACAACAAGTATGGCTGCAAGGAATCGCTGGTTGACGGTATCCGCCGTGCGACCGACACGATGATGGCGGGTAAGGTCGCCGTTGTCTGTGGCTATGGTGATGTTGGCAAGGGTTCTGCCGCGTCGCTTGCCGGTGCTGGCGCCCGTGTGAAAGTCACCGAAATCGACCCTATTTGCGCCCTACAAGCCGCGATGGACGGGTTCGAGGTCGTGACGCTGGAAGATGCCGTGGCGGACGCCGATATCTTCATCACTACGACCGGCAACAAAGACGTGATCCGCATCGAGCATATGCGCGCGATGAAGGATATGGCGATCGTTGGCAATATCGGCCACTTCGACAACGAAATCCAAGTTGCCAGCCTGAAGAACCACAAGTGGACCAACATCAAAGAGCAGGTGGACATGATCGAGATGCCTTCGGGCAACCGTCTGATCCTGCTGTCCGAGGGTCGTCTGCTGAATCTTGGCAACGCCACCGGCCACCCGTCCTTCGTGATGTCGGCGTCGTTCACCAACCAGGTTTTGGCGCAGATCGAGCTTTGGACCAAAGGCGACGAATACAAGAACGACGTTTATATCCTGCCCAAACATCTGGACGAAAAAGTTGCCCGTCTGCATCTGGACCGGATCGGTGTGAAACTGTCCAAGCTGAGCAGCGAGCAGGCCTCCTATATCGGCGTTACGCCCGAAGGGCCGTATAAGCCCGAGCATTATCGTTACTGATTCTGCGCGATGAGCGAAGTAAAAAAGCGCCGCCCCGGTCTACGTTGGGCGGCGCTGTCTGTTTTGTCGGCGGTTTTCTCAGCCGCGCTGTTCAGTCTTGTGGCGCTGTGGGTGTTGCTACGACCCGATGGGCCATTGCCAGATCATTGGAACCCAACGAAACGGCTGACAGTCGCCGCCCCGGTCACGTTTGTCAGTCGCTTACAAATGATGCGCGCGCTGGGCGATGTCGCAGAATGCCACGCAGTGCTGGATCAAGCGGGCGTTACATTTTCGCCGATGCCTGCTCTTCAGGTGAACGAGAATTGCGGGATTGAAGGGCGCGGGCTGCTAACTAGATTGGCTGGATCACGGTTGAATAGGGTCGAAACTCGTTGCGCTACAGCGCTCAGACTGGCGATGTGGGAGCACCATGTTGTGCAGCCAGCGGCGCGGGAGATGTTGGGCACATCGGTGTCAATGATCACGCAAATCGGCAGCTATAATTGCCGCAAGATGCGCACCAGTCTCGGATCGGACGGGCGGTGGAGCAGTCATGCAAAAGCCAACGCCATCGACATCACAGGCGTGCGGCTGGCAGATGGTCGTCGACTAACATTGCTGGATGATTGGGATAGCGACGGCCCCGAAGCAGCGTTTCTGCGACGCATTTGGCGTGGGTCATGTGACTGGTTTCGGCTGGTGCTTGGGCCAGACTATAATCAGCTGCACGCCGACCATTTCCATTTGGAAAACACCGGCTGGGGCTTCTGCCGATAGAATGGCCCCACACCATTGCGGGTGCAGGGCCAAGCTGGTTTAGTCACCAAATCCGAAGGTCTCGGTAACATAGTCGATGTCTTTATCGCCACGGCCCGACAGGTTGATCAGGATCGACTTCCCGGGGTTCTTGGGCGCTTCGCGCATCGCAAAGGCAACTGCATGGGCGCTTTCCAACGCTGGGATAATGCCCTCATGTCGGCTGAGCGCATAGAAAGCGTCCAGCGCCTCCTGGTCATTGGCGGACGTGTAATTGGCCTTGCCAGTGCGGTAGAGGTGCGCGTGTTCCGGCCCGACACCGGGATAATCCAGACCGGAGGCGACCGTGTGCACGGGTGCTGGATCCCCGTTGTCGTCTTTCAAAACCATGGTGCGGAAACCGTGGATGTCGCCGTCCTCACCAAACGAGATCGTCGCCGCGTGATCGCCCAGCTTGGACGACGTGCCCATTGGTTCGACCCCATGCAGCGATACGTCCTCGTCGTCGATGAAGCCCGAAAACAGACCCATGGCATTCGAGCCGCCACCGACACAAGCCGCGACCATATCCGGTAGCCCGCCGGTCATCTCAAGGAACTGTTCGCGCGATTCTACGCCCACGATATGCTGAAAATCACGCACGATCAGCGGGAAGGGATGAGGGCCGACAACCGACCCGATGGCGAACAGAGCAGTGTCCGCCTGACCCATATAGCTTTCAAAAGCGCTGTCCACGGCTTCCTTAAGCGAACGTCCGCCGAAGCCGACTGGCACAACTTCAGCGCCAAGCAGCTTCATCCGGGTGACGTTCGGGGCTTCTTTGGCGATGTCGATTTCGCCCATATGAATCTCACACTCCAGCCCGAAATAGGCCGCAGCCGTTGCCAAGGCGACGCCATGCTGACCTGCACCCGTTTCAGCCATCAGCTTTGTCTTGCCCATGAACTTGGCCAGCAGACCTTCGCCCATGCAGTGGTTCAGTTTATGCGCGCCTGTGTGGTTCAAATCTTCGCGCTTGGCATAGATCTGCGCGCCGCCCGACAGGTTCGACAGGTTTTTGAGATAAGAGATAGGCGTGGGCCGGCCTTGGAAATGTTTGCGAATATGGCGTAGTTCGGCAATGAAATCGGCTGATTTCGAGATGCGGTCATACGCCTCGCGAATTTCCTTGAAATGCGGCTCCAACGGCGGGGGCAGCATCGCGCCGCCATAGTTGCCGAACATTCCATCACGGGTGGGGGTGGATTTGAAATATGATGCCATCTTGTCTCTGATCCTCGCTTGCAAGTTTCGTGGGATCAGACAGCGACTTGACCGGTGTCACAAGTTAAAAATTGCCGCAGGGCTTGATCTTGCGGCAAAAAAACGGCCCGCGGTTGAACGGGCCGTTCTCATGAAATTGATAAAGATCAGCTGGGGATACGCAGCTTCTGGCCCGGGTAGATCAGGTCAGGATCCTTAAGCATCGGTTTGTTCGCCTCGAAGATCTTTTTGTAGTGAGCACCATTACCCATGGTTTTTTCAGCAATCGCCCAAAGCGTGTCACCTTTTTCAACCGTGTGGAATGTTGGCTCGTCGTCAAGATCAGCCTCAACCTCGGCGACGCCCTCGACGTTGCCAACCGCCAGAATGACCTTTTCGCGATCCTCTGCGCTTAGGTTGTCACCGCCCTTCACAGTCACCTTCTCGCCATCCAC
This sequence comes from Aliiroseovarius sp. F47248L, assembly GCF_023016085.1. NCBI lineage: Bacteria > Pseudomonadati > Pseudomonadota > Alphaproteobacteria > Rhodobacterales > Paracoccaceae > Aliiroseovarius > Aliiroseovarius sp. F47248L. Next base: position 2,746,078 of record NZ_JALKBF010000001.1, on the reverse strand, counting down.
TTTGATATCCAAACTTGATGTGTCGATGCCCAGATCGGCTACTTCCTTGTTCAGGCTGTCAGCAGACGCCGTTTCATCACCGCCACCAAACAGTGATTTTCCCGCGCCTTTCACAAAACTCCAAAGACCCATTGTTTCCTCCGTTTAAAAATTCTATCGGCGACATCCTGCGGGAAATCGGCAGAGATGCCTAGGGGGAATACAAAGGCAAACTTTTCCTTTGACCAAATTACGATTGTGCTTAGTCTCGTCGACGAATTGGGCTTCGGCCTATTGGTAAAATTTATGGGAGACCAAAATGGGTAAACGTGACGAACTGATTGCAAAGTATGCGGATGATCTGAAATCGAAATGCGGCATGACGCCGGATATGGATCTTTTGACCAAGGTGACCATTGGTTGCGGCCCTGCGATTTACAATGCGGACGCGTCGACCGTGGCTGCCGGCCAGGACAGCGAGCTTGAGACCGTGAAAGACAACTTCTTGGTCAAAAAACTGGGTCTGGCCGATGGTCCGCAACTGATGGACGCAATCAACGCCGTCATCGACACCTATGGCCGCAGCGAGCGCAACAAGTATCGTGCCGTTGTGTATTACATGCTGGTCAAGCATTTCGGTAAAGAATCCGTCTACGCCTGATCAAGTACAGATCTGATGCAAAGGCGCTGCCATTTCGGCGGCGCCTTTTTTATTGATTTGTTAAGATATTGATTTTGAATAGTATTGTAAGCAACACAAACTTGCCCTGCTGTGCGTAGACCGCTACTGTCAAATTGAAGGCTAGGATGGCCGGACCCGAATTTCAAAGTCGCTTGTGGTGCTGGGGGGCACGTGGGGTGGAAAGGAGGGGCCGAGACGTCAGCCCCTCCTTTCTCGTTTTTTTAGGCCGTTAGAACAGGGCCAGCACCAGCCCGATCACCGCACAGCCGCCTGCAGCATAGCCGCCATCAATCCAGATCAGGTTTTTGTCCCGATCGCCAAACATCACATTGTTTACAATCCAAGGTGCGACCACGAACAAACCCAGGCCAAGGCCCGTGGTCAGGCCTTTCCCGACGCTATCGATCCCGGCCATGACAAAGATGTGGCGCATCATCCCGGCGACGACGATGGCGCTGATGAAAGCTACGATGAAAGGCAATGGCGACTTGTCCGTGGGCTGACCGTTTTCATCTACTGCAATTCCCGTAGCTTTCACCCATTGCTTTGCAAGCGCCATGTACCAGACTGCCCCGAACGCGTATCCCGCCACGGCTGCAATCAATACCTGCAACATAAACTATCCTCCTGCGCGCGTTTAAAATCTTGGCAATTATGCCACAAAACCTAATCAGTGTCGCCGGAAAGCGAGAGGACGATCCCCCACTCCTCTTCCGTGACGGGTTGAACCGACAGGCGCGAGTTGTTGACAAGCACCATATCTTTCAGGCGCGGATCTTCCTTGCACATGGCCAGCGTCACAGGGTTTTTCAGCGGCCGCACCGCCTTGATGTCGACGCAGTCCCAGCGTTCGTCATCTGTAGTGCTGTCTTGGTGACTTTCAGCGATGACTTCGACAATGCCAACGATCTCTTTCTCTTTTTGCGAGTGATAAAAGAACCCCAGATCGCCAATATTCATGTCGCGCATGAAATTGCGCGCCTGATAGTTTCGCACACCGTCCCATTCTTCGCCAACGTCGCCTTTTGCGACCTGCTGATCCCAACTCCAGGTCGATACTTCGGATTTAAAAAGCCAATACGCCATCAGCCGATCACCTTATTCCATTGCTCAATGCGGACATCTGAAAATAGGCCCGCCTTGGCATAGGGATCACCATCGGCCCAGGTTTGCGCAGCGTCGCGACCAGCCACATCAAGGATCACAAGCGATCCACACATCACGCCATCAGCGTCCAGAAACGGCCCTGCTTGAGCGACGACACCGGTGTCTTTGATATACGCCAGATGCGCATCGCGGTTGGCTTTACGGATGTCGATCGCACCGGGTTTGTCGGTGCAGATAAGCGCTATCAGCATGTTATTCCTCCTTCAGGGGCCGCGTCAGCAACAAATCTGCGGCTTCTTTTACGGTCAGATGTTTTTCCAGAACGGCCACAACCATATCGGCAATGGGCACGTCCAGCTCCAACTTTTGGGCAAGGTTAGAGACTGCTTTTGCAGTTGTCTTGCCTTCGACTGTCGTGCCTTCGGGCAGCGGTTCGCCGCGCCCAAGAGCAAGACCATACGCAAAATTGCGTGATTTTGCAGATGAACAAGTCAGCGCAAGATCACCAAAACCGGACAACCCGGACAGTGTTTCTGGCCGCGCGCCTCGCGACAAGGCAAGCCGCTGCATCTCGGCAAATCCACGCGTCATCAACGCGGCATGCGCGCTTTCGCCAAGTCCCGCGCCAAGGGTGATGCCACAAGCGATGGCTACCACGTTTTTCAAGGCGCCGCCGATCTCGACTCCAGTCAGATCCGAACTGCGATAAAGGCGGATGTTTGGGGTGGAAAGGGCGGTTTGCAGCGCGTGGCCATCTTCAACCGCCAACGTCAGCGCTGTTGGCAGGCCGGCTGCAATGTCGACGGCAAAGCTTGGCCCAGACAAGATGGCGGGGGTCGCTTTTGGGCAAGCACGGCGGATAATCTCAGCGGGTCCAAGGCCGGTGGTTAGATCAATGCCTTTGCAGCAAGCCACAAGGGTCTTACCATTCAGAAGCGTCGCGTGTTCGGACAGAAACCCAGCAAGGGACTGCATCGGAACTGCCAACAACAAGATATCCGATTGAGCTGCTTCTGACAGGGAGTCTGTCACAACCAGCTTTTCGGGAAAGGTAAAGCCCGGCAGACGGCGCGCATTCTCGCGCTTCGCATCCATTCCAGCCAGATCGCGCGCCCACAGCGTCGCAGGTTGCCCAGCACGCGCCAAAGAGATGGCCAAGGCCGTGCCAAAGGCGCCCGCGCCCAAGACTGAAACACTCATGCTTTCGCCCCTTTCTTTCCCGATCCAAGCATGGCGGGGGCGTCCTGGTCCAGAGGCCATCGTGGACGCGCCTGTAAAGTCATGTCGTCGCGCTGACCTGACCGGAATCGCTCGATCCCCGCCCAAGCGATCATCGCGGCATTATCGGTACATAGGGCAAGTGGTGGAGCAAGGAATGCGGCGTTTGTTTGATCACAAACAGTCTCTAATGCACTGCGAATTGACATATTGGCGGCGACACCACCTGCCACGGCCAACGTCGGGGTCTTGGGTGCCAGCGTCATGTATTCAATTAAAGCTCGGCGTGACTTTTCGGCAAGAACGTCAGCCACGGCCGTCTGAAACCCGGCACACAGATCGGCACGGTCGGAACGGCGCAGCCCTCCGTGTTCGACGATCAATCGGTCTCGTTCCCGTAGCAGGGCAGTCTTCAAGCCTGAAAAGCTCATATCACAGCCGGGCCGATCCAGCAGTGGACGTGGGAGTTTGAACCGTTTGGGGTTGCCTTTGAGCGCCTCGGCTTCGACCGAAGGTCCGCCGGGTTGCGGCAGGCCTAAAAGCTTTGCGGTCTTGTCAAATGCCTCACCAGGGGCGTCGTCGACGGTGCCGCCAAGCCTGCTAAATTCTTCAGGCCCCTTGGCGATCAGGAATTGGCAATGGCCACCGGATACCAGAAGCATCAGATACGGAAACTCTGTCTGATCTGTCAGCCGCGGGGTCAAGGCATGGCCGGCCAGGTGGTTCACGCCAATCAGTGGCAGACCGGATCCCGCCGCCAGCCCCTTGGCGCACATTACGCCCGCAACAACCCCGCCGATCAGTCCCGGCCCTGCGGTGACGGCAATCCCGTCAAGTTCGCGAAGGTATAAGTCTGCCTGTAACAGAGCCTCTTCCACGCAGATATCCAGTTTTTCGGCATGGGCGCGGGCAGCAATTTCTGGTACCACGCCACCAAAATCTGCGTGCAATTCGGTCTGACCGGCCACGACCGACGACAAAACCTCGGGCCTCTGGCCGGGCGTATGACGCACCACCGCCGCCGCAGTGTCGTCGCAAGAGCTTTCCAGCCCCAAAAGGGTAATTGTGTCAGTCATCGCGGTTTGGTCCAGCAGGATTGGTTGCGGTGAGGCCTCTGGTCGGGGTAACACCACATGGCAAATCAGACAATCCCGGCAGGCTTATCATGTCCACCCAAAAGACGCTGGTACTGACCCGGCCTGAGCAAAGCGCAGATCAGTTGTTGGATCAGATCAGTGAGTCATTCGGTCCGGAAGTGCCTATTGTCTGCTCGCCGATCATGAAAATTTCTCCGACTGGGGTTTGGCCGGACTTTGTTGGCACCGACCTGGTGATCGCAACGTCCGTGCACGCCATTCACGGTCCCCTTGATGGCAAACCTGTCTTTTGTGTTGGTGCGCGCACTGCTGATGCAGCCCAACAGGCCGGCGGAGATGTACGCCATTGCGCGTTGGATGCGGCGTCATTGCTTGCGTGGATGGAGACGCAACCTGATCCGGGCAACGTGCTCTATCTGCGCGGATCTCACGTGGCGACGGATATTCCAGCGGCACTGGCGAAGCTGTCAATCAGGGCTCGTGCCGCTCAAACCTATCGACAAGATGACCTGCCACTGACCGACGCCGCACGAAAGGTGCTGGAAGGGGAGAGGCCCGCGATCCTTCCCCTTTATTCGCCCCGCTCGGCACGATTGGTTGGGCAGACGCTTTCACTTGTCGGGGAGAGGTTACATGTCATCACGATCAGTGACGCAGTGGCCGAAGTTTGGCGCACTGAGACAGGTGGATCGTGTGTCGTGGTCGCCGAACCCACCGGCGAAGCAATGGCGGATCGGATAATTGCGTCCCTGCGACACTGACCTTGCTTGAGCGAACGGGGGTCGCAAGCTAAGCTGAAACCACAGACGCACCGTGATTTTCTTTAAGAGATTCGAGAGGTTCCGAAATTGGCCAAATCCCGCAAACCAGCCAAGGACACGCCTGAAAAGGTCGAGGACGCAGTTGTCATCGACGAATCCAAAGCCTCTGAGTCGAAAGCTGAGAGTAAGGCGGCCGACCCTGATACGCCGGATAAGAGAGCGTCAGACGATGAAAAGCCCGACGGCGAAACACCGGCGTCCGAGATTGACGCTGATGCGGCTGAAACCGATATAGACACCCAGCTTGCGGAAGACGCATCTGCTGACGTTCAAGAGCGGCCTGTCGCGCGCAGCGGATCGACCTTTTTGCCGCTCTTGCTGGGCGGCGCTGTTGCGGCGGCGCTGGGCTTCGGCGCGGCACGCTATCCGGATCAATGGCCCTTTGCCAGCCAACCAGACGTGGACCCGGTCGAGATCAAGCTAACCGATCTGGACGATCGTGTGTCGGGGGTCGAGGATACGACAGCGGCCCAATCCACAGTGCTAACCGAATTGCAGAACGATACCGGGCTGGATCAACTTCGCGGGGAAATGACCGGTCAACTGAACCAACTGCGTGTGCAATACGACGCGATGTCAGAGAAGCTGACCGAGCTGGAAAACCGTATGCATACGGTTGAGAAATTGCCGCAGGGGTCCGGTATGGAAGCCGCTGCCGCGGCGGCCGCGGCGTATGAGCGCGAGTTGCAGCAGATGCGCCAGATGCTGGACGCGGAACTTGAGCGTATTGGCAACGCGCAGGATCAGGCGCAAACGCTTGAGGTCAGCGCCGCCGAGGCTGCCAAAGCCGCCGCCGCGCGGGCTGCGATGTCTCGTGTTTTGGCGGCGCTGGAAAGTGGACAACCCTATGGGGATGCGCTGTTTGATCTGACCGAAAATGCAGGCACCGATGCGCCTGACGCCCTATCAGCTCATGCAAAGACGGGGATCGTGACATTGGCGACGTTACAAGCGCGGTTCCCAGAAGCGGCCCGCAATGCGCTGGATGCGTCGATCCGGGCGGCCGTTGAAGATGGCCAGATGGACCGCGTGACAGCCTTTTTCCGCACTCAGCTTGGGGCGCGGTCGCTTGAGCCGAAAGAGGGTGATGATCCCGACGCGATCTTGTCGAGGGCTGAAGCTGCGCTGAAGGATGGCCGAATCGCCGTGGCGTTGACCGAGCTTGAGGCGATACCTGACGCCGGAAAGCCTGCGCTTGGCGCCTGGATCGAACAGGCCACCGCCCGTAATGACGCGCTTGAGGCTGCACAAGCCCTGGCCCAGCAAGTGAACAGCAATTAAGGACGCGCCGATGCTTTGGTCTCTTTTCAAGATTATCCTATTCGTGACTGCCATCGCTCTGCTGACGCTGGGGGCTGGGTTTCTGATGGAAACTGAAGGTGGCATTCGTATCGCCGTGGGTTCGACCGAGTTTAATCTGGAGCCGCTTCAGGCGGTCATCGCCGCGGTGCTTCTTGTGGTGGCGATTTGGCTTGCGATCATCGTTCTTGGCTTGATCGTGGCGTTTATCCGTTTCGTGAATGGGGACGAGACAGCGATTTCACGGTATTTCGACCGCTCGCGCGAACGTAAAGGATACGAGGCGTTGGCCGAAGGCATGATCGCGTTGGCGTCCGGCGAAGGCAGCACGGCCATGTCCAAGGCCAGCCGGGCCGAGAAATATCTGCACCGCCCCGAACTGACCAACCTATTGACTGCGCAGGCTGCGGAAATGACCGGTGACAAGCGAAAGGCGGACGAGGTGTATCGCCGTTTGCTGAAAGACCAACGGACGCAGTTTGTCGGTGTACGTGGGATCATGAAGCAAAAACTGGCAGAAGGGGACACCGAAACCGCGATGAAATTGGCGCAAAAAGCGTTTGCGTTGAAACCCCGCCATACCGAAACACAGGACGTGTTGCTTGGCTTGCAAGCCCAGCACAATGATTGGTCAGGTGCGCGCAAGACGTTGGGGGCAAAGTTGAAATACGGCGATCTGCCGCGCGATGTGCATAAACGTCGCGATGCGGTTCTTGCGCTGTCCGAAGCCAAAGGCGTTCTGAACGAAGGCAATGACATCAAGGCGCGCGAAGCCGCGATTGAAGCCAATCGTCTGTCGCCTGATCTGGTGCCTGCCGCGGTAATGGCCGCCCGCACTTACATCGAAAACGGCAAACCGCGCTATGCCACGCGGGTTCTGGTCAAGGCGTGGACCGCACAGCCACACCCAGATATTGCCACCGCTTTTGCCGAGATTGTGCCTGACGAAACGCCCGCTGACCGGCTGATACGGTTTCGCGCGCTGACCAAACATCGCGATGGCGATCCCGAGACTCGGATGTTGTTGACCGAGCTGAACATCGCCGCCGAGGATTATGCCGAGGCCCGTAAGGCTCTGGGCGATCTGCCCGATGTCCTGCCCAGCCAACGCGCCCTGACGCTTCTGGCCGCAATTGAACGCGGTCAAGGTGCCGATGATCAGACAGTGCGCGCGCTCTTGGCCCGTGCTGTTACAGCGCCGCGCGGCCCGCAATGGGTGTGCGAGAACTGCAATCATGTGCACGCGGCGTGGACCCCGATCTGTGATGGTTGTCAGGGCTTCGACACGTTGGCCTGGACGTCCGCGCCAGAAACGGACCACGCGATGCAAGGCGGGGCCGAGATGTTGCCGATGATTGTCGGGGCAGCTGAAGATGTTGATGATACGACCGAGCTTCTTGACCCAGATGACGGGGCAGAAAATGTGGTGTTGGAGGCCGAGGTGCTTGATGACGAGACCGCTTCTGAGGGTGACACGTCAAAACCTTCGTGATGGGGATGGTCCGATGTTTGATGCGACCAAATGATTGTGCAGCGACCCGTTGCGATTGCATGAAATTCGCTTGCACAGCGCCCAGCTCGCGTCTAAAACCCCGATCGCTGCTGCGTCGTATCGGCCCGGCAGTTATCTGTGGGCCGCTGTAGCTCAGCTGGTAGAGCACGTCATTCGTAATGATGGGGTCGGGGGTTCGAGTCCCTTCAGCGGCACCACTTTTCAACCCCAATCTTAGGCGGCCAATAAGTGTCTAGCTGATGCAGGCCGTTTTGATAGCGTTCGCAGCGGTTTGGATCTGTTCGCGCGAGATATCAATATGCGTCACCACCCTGAACCGGGTTGCGGATTCGGCGTTCAGCCTGATGCCGTTTTTCAAGAGGGCCGCATTGATTTGATTGGTTGATTTTCCCGTTTCAGCGATGTCGAGGAATAGAATGTTGCTTTCGATGATCTCTGGAAAGACCCGAATTCCCGGTGTGTTAGTCACTAAATCTGCAAAGAGCCGCGCATTGGCGTGGTCGTCCTCCAAGCGCCCAATATTGTGGTTCAGCGCATAAAGACCTGCTGCTGCCAGCACACCTGATTGACGCATTGCACCACCCAAACGATGTTTCCAGATCCATGCCTGCCTGATGAAATCGGAACTGCCCGCAAGCACCGCACCCACGGGACAGCCTAAGCCTTTTGACAGGTCGATCCACGCACTGTCGAAGCCGTTGCAATGGGTGCTGGCGGGGTGGCCGCTGGCGATAACAGCGTTCAACAGCCGCGCGCCGTCCATGTGCATCACCAGACCTTCGGTGCGCGCCAGCGCGGAGAGGTCTTGCAGCGTACCAATGGGCCAGATCGCGCCGCCACCGAAATTCGTCGTCTGTTCGACGCAGATCATACGGATGACGGGTGCGCGGTCGCGTTGCGGACGCATTAACGGGGCGACTTCCTTTGTCGAGAAGATGCCATTCGGGGTATCGACTGGATGAATCTGTGCCCCAGCCAGTGCAGCTGCCCCCGCCCCTTCGGACCGCACGATATGGGCATTGCGGGCGGCGATGACCTCGTCGCCGGGGCGGCAATGCACCAGAAAGGCGATCTGATTGCACATGGTGCCCGAGGGGAGAAAAACCGCATCCTCGAACCCCAGCAAATGTGCAACCTTTTCGCACAGCGCCAGCGTGGTCGGGTCTTCGCCACGCTGTTCATCACCCGTTGGGGCGTTCATCATCGCCTGCCACATGCCCGCAGACGGGCGTGTGGCCGTGTCCGAAATCAAGTCGATATGGATGTGCGACATCGGATAGGGGACCTCGGCCCATGTGCCATCAGGAAGCTAGAAATCCAAGTTTTCGACCGATAGGGCGTTTTGTTGGATAAATTCGCGACGCGGCTCGACCACATCGCCCATCAGCTTTGTGAACAGATCGTCGGCATCCGCCAGATCTTCCACCTTTACCTGAAGCAACGTGCGGGCTTCGGGGTCGAGGGTGGTTTCCCAAAGCTGATCCGGGTTCATTTCGCCCAGCCCCTTGTAACGTTGCAGGGTCAGACCTTTTTCGCCTTCGGAAAGAATGGCCTGCAACAGGTCAATCGGCCCCTGCACAAGGATTTCACGGTCCTTCCGCACAAGGTTTGAACTGTCACGGTAAATGTCGCGTGTCTCTTTTGAGACTTCTGACAGGCGGCGCGCCTCGCCCGAGCGAAGAACAGCGCCGTCCAATGTGCGGATCTCTTCGACCCCGCGCAGTATGCGCGCCAGTCGAATGCCGTGATCCTGCGTGATCCGACCCTGCCAACCGCGTTCATATTCAACGGCAACCTTATCTAGGCGTGCCGCCACGCTTTCGGCCACGGCTTGCAGATCAGCATCGGCACGACCGGGATCAAAACCACCGGCAAGGGCGGCTTGTTCCAGGATGTTGCGAGGATAATGAGTGGGGAAGGCATCCAGAATGCGACGGAAACTGCGCGCTGCATCGACCACACGAGCCAGATCAGCGCCTGCGATTTCTTCGCCATTGGCAAGACGCAGAACGGTGCCCTCGATACCTTGCGCGATCAGGTAATCTTCCAATTCAACCTGATCTTTCACATAGACCTCGGATTTACCGCGAGCGACCTTATAGAGCGGCGGCTGCGCAATATAGAGGTAACCGCCTTCAATCAGTTCCGGCATCTGGCGGAAGAAGAAGGTCAGAAGCAACGTGCGGATGTGGGCACCATCCACGTCTGCATCTGTCATGATGATGATCTTGTGATAGCGCAGCTTAGAGATGTCGAATTCATCCCGTCCGATCCCGGTGCCCAGGGCGGTGATGATGGTGCCGATTTCCTGGCTGGACAGCATTCGGTCAAAGCGCGCCCGTTCGACGTTCAGAATCTTGCCGCGCAGGGGCAAAACGGCCTGATTGTGGCGGGATCGACCCTGTTTTGCCGATCCACCGGCCGAGTCCCCCTCGACCATGAACAGTTCACGCTTGGCGGGGTCGCGTTCCTGGCAATCGGCAAGTTTGCCGGGTAGGGAGGCCACGTCCAGCGAGGATTTCTTGCGCGTCATTTCGCGCGCTTTGCGGGCGGCTTCGCGTGCCAAAGCGGCTTCGATGATCTTGCCAACGATCATCTTTGCGATGTTCGGGTTTTCGTCGAACCACTCCTGCAGTTTCTCGTTCATCAAGCCTTCGACTGCGGGTCGAACTTCCGAGCTGACCAGCTTGTCCTTGGTCTGGGACGAAAACTTCGGGTCCGGCACCTTGACCGACAGAACGCAGGTCAGGCCTTCGCGCGCGTCGTCGCCGGTGAAGTTCACCTTCTCTTTCTTCGCAAGCCCGGATGAGTTGGCATAGAGGTTCAAGGTTCGCGTTAAAGCACCCCGGAAACCCGCCAAATGCGCGCCACCGTCCCGTTGTGGGATGTTGTTGGTAAAGGGCAGCACATTCTCGTGATAGCCGTCATTCCACCACATCGCGACCTCGACCCCGATCCCATCTTTTTCGCCAGTGACGAAGATGGGTTCTTCCATCAAGGGTGTCTTTGACCGGTCGAGGTATTTGACAAACTCTTTTACGCCGCCTTCGTAATGCAGCTCAGTGCGCAGCTTCTCGGCGGGACGTTCATCTTCGATAATGATCCGCACGCCGGAGTTCAGGAAACTCAGTTCGCGCAAGCGGTTTTCCAGCGTCTTGAATTGGTAATCCAGGTTCGAAAATGTGTCGGTCGATGCCAGAAACCGCACTTCGGTCCCGGTACGGTCGCCGCAATCGCCGACGACCTTCAGGTGCTCGACAGTTTCGCCGCGCTCGAAGCGGGCGACATGCTCTTTTCCGTTTCGCCAGATGCGCAACTCCAGCCAGTCAGACAATGCGTTCACAACAGACACACCCACGCCGTGCAAACCACCCGACACCTTATAGGAGTTTGAGTCGAACTTACCGCCTGCGTGAAGCTGGGTCATGATGACCTCGGCTGCCGAAACACCTTCTTCCTGATGAATATCGGTCGGAATACCGCGTCCGTTGTCTGATACGGAAACAGAGTTATCTGCATGAATAGTGACATTCACGGCGTCCGCATGACCGGCAAGCGCCTCATCAATTCCGTTGTCCACGACCTCATACACCATATGGTGCAGGCCAGATCCGTCATCGGTGTCACCGATATACATGCCCGGGCGCTTCCGAACAGCCTCTAACCCTTTGAGAACTTTAATGGATTCTGCGCCGTAGTCGGCACCGCTCTGCGCATCGTCAGCCATGAGGGCCTTCCTGTTGTTTGTTCCGGAAAATATAGTGATTTTCAGGGGTGTTGTCACCTAGCCGACACAAGATTTAGTGTCAAACAGGCCGCATTTCCGCTTACGTAAATGGAATGACGATTCCGACCAGAATCAGCATACTGCCTGCCGCCATATTCATGCGGCGCAAGCTGGTTGGGGATGACAGCAATTGCCGGGCGCGGTCGATGAAAAACGCCATGCCAAGATTGCCAGTCAGCGGCACGATGAAAGACGCTGTGCCGATGGCCACAATGTCCGGCGTGGTCAGGCGGGACAAGTCAAAGAATCCCGGCAGGACGCCCATGTAGAACAGGATGGCCTTGGGGTTGGCAAGGATCACGATCAGCCCCGCAACGAAGCCCGCCCAAATGCCGGGGCGGGTGAGTTTTCGGTCTTTGGTGATCTTGTGGTCGGCCGAGCGGATAATCGTGAAACCCAGCCAGACGAAGAACAGGGCTGCTATGACTTTCAGAACCAGCATCGCCCCACCAAAGCTTGATGCAACCCAGCCCATTCCAAGAGCTGCAAGCACCGACCAAAAGATATCTCCAATGGCGACACCCATTGCCAGCGGCCAGGCCTGTGCGAAGCCACCTGCCATGACACGCGCCACCAGTGCCACCCAGACCGGACCGGGGGTCAGGAACAGGATATAAAGCCCGACGATGTAGAAACCGAGCTCGGTCAGTGTAATGGTCATTTTAGGTGGCCGTCCTCATCCAGCTCCCAATATGGGTTCATAGCGTATTCCCAAAGGTGACCGTCAGGGTCCGCGAAATAGCCTGAATAGCCACCCCAAAAGATTTTTTCAGGGCGCGTGACCTCGGTGGCGCCCGCTGAAAGCGCTTTTTCGTAGGCTGCGTTGACTTCGGTTTCTGTCGGGAAGTTCTGACCCAGCGTCATGGCACCGGTCTTGAGCGTTTCAACTGGCTTCCCCGTGTCTTCAGCCAAACCGTCCAACAGATAGAACCCAAACTTCATGCCGTTCATGTCGAAGAATGCGACCTTGTCCTGCACCTCGGATGGTACCCACCCGATGGCTTCGTAAAACGCGCAGGCACGGGCGATGTCTTTGACGCCAAGGGTGATCAGCGTCACGCGATTGGTCTTCATGGTGTCACCTCTTCAATGTGCGAGCTTCCATCGGCTTCGCTGACTTCGATGTGGCAGGCGCGGTCGCCCAGTTCTGTAAACAGCTCGGGGCCAGTGCCCGTCATGAAGGCTTGCGCATCCAATGCGCAAACCTCGTCATACAGCGCGGCACGGCGGCCAGCATCAAGATGTGCCGCCACTTCGTCCAGCAGCAAAATTGGCGGTGCGCCAAAATCCCGTGCCAAGGCGCGACTGTTGGCCAATATCAACGAGACCAAAAGCGCCTTCTGTTCGCCGGTCGAGCAATCCCGCGCGGCAATCCCCTTTGCGGAATAGATGGCGACCAGATCAGTGCGGTGTGGGCCGACTAGGGTGCGCCCGGCCATCAAATCGCGCGGTCGGCTGTCGGCAAAGGCCAATGCCAACTCGTCCTCGGTATCCGGAAGTTTGGCCTCATCTGGCTGGATTAGTGACAATTCAGCCGCCGGAAAAGAGGTTTCGGCTTCTGCCTGCGCCGCGATCAACTGCGTCAGGGCGGCCACTCGGTTCTTGCCAATCTCGGCGGCGGCGCGCGCCATCTGCGCTTCCAGCGCGTCGTACCAGTGACTGTCACGCTGACCGTCCTTCAACAAGCGATTGCGTTCGCGCATGGCTTTTTCATAGGTCAGAACGGCGTCTGCGTGATGCGGTTCAAAGCTCATGGTCATCCGGTCCAGAAACCGCCTGCGTCCATCGGCTCCTTCGACCCACAGGCGATCCATCACCGGAACCAGCCAAACCATACGGGCGATCCGGCCAAGGGCGACTTGTGGGGCGGATTTGTTATCAATGCGCACCTGCCGCGTGCCGCCGTGTTCGATCCAGGTCTCGACCTCGTGCAATTGATGCAGGCTTTGTAGGGTCGCGGTGATCTTCCAGCCGACACCCTCGGGTCGTCGGATCATCTCATCCACTGTCGCACGACGTAGACCGCGCCCCGGTGACAACATGGAGATTGCTTCAAGGATATTGGTCTTACCCGCCCCATTGCGACCGTGGATTGCCACAGGTCGGCCGTCCAGCGTCAGTCGCGCAACGCGGTGACTTCGAAAATGGCTCAGGGTCAACTCTCGCAAGGCCAGCATCACGCGCCTCGGCTTGTTAGCTCAACAAAATCATCCCTTTCGGAGGCGTCAGTTGGTGGCTTAATCAGGGTCACACACGCATCGGCATGACGACATAGACAGCGCTTGTGTCATTGCCTTCCCGCATCAAGGTCGGGTCGCCGGAGGAGTTGAACATGAATACGGCGTTTTCACGATCGACCTGGCTGGCGATCTCAAGCAGGTATTTGGCGTTGAAGCCAATTTCCAACCGCTCGTCGCTGTAGGCAACGGCAAGTTCTTCTTCGGCAGCGCCGGCGTCAGGGGCGTTCACCGACAGGATCAGGCGATCCTCATCCAGTTGCAGCTTCACTGCCCGCGACCGTTCACTGGACACGGTGGCAACGCGGTCAACGGCCTGCGCAAATTCGGTCGCGTCGACTTCCAATTTGCGAGTGTTGCCGGTGGGAATAACGCGGGTGTAGTCGGGGAACGTCCCGTCGATCACTTTCGACGTCAACGTAATAGCGGGTGTCGCAAAGCGGATCTTGGTCTCAGATACCGATACGGCGATGGTCGCATCGTCATCGTCCAACAGTTTGCGCATTTCGCCGACGGTCTTACGGGGTACGATCACGCCGGGCATGTCCGCAGCCCCTGCAGGAAGGTCGGCGTCAATCCGTGCCAGACGGTGACCATCGGTGGCCACGCAGCGCAGCACTTTGCCGCCTTCAGCGTCTGCGACATGCATATAAACGCCGTTCAGATAGTACCGCGTCTCTTCTGTCGAGATTGCGAATTTCGACTTGTCGAACAAGCGGCGCAGAACCGGCGCGGGGGCTGAGAAATTGGCCGAGTATTCCGATGTCGCCATCACCGGGAAATCTTCTTTCGGCAGGGTGGCGAGCGAGAAATTTGAGCGCCCTGCTTCGACTGTCAACCGGCCCGTTGCGCCATCATCAGTCAGTTGCACTAAGGCGCCATCTGGCAGTTTGCGCACAATTTCGTGCAGGGTCACAGCGGAAACGGTGGTAGCTCCGGCGCGTTCGACCATGGCATCGGTCTTGTCGACCACCTCGATATCCAGGTCTGTGGCGCGGAATGAAACGCTGTTGCCTTCGGCTTCGATTAGCACATTGGCAAGGATTGGGATGGTGTTCCGGCGTTCTACAACAGATTGCGCCTGTGACACGGCCTTAAGCAGTGCGCCGCGTTCGATACTGATCTTCATGTCCCACTCCTGACAGATACCGGGGCGGAGAACATATCACGTTCGCCGCCCGGCTCAATTTGTTATTGGGAATGTCTGATTCTTTCGCGGGCGGGTCAAGGGGATAGGCCCCAAAACCCGCCGTTGTTGCGCCAAATCAGGCCTCAAGCGCGCGGCGCAGAAGTTCAAGATCTTCGGCGATCTGATCGTCGGCACCCTTTAACTCGTCAATCCGTTTCACCCCGTGCATGACGGTGGTGTGATCGCGACCGCCAAAACGGCGCCCGATTTCAGGCAAAGACCGCGAGGTCATGTGCTTGGCCAGATACATCGCCACTTGTCGCGGACGGGCGATGGTGCGCACGCGTTTAGGGCCGATCAAATCGGACAATCGGATGTTGTAATGCTCGCTGACTTTGCGTTGGATTTCTTCGACCGTCACCTTGCGATCCGATGCGCGAAGGATGTCTCCTAGACAATCTTGCGCCAGCTCCATCGTCACTTCACGTCCGACAAGCGAGGCAAATGCGAACAGACGCATCAACGCGCCTTCCAGCACCCTCACATTGGTCGAGATGCGGTGCGCGATGAATTCCAGCACGCCATCTGCGATCACCAGCCCGTTATACTGCTCGCGATACGCTTTGAGTTTGTTTTGAAGAACACCAAGGCGCAACTCATAGTCTGTCGGATGCAGGTCCACCACAAGCCCGCATTGCAGACGGCTTTTGATGCGGTCTTCCAGGTCCTTGATCTCACCCGGTGCGCGGTCGCCGGAAATGATGATCTGCTTGTTCTGGTCAACCAACGCATTGAAAGTGTGAAAAAATTCTTCCTGCGTGCTGTCCTTGCCAGCGATGAATTGCACATCATCCACCATCAGGACATCAACCGAACGGAACAGTTGTTTGAAATCCATCATCTGCTTTTCACGCAGAGCCTGCACGAAGCGATACATGAACTGTTCAGCAGAAAGATAGACCACACGAAGGTCCGGGTTTCGGGTCGTCATCTCATGCGCGATGGCATGCATCAGGTGGGTCTTGCCCAAACCAACGCCGCCATACAGAAACAGCGGATTGAACGTAACCGGGCCGCCTTCGGCGACACGTCGGGCAGCAGCGTGGGCCAGTTCGTTGGGCTTGCCTACGACGAAATTATCAAAGGTGAACCGGTCATAAAGCGGCGCGCCGGGCAAGTCGTCCTGATCCGTTTTGGTTGTCTTTGCCAGACTTGGCGAAGTGTCAGCGTCACCCGTCGCAGAAGCCGGTTTTGCCATAGCTGTTCTTGATGGAACCTCGAAATCCAGTCGCGAGACTTTTAGCCCTTCACCCACCATCTGATGCAGGATCTTGTCGCCGAAATTACGATCCACCCAATTGCCCATAAAATTGGTTGGCACCAGAAACGTGGCCACGCCGTTCTTCAGATCGGCAAATTCCAGTGGTTCAATCCAATTGGTGTAATTGTTCTGCCCGACTGCTTTTTGCAGCTTGTTTCGAACAAGTCCCCATTCTTCGTTCGTCATGTCACCTCGACCCGGTTTCTTAAACAGACTGTTCACTGGCAGCCTTTGTTACCCAACATATCGACTCTTAAAGCGCGCAAGCGCCTAACAATTCACAGCAACCGACCGCGCCTGCCTCACCAAGGCGCACAAGTCCGCAGAATGCACACCGCTTTAGACCGGAGTCCTTTGCAGGGGCACCCATTCGGGCATGGAGACATAACAATAGGATTAGGCGCCGGGCCAAAATGGTCCGACCAACACTGATTGACGCTTGTAGTTACTCCAACCCCCAAGTCGGAACAAAAACTTTACGTCGATTGCACCGGACAGGCTCCGATTCAATCTTCAGGTCAAATTTTAACCTAATTTTTCAAGGGCTTACCCTTGATTGTATCATAGTCCCAAGTCAGCGATGTGAATCGCTGAAGGCAAACTAGCAACCTGTCTGCGGCGCGTGCAATAGAAAGTCGCGCTTGACTCATCCTTTCCGAAAACGAATCCCAAGCCGCTTGCACTAATGCAATTTTTACCGCCGAAAATGAGAACGGAGCGTGCCTTTGAGGACACGCTCCGTCTGTTTTTCAAAAACCGAGTCTTTCGACCAGAATCGCGTTTAGCCCAAGGATCTGATCCGAGCCGACAGGCGCGACACTTTCCGTGCGGCTGTGTTCTTGTGATAAACACCCTTGGTCACGCCGCGCATCAATTCGGGCTGTGCAGCTTTCAGGGCTGCGGACGCTGCTTCTTTGTCGCCAGTTTCGATCGCTTCCTCAACTTTGCGCAGGAAGGTGCGAATACGCGAACGGCGGGCTTTGTTTACAGCAAAACGGGCGTCGTTCTGGCGGGCGCGTTTTTTTGATTGGCGTGAGTTTGCCATATGTCTGATCCCTTCTTCGGGTCTGTTACAGTTCAGTAGTTGCGCGCCAGCACCCGACCGGGTTCAGAACCGGTGATTCTGGCCAAAGCGGGCCTCACGCGCATGTATGACGGCACCCTTTACGGAAAAACGTCCGTAAAGGGAACCCTTAAAGTGTTACTTGTCGCGGAACTGTGGTTCACGCTTCTCGGTAAAGGCGGCCATGCCTTCTTTTTGATCCTCGGTCGCAAAGAGCGAATGAAACAAACGACGCTCAAACAGGATGCCTTCGGTCAGCGGCAGCTGTTCGGCGCGGTTTACGGCCTCTTTGATGGCCATAACTGTGATCATCGATTTTTCTGCAATCTTGGCGGCAGCGGACATGGCTTCGTCCATCAGCTTCTTGGCTGGCACGACGCGGCTGACCAGCCCCGAACGCTCCGCTTCTTCCGCATCCATGAAACGACCGGTTAGGTTCATGTCCATCGACTTGGCGCGACCAACAAGCTTGGTCAAACGCTGGCTGCCACCCATTCCAGCCATAACACCCAGGTTCACCTCGGGCTGGCCGAACTTTGCGGTATCCGCGGCAATGATAAAGTCACACATCATTGCAAGCTCGCACCCGCCGCCCAGCGCATAGCCGGACACGGCTGCGATGATCGGTTTGCGAATGCGCATGATCGCGTCTTCTTCCGGCGTGAACAGGTCGCCCGCGAAGACATCGACGAAGCTTTTCTCGGCCATCATTTTGATGTCGGCCCCGGCAGCGAAGGCTTTTTCCGATCCGGTGATGACGATGCAGCGCGCCTTGTCGTTCTGCTGAGCTTCCGCCAAGGCGTCACCAAGTTCGCCAAGCAGGTCAAGGTTAAGAGCGTTCAGCGCGTCGGGTCGGTTGAGCTTGATCAGGCAAATGTGATCTTCGATCTCAACGATAATATTTTTATAGGCCATGGTTCCCCTTGCCATTCTCCGTGGTGGTCGAAGCGGAGTCGTAAGGCCGCCAGTCCCAGTGATCAAGTTATCTTTGGCATTGCGCACAATAGAATGTTGACCGCCCCGATTGCGTGATTCGTCTTACTTTTCCAGTGCAACCTTGCGTCACGCAGGCCTGACCTTCGCGACCATAAACCCGGAAATTGTGTTGGAAATAGCCCAGTTCGCCGTCGGCTTGCCGGTAATCGTTCAGTGACGACCCCCCGCTTTCGATCGCCTCGCCCAACACGTCGCGGATGATCGGAACGAGTCGGGAAATTCGAGGCGAGGACAGCCGCGCAGCCTTGCGTGTCGGATGAATGCCAGCCCGAAACAGCACCTCGCACACATATATATTGCCAAGCCCTGCGATGATTCCCTGATCCAGCAGCGCAGTTTTGATGGGGGAGTTGCGGTGTTTGAGCGCGTCGATCAGATATAGCTCGTCGAAGGTGTTTCCCAATGGTTCCGGCCCCAGAACACGGATCAGCTTGTGGGCCTCAAGCCCTGACGTGTCACAGAGATCCATCGCACCAAAGCGTCGTGGATCGTTGAACGTCACCCGCGCGCCATTGTCCATGTCCAGCACCACGTGGTCATGTTTCTCAGGCGCCGGGTGTTCGTGGTGAAACTTGCCCAGCCTATGGCCCGAGATCAGCATCCGCCCTGACATGCCAAGATGGGTGATCAGTGTCTCGCCCGTATCCAAATCGGCCAGAAGGTATTTCGACCGCCGCCCTAGCCGCAGAACCTGCGCACCGGTCAGCCGCTCCGCCAGCCGGTCCGGAAACGGCCAGCGCAACCCACCGCGCCGAATGTCGGCCCGCACGATCCGCGCGCCTTCCATCACGGGGGACAAGCCGCGACGAACCGTCTCGACCTCTGGTAATTCGGGCATATCGGACGCCTCTCCATTGTGCGTGGGTATTCGTCGGGATATGAGGGATCAATCGCAAGGAATGGGCAAGCCTGATGAGCACATCCGAGAAGAAAACAACCCATTTTGGGTTCAAGACCGTGGCCGAGGACGACAAGGCCGGGATGGTTCATGGTGTTTTCACCAACGTCGCGTCGAAATATGACATCATGAATGACGTCATGTCGGTCGGCATTCACCGTGTCTGGAAAGACGCGATGATGGATTGGTTGGCGCCGCGAAACGGTCAGCGGCTTTTGGACGTCGCAGGTGGCACCGGCGATATCTCGTTCCGGTTTCTTGACCGCGCGGCCGAGGCCTCTGCCGTTGTGCTGGACATGACAGAGTCGATGCTGGTCGAAGGCCGCAAGCGCGCGGACGCGGCCAACAAGGCCGACCACCTTGACTGGGTGGTGGGCGACGCGATGGCGCTGCCCTTCGAAGACAACAGCTTCGATCGCTACACGATCAGCTTTGGCATCCGCAACGTAACCCGTATCCCCGATGCGCTGCGCGAGGCGTATCGCGTGCTGAAACCCGGCGGGAGGCTGATGGTACTGGAGTTCAGCCAGCTTCCTAATGACGGAATGCAGAAGCTCTATGATCTCTATTCATTCAACGTCATTCCCCGCATGGGCAAATTGATCGCGAACGACGCGGACAGCTATCAGTATCTGGTCGAATCCATTCGCAAATTCCCCGATCAAGAGACGTTTGCCCAGATGATCCGCGACGCAGGTTTCGAGAACGTCAAGTATCGCAACCTGTCTCTGGGCATCGCGGCGCTGCATTCAGGGTGGAAAATCTAGGATGCGTGGACCTCACAACATCTGGCGGCTGATCCGCACCGGTGCGACTTTTCAGCGGACAGGCGCGATGGGCGTTGTGTTGGACGCGATGAACGCACCGCCGATCATTCGCCTAGCTGCCCGAATTGTCGGTTTCCCATTCGCGTGGCTGGGCAAAAAGGGTGATACATCTTTACCGCCGCTGACACGTGCGATCACCGCACTTGGCCCAGCCTATATCAAGTTTGGCCAGATTTTATCGACACGCCCCGACGTTGTTGGTGCGGAGCTGTCGGATCAATTGCAATATCTGCAAGACAAGCTTCCCCCCTTTCCGTCTGCCGTTGCCCGGCGAATGGTCGAAAAGGAACTGGGCATCAAGATCGACGAGGTGTTCTCGGAGTTCTCAGAACCCGTCGCCGCTGCGTCGATTGCACAAGTCCATCGCGCGCGCATCGCCGCCACCGGAGAAGAGGTGGCGGTTAAGGTTTTGCGACCGCATATCGAACGCGCTTTCCGCACTGATATTGATGCTTTCCATTTCTCGGCCGGGGTCATCGAGTTTTTGCTACCCTCTACCCGCCGCCTGCGTCCCACTGACGTGGTCGAACATTTCGAGGGCGTGGTGATGGGCGAGTTGGACCTGAGGCTGGAAAGTGCTTCGGCCAGCGAGTTTGCCGAAAATACCGCACATGATGCTGGGTTTGTTGTGCCCAAGGTCAATTGGGGCTTGTCGGCTAGAACTGTCATGACGCTGGGTTGGGGCGAAGGGATACCGGCCAACGATCTGCCTGCCATCCGCGCCTCGGGCCTGGATATGGATGCGCTGGGCGAACGGGTGCTGCAACTGTTCCTGTCGCATGCGTTGCGCGATGGGCTTTTCCACGGTGACATGCATCAGGGTAACCTGAAATTCGCCGCCAACGGAGATATCATCGCCATTGATTTCGGCATCATGGGGCGGATCGATGAATACACCCGCCGGGTCTATGCAGAGATTCTGTACGGCTTTATCAATCGCGACTATCGCCGTGTGGCCGAGGTGCATTTCGAAGCGGGCTATGTGCCCGCCGACCGCAATGTCGAAGAATTCGCACGCGCCTTGCGTGCTGTGGGAGAGCCGATCTTCGGCATGGATGCCACGCAGATTTCGATGGGTCGGCTGTTGTCCTATCTGTTCGAAGTGACCGAGAAATTTGGGATGGAAACCCGCACCGAGTTGATTTTGCTGCAGCGCACGATGGTTGTGGTCGAAGGAGTGGCGCGGTCTCTGAATCCGAATATCAACATCTGGCAGGTCGCAAAGCCGGTGGTGGAAAGCTATATCGCCAATTCGATTGGCCCGAAGGCGCTGCTCAGTGATCTGTCGCGTACGGTGCGTGTGCTTGCTCGGTTCGGTCCGCGTCTGCCGGAATTGGCCGAGGCCGCTCTGATCAGACAATCCACGCCGCTGCCGGAAACCGACAAGGCGCGTCCGGTTCGGGCAATGGGATATGTGACGCTTGGTGGCGGGATCGCCCTTGCTGCAGTCTGGGTTTCAAGTCTGCTCTAACCGATCCAATTCAAGCGAGGCTGCGCGGGCATAGTCCTGATCACCACGTGCGCTTTTCCAACGGCAATAGGCCGCCATGCGCCAATGATACAGCGGTGCCAGCGCGTGATAACGCGCGATGGTCTGATCGTCGCCGCTTTCTTTCAAGTAAGCCGACAGGAAATGATCGATCTCACCGCTGCTTAAAGCACGGTGGCCGTAAAGCACCTGCATGGCCGGCGACAGAAATATTGCGATATCGGCACTGGCGTCGCCAGTGACAGGACATTGCCAATCAATCAGCCGCAGCCCGTCTGACGTGTCCAGCATGTTCCCTGGAACAATGTCTCCATGCAAAAAAACGCGGCGGGCATCTGGCAGATTTTTTGGACGCATCGGCGGCGGCGTCAGGTTTAAAGGCGACAAACCATGACCGTCGGCGATCAACGAAGTCGGTGTGACGGTCAGTTCTGGCAACCCCTTTGGCAGGTCACGAGCGTGTAGACGGGCCATCACCCGAGCAACAGCCGCGACATCACCGCTCCAAGGTTGGCCGTCAATATGTCGATAGACAATGGTTTCTCCAAGTGTGCTGTCCTGAAAAGCCACAAGCTCTGGTGCGATGGATGATCCGGCGAGGGCACGCAATGCCAGCGCCTCGCGAGTGCCGTCATTGGCGAAAAGCGGTGTGTCGGTGTTTGGACGAAAAAGCTTACACACCAATGTTGGCGCGCCGGGTATATCAACCCGCCAGATCAGATTGGTGCGACCGCCAGTCAGCAGGGACCATTTTGCGCAGTCAGGAATCACTTCCGCATCTGACCAGATACGCCTTAGTTGATCCTGTTTTGACTGTGTCGGATTCTTGTTCATTCCAGCGGCACCGTTTCAAATCAAAGCCAAGCTATGATGGAGGGGGGTCAAGGGCAACCGCATCCATCACGTATCGCGGATCGCTGAAACCGTATCCGCCTGAACCTTTTGGCCGCTATCAAGGATCAGCCACAGTTTTCCATCGGTGTTCTGGCTTTCGGTGATCTTGCAATACGCCTGTACCGGGTCGGTGGAAAGGTGAACACCATTGCCAGAGCTGACCAGTTCGAACGAATAGATGCCACGCGGCAGTGGATTGCCTGACTGATCCACACCAGCCCATTGAACCGGATCGGTCGAGGTTGGTATGATTTTAGTTTCAACAACATCGCCGGCTGCGTTTTTGACGACCAGCCTTGTTTCATCGGCACCAATTGCCGGTTGTGGCACCAGCGTGATCGGTGTTTGGTCAAACAGAACTGGGGCAGCGACCCGAGCTTCCATCCCTACCCAGCCGGCAATATCAGACAGCCCCATCAGGCCAAGTTTTGTCCCGAGCCCATCCAGAAGGTCATTGGTCCGCACCTGTTGTTCGACACCCGAGAAGGTCGCCAATTGCACGGCGTAGTCGGAGGATTCGATCGGGTTCAGCGGATCCTGATTTTCCATCTGCGCGGTCAGCATCTTTAGAAAAGTTTCAAAATCGGACGAGATCACGGGGTCGCCGTTCTTCGTTCCGTCGGAGTATTGAGCGGGGCTAGCCGTCAAGGCGGCGGGCATGGTCTGAGATACGTCCATTGGGTGTCCTTTCTAGATCCGAATATCGATGCCGGTGGTTTCTCCGACTTGGATCTGAACCACGTCTTGTGTCGCAAGCGTGTTAGCGGCGTCATTGCGAACTGTAGCTGGCGGTGACCCAGGCTGCTGCGATTGCCCGCCTGAAGCAGTGTCTTGCTGTTGTTGCCGGAACGAGAAGCTGACATCGTCATACCCCAACGCGTGCATATCCTGCGCAAGTTGTTCGATATGACGACGCATCAGGTCCAGCGTCTCGGGACGTTCAACTTGAACGATGACGTTCAACGAACTTGCTTCGGTCTGAAAGCTCATCCGCACGCGTCCCAACTCTTCAGGGTTCAGTGTCAGTTCGACCGGTTTGTCAGAATTAGATCGCACAACGTCGGCCAGTTGTGCAGCAATAAGACGTGGCAATTCTGGCGATGAACGGGCGTGCGCGACAGACAGGCCGGCATCGCGAATTTGGGGCGTATTCATGTCTGGCAGTGCCTTATCTGGCACAATAAATGTTTCGACCGTTGTAGATGGGTCATCCAGAGAATGAGCCGACAGGGTTGTTAAGTTTGGAGAGCCAGCTATAGCGGGTGTCGCCGTAAACGACAGTGACGGCGACGCATGCGTTTGTGTGGTTTTGGCTTCGCTGCGTGACCATCCATCTTGGGGCAGTCGCTCAGATCGTGCTGATTGTGCCGGATCGTCCGAAACTGAAACCTTCGAAGCTACTTTTACAGGGTCATACGAAGTCGTGCCGGGCGTCATAGCAACCGGCTTTGCTTCAGGCATCTCGGTGGCAGAATGACCCATCGCCTTCAGTGGTGCAGGATCAAGTACGCCTTGGCCAGCGGGCAAGGGTGGTGTCAGCGTCGTTTGAACGACGGCGCCCACGGGCGTTGGGTTGGTTGCGGTTGGAAAAAATAGCTGGGTCGCGTTTGGCTGAGCGGTATCCAGCGGCGCCGACGCCCGATGAGGGGTCGGGGTAGCGTTGCTGGGCAGATGACCGTCCCTTGGTCCGGCTGCCGTTTGTAGTGGGTCGCTAATGGATGCCTGGGCGTGATCAAGGCTTGGAATGACTTTCCAATCGCCCCACACACTAGTGGAATGCGTTGTTTCAGGAATCAGCTGTGGCATCTTGCTGATCTTCTGCGTCCCGCCATCAACCCTATCTGACATTTCGGGTGAAACAAGTTGGCTTGCCTTATCTGGCCTTGAGATGCTGCCGGTGGGAATGGAATGGGATGAGGAAAGCGCCTGAGGTTCAGTCATGTGAAGGCCGCCGGATTTACACAGTTCGGGCGTTTCGATGTTGTGACCGTCGAGGCTTAGCTGAAGCTCGGTTTCAGCATCCTCTTGCAACCCAGATATTTCTAAGCGCGTGTGAAGAGGCTGAGATATTCGCGGGGCAGACACCTCCGCCGCAAACCCTGAGAAGGATATGTCGTTACCCAAAGAAAATGGGGCGATTGCTTTTGCATCCATATCCGCCACCGTCGGCTGTTTGCCTAGTCTGGGCGCTTGCCGAGGGTCGCCATCAATGGACCCATTAGTCGGAGTGGCGGGGTGTAGCTGCATGTCATATTCCGGGTGTTCTGACTCCGTTTCGATGATCATGGCAGCAGCAAGTTACCAGTTCTTTACTGCTTGCTGCGATAACCAGAAAAATTGTCGTCAAAAGGGAGACGAACATGGATGCAGTTGGACCCACACACTTAACAAGCGCACCATCACGTCCTGATTCCATGGGGCAAAATGATGCCCGCCTGATGGATGTCGCACGCAAGCTGGAAGCTAGTTTTCTGTCTGAAATGCTGAAATCTGCAGGCGTCGACAAAACCCCTGACAGTTTCGGCGGTGGCGCAGGTGAAGATCAATTTGCGTCGTTTCTGCGTCAGGCACAGGCTGAGGAAATGGTGAAAACAGGCGGTATCGGGTTGGCTCAGTCGTTGTTCGAAGCATTAAAGGAGCAAGGCAATGGCGGGCGTTAACCCAGCAAGTATTGCGAACGCACTAGAAGATCTGCTGAAGCGAGAGCGGGCCGCGATTCTTGCTGGTGATTTCGAAAAGCTGTCCAGTCTTGCGCCTGATAAAGAGCGACTACTGAACCGATTAAGAGTGCCGGAGGGACATCCAGCGGCGCTTGAAAAACTTCGTCGGCGGGCCGATCAAAACCAGCAATTATTGGCAGCGTCTGCCAGAGGAATTCGAGCCGCCAAACTGCGGCTGGAGGCTTTGGTGTCCGGTCGATCTGAACTGCGCACCTATACGCGCGAAGGTCAGGCGCAGGATTTGTCGAAGCGGGACTCATGTCTGGAGCGGAAAGCCTGACCAGGAAAATGTTATCTCAAATTGAAGGCAAGCAGGGTGGTTGGATTCAGACTTCCTTTAGGTCATTCGGGTCAGTTTCGTTCTGCATCCCAATGGGTGGCGCGTGCCGCGTAGTTGGCAACGCAACGGTCAGAAAGACTTGCAGATCCGCCTTGGAAGGCGGTCACGAAATTTGGCGTAAAGCGCCAATAACTAAAGGAAGTATCAAATGTCCAGTATTCTGACCAATAACAGTGCGATGGTCGCACTTCAGACATTGAAATCAATCAACTCGAATCTTGCCAGCACACAGGCGGAAATCTCGACGGGAAAGGCCATCGGGTCAGCCAAAGACAATGCAGCGGTTTGGGCGATTTCCAAGGTGATGGAAGCCGACGTTAAAGGCTTCAAAGGTATCTCAGACAGTTTGTCGCTGGGTGAAAGCACCGTCGCGGTCGCGCGTCAGGCGTCGGAAACCGTGACTGACCTGCTGACAGAAATCAAATCCAAGATCGTGGCAGCACAGGAAGACAATGTCGACCGAGGTAAGATCCAGACTGACATCGTGGCACTTCGCAACCAGATCACATCCGTTGTTGGTGCGGCGCAGTTCAACGGATTGAACCTAGTCGATGGGTCGCAGACCGGAACCAATGCTAATGGCAATACCGGCGTCGACGTTCTATCATCACTTGATCGGAAGGCCGATGGTTCCATTGTTACCAGTTCGATTGGTGTGGACGCGCAAAACTTGTCGCTGACGGCGGGTACGGTGCTGGCAGGCGGGGCCGCTTCGGTCGGAACGGATACCGGCACGGCCGGAGTGATCGACGCCAATGACGGTGGCACAAACGATTCGATCACGTTGGATACGTTTGCATTCCTTGATGCCACCGGTGGCGCGACGGCGACTGCCGCGGTGATGCCAGATGCGGCAGGAGTTGATACGACCGTAAACACGGGTTTGGTCGTTGGTGATCAACTTTCCCTGACTATCGGAACCGTTCAGGGGAACTATGTCATCAAGGAAGGTGATACAGCAGAATCTGTTGTGGCAGGCATGAAGAACGCGATGGTTGCACAAGGGCTTGATGGAAGTAGCTTCAGCATGGACATCGACACCAATGCGGCTCAGTTGGTGATCACCAACGAAACCAACGCGGATGCCGCGTTCTCTTTCAGCGCGTCGCGTGGATCGGGCGGTCTTTCAGGTTTGGCGACAATGGACGTATCGACCAGCGGAGGTGCTGATGCAGCCCTTGGCGCAATTGAAAACATGATCCAGACGTCGATTGATGCCTCGGCCACTTTTGGTTCGGTTGAAGGCCGGATCGAAATTCAATCCAACTTTGTGGGCAAGCTGTCGGATTCTCTGAAAGCCGGCATTGGTGCAATGGTGGATGCCGATATGGAAGCAGCTTCGGCGAGGTTGCAGGCACTGCAGGTTCAGCAGCAGCTTGGCACGCAGGCATTGTCGATTGCCAACCAGGCACCGCAGAACATTCTGTCGTTGTTCCGCTAATCTGACTTGAGGGCGCCAAAATGGCGCCCTCATCCTACCCTTCGCACATTACCCGTCACAGGAAGGATATCCCCGTGAACGCAGTCACCTTGGCCAAAACGGCCTACAACACATCCTCCCGCGCACCGTTGGGCACATCTCGCGGAATAGAATACGATGCATTCGCAAAGGTCACACACCAATTGAGCCGGGCTCCTTCCACAGGCTTCGCCAATCTGGCCGCAGCTCTTCATGAAAACCGCCGTCTATGGACTTTGCTTGCCGCGGATGTCGCAGATGATGGCAATGCTCTGCCCAACGAATTGCGGGCACGCATTTTTTTCCTGGCTGAGTTTACGGCCGATCATAGCCGAAAAATTCTGTCCGAGGGTGAAGATGTTTCCGTTCTCGTTGATGTGAACACAGCCATTATGCGTGGATTGCGCCAGTCTGGAGGTGCGTCGTGAGTGGTCTTGTTCTGAAGCTTAGCCCGAAAGAACGTGTTTTGATCAACGGAGCGGTGATCGAGAACGGCGATCGCCGGTCGCGCCTCTCCATCGTCACGCCTGATGCCAACATCCTGCGACTGCGGGATGCGATCCACCCGGAAGATGCCAATACGCCGGTTCGCAGGGTTTGCTACATCGCGCAGCTTGTTCTGTCAGGTGATGTCTCCAAAGACGATGCCCGCTTGCAGCTTTTGCGCGGGATCGAGCAGTTGAGCCAAGTTTTGACGGACGTGGACAGCCGCGATCTGCTTTCCTTGGCGACATCGGCTGTGCTTGAGGATCAGCACTACCTTGCACTTAAACAATTGCGCGCTTTGTTGCCGCGCGAGGAACGCCTGCTAGGCGCACGCCTTTCATGAGCTATCAACCCGTCATACCTATGGGCGGCGCGGCGGGTTGGGCGTTTCTGCAGCGCACACGGGTCGCGCAACAGGCGGCATTTAATGCTTCGCCTGCAATCCAGCGAGACACACAGTACTTCGAAGAAAAGATAGGGGCGGTCCAAACAAGTAAAGATCTGATCAGTGATCATCGTCTAATGCGTGTCGCATTGGGTGCCTATGGGTTGGACGACGATATCAATAACACCTATTTCATAAAAAAAGTGCTGGACGATGGCACTCTGGACACCGGCGACCTTGCCAACAAACTGTCCGACAAACGATATCTGGAGTTTGCCAAGGATTTCGGATTCGGTGACTACGACATACCGCGCACGCAGATCTCAGATTTCGGATCCCGAATAGCTGATGCCTACCGACAAAAGCAGTTTGAAACTGCGGTGGGTGAGCAAGATGCAAACATGCGGCTGGCCATGACATTGGATCATCAACTGTCTGATATCGTGAACGGATCTGGCTCAGATGATACGAAATGGTTCAAGATCATGGGCAATCCACCGTTGCGCGAAGTGTTTCAGACAGCCTTCGGCTTGCCCAGCGCGTTCGGGACCGTCGATATCGATCAACAGCTGGAAACCTTCCGTGACAAAGCCGACCAATATCTTGGTGGCAGCACTGTCGATCAGTTTGCGGATCAGGGTAAAGTCGACGAGCTAAATCGGCTTTTCCTCGTGCGATCTCAGATCGCATCCGGCACCGCGTCGATGTCTAGTGGCGCGATTGCATTAAGCCTGCTTCAGACGATTTAGCCCCTTGTGCAGATCAGGCCTCATCTGGGTGCCATACACGCCGCAAGGCGCTGAAAGCTGGCAGAGCTGTTTTTTGTTTCCGCCTGAGTCAGAAAGGCATCGAGGTCAGGCCAAGCTGCGATCGCCTGATCCAAAACGGGGTCAGATCCGGCGGTATAAAGGCCGGACTGGATCATCATTTCTGATTTGCTGTATTGCCCCAGCAGTTTGCGCCCTTGAGAGATCAAGGCGTTTTCGTCATCTGTTGCGGCTTCTGGTAGCGCTCTTGATACCGAGCGCAGCAAATCTATTGCTGGAAAGCGGCCTCGTTCTGCAATGTTGCGATCCAAGACGACATGCCCGTCCAACACGCCGCGCAGAATGTCGGCGACGGGCTCCTCCATATCCGAACCGGCCACAAGAACCGAAAAAACGGCGGTGATGTCGCCGGCCATGCCAGCGCCCGGCCCAGCCCGCTCGCACAGTGTAGTGATTTGCTGAGCGGTGGATGGGGGAAATCCCCGTAGATTTCCACCTTCGCCCGCCGCAAGTGCGATTTCGCGGTGCGCTTCGGCGTAACGGGTGATGCTGTCGGTCAGTAGCAGTACGTGCAAGCCTTGATCGCGGAAGTGTTCGGCCACGGTCATCGCAGCCCAACCGCACCGGCGTCGGATCATGGGCGACTGATCTGAAGTTGCCGCGACCACGACAGCACGCTTCATCCCCTCCGGCCCCAACACCCGATCAACAAACTCCCGTACCTCGCGCCCACGTTCACCAATCAGCGCGATCACCACAACATCAGCCTGCACGCCAAGTGCGAGTTTTGCCAGCAATGTCGACTTGCCGACACCAGACCCGGCAAACAAACCGATCCGCTGCCCACGTACGATGGGCAGAAACGTGTTAAAGGCCGCAAGTCCTGTTTCCAACCGTGCACCAAGTGCACGACGCTCGGTCGGGTTCGCGGGTTGCCCGCGCAGCGGGGTGGCTCGAGTGCCTCGTAGTATCGGCCGTCCATCCATCGCCTGCCCCATGGGATCGATCACACGTCCAATCCAACTGTCGTCGGGCGCAATCTCGGCACGCCCTTGCAGAACAACCTGATCCCCAATCTGCAACCCTTCAACATCCCCATCGGGAAGAATCGTCACGGTATCGGTGCTCAAGTTCAGGATTTCACCCATACGCGGGCGCCCGGTTCTGGGGCGAATATCGACAAGATCAGCTTGCGCCGCGACCGATGACAAGCCGCGCACCCGCACAGTGCCCCGGCCAATTTCAACAATACGCCCGACATCACAGACGGTGCGTACAGAAGAAACTTCGGCGGTCAATTGTTCAAATCCGATCTGGGTCACGCGTTATCTCCAATCAATTGCTGAAACTGTTTTTAAAGGAATCGGGGTTAAGCCTTGGTTGAAGCCAATCGAGGGAGAAGCCCCGATGTTTGAAAAAATGAGTATCCTGACCAAAGCCGTGGGGCTGGCGCAACACGCTGCCGCCCGCCAATCGGTCATCGCGCGGAACGTTGCGAATGCCGACACACCCGGTTACCGCGCCAAGGATATTGCGTCATTTGCGGACACAATTCGCGACGATAGTGGCACCGCAATGCACGCCACACGTGTCGGTCACTTGAACGGGTCGTCAGGACGACCTGATCCTGAACAGCAGGCGGTGTATCGTGCAGGGGCGATGTCGCCCAACGGCAACTCGGTCGCATTAGAGACTGAGATGATGGCCGCCGCCGAGGCAAAACGCGATCATGATCTTGCCCTGACCGTCTATAAAACCTCGCTGGGCATCATGCGCACAGCGCTGGCCCGCAGGTGAGGTGACGCGAGATGAATGACCTGAAATCTTCAGTTGCCGCTGCCGCATCCGGTATGCAAAGCCAGGCAAACCGCCTGCGTCATGTGTCGGAAAATATCGCCAACGCCGATACGCCCGGATACCGCCGTAAGTTGGCCAGTTTCGAAGCGGTGATGGACGGTGGGCAAGCCACCGGTGCCGTGCGGTCGGGGCGGGTGACACTGGATCAGACAGCCCTTCCTGCCATTTATGACCCGGCGCACCCGATGTCGGACGAAACCGGACACTATCAAGGATCGAACGTCGATCTTGTGATTGAGATTGCGGACGCCCGTGAAGCACAACGCAGTTACGAAGCCAACCTCAAGATGTTCGATCAGGCCCGACAGATGTCGCGCAGTCTGCTTGACCTTCTGCGCCGATAGGATTTTGCGCCATGGATATCAGATCAACTCTTGCCGCCCAGCAGTATGCCGCGTCGCGACAGGCTGCGACGCCAGCGCCGCAGAATGAACAAAGCACGAACCCGTTTGCGACGGCTGCCAACAGCTTTGCCGAGACTATCCAGCAGGGTGAAAAAACCGCGATGGCCGCGCTGTCGGGCAACGCAGACCCGCACGCACTGGTCCAGGCGTTGGCGCAGACCGAACTGGCAGTCGAAACCGCTGTGACGGTGCGGGACAAGGTCGTCGAGGCCTATCAGGAAATTCTGAGGATGCCGATCTGATGATGGATGAGATTATCTTTTACGACACATTGCGCGCGGGTCTTTGGATTGCGGTGATGATCTCGCTGCCGATCCTGACCGTGGCGCTGCTGTCAGGTCTGATCGTCGGGCTGTTCCAGGCGCTGACCTCAATCCAGGAAATGACGCTGACCTTCGTTCCAAAACTGATTGCGATCCTTGTGGTGTTCTGGGCCAGCATGGGGTTCATGACCGAAACCCTTGTCGGATTCTTTCAACTGCGGGTGATCCCGCTGATTGTAGGGGGATAGGCATGGACAATATCGGCTATACGTCGCTGACCCGCCAATCGGGCTTGATGCGCGAGATGCAGAGCGTTGCGAACAACATTGCCAACGCGTCGACCACCGGCTTTCGGCGCGAAGGTGTTGTGTTCTCGGAATATATCCACGCGCTGGCACCGGGTGATCCGTCACTTTCCATGGCGATGGCGAACACGCGGGCGCTTGACCTTCAACAAGGGGCGCTGACCCAAACCGGCGGTTCATTCGATTTTGCGATCGAGGGGGTGGGGTTCTTCCTGCTTGACGGATCCGAGGGTCAGTTCTTGACGCGCGCCGGATCATTTACGCCATCGGCTGAGGGTGAATTATCCACACCCGATGGGTATCGGCTTCTGGATGGTGGTGGGGCGCCTGTCTTTGTTCCGCCAGATGCCCAAACAGTTTCTGTGGCCGCAGATGGAACATTGTCAATTGATGGTAGGGCTGTGGCACAAATCGGGCTTTATACTCCTACGGACCAGAACGATCTTCTGCACCGCGATGGCGTCCGGTTTGAGGCACCCGGTGGAGTGGAAACAGTGCTGGACGATACTGCGATATTGCAGGGCTATGTGGAGGGGTCGAATGTCGATCCGATCTCCGAAGTGGCCCGCATGATCGAAGTTCAGCGCAGCTATGAGCTGGGCCAGAAGTTTCTTGAAAAAGAGGACGAGCGTATCCGTTCCGTCCTGAAAACCGTCGCCGGATAAAGGGGTTCTCTATGCGTGCATTAAACATCGCAGCTACAGGTATGTTGGCGCAACAAATGCGGGTCGAAACGATCTCGAACAACCTCGCCAACATGTCCACGACCGGATACAACGCGCGGAGGGCCGAATTTGCTGACCTGCATTACCAACAGATGGCCCGGGCAGGCACGATAAGCGCCTCGGACGGCACCGCGTTGCCCACAGGGATTCAACTGGGTTTGGGTGTGCGCCCAACATCCGTGTCGATGCTGGTGCAACAAGGCACGCTGTCGCAAACTAATGGCAACCTGGACATCGCCATCGAAGGCAAGGGCTATTTCGAGGTGACGTTGCCCTCGGGTGGATCCGGTTACACGCGAGATGGCGGTTTGAAGCTGTCCGGCGACGGCTTGATCGTGACCTCGGATGGTTATGCGGTCGCGCCTGAGATCACTGTTCCCAGTGATGCGAGATCCATCTCGATCAACGCAGATGGCGAGGTTTACGCCTATTTCGAAGACGCGGTCGAACCAGAGCTTTTGGGCGCTTTTACACTTGCGGGATTCACGAACGAAAAGGGGCTTGAAGCAATTGGATCGAACCTGTTTCGCGAAACACCTGCCTCTGGTCCCGCATTCGTCGGAGCGCCGGGTGAAGATGGGCGGGGTACCCTGCGCCAGGGTTATCTGGAGAACAGCTCGGTTGATGCTGTACGCGAGATCACCGAACTGATCGCAGCGCAACGCGGGTACGAGCTGAATTCGAAGGTCATCACCGCCGCCGACCAAATGCTTGCGGCAACGACGCAGGTGCGGTGATGCGAGTGCTGTTCAGCCTTTTTCTGCTTCTTTCCTCAACCACCATGGCGTTGGCCGATACTGTTGTGGCCGCACGTAACATACGAGCCAATGCGGTCGTCACGGTGCAGGATCTGAAACTTGTCGCGTCGGATATGCCCGGTGGCTTTCAGTTCATCGAAGACGTAGTTGGGCAGGAAGCGCGCGTCGTGTTGTATGCAGGTCGCCCCGTGTTGGTGAACGATGTCGGTCCGCCCGCGCTGGTCGAACGCAATCAGATCGTGACGCTGGCCTATGTGTCGGGTCCGCTGACCATTCTGGCCGAAGGTCGCAGTCTTGGCCGGGCAGGTATCGGCGACCGGGTCCGCATCCTGAACCTGTCATCACGCACCACTGTTACCGGCTCTGTTCAGGCGGATGGAACGGTGTCTGTCTCATACACACGTAATTGAAATCAAGGGATTTTCCATGCGTCCTGTTACAATCTTGTTGATCACTTCGATCGTTGTTTCCGCATGCACTCGTATGAAGAATGTCGGAAAGGCACCGGATTTGAACCCGGTGGAAATGAGCGCGGAACATGTTGCGATGAGCGCGTCGGCCCTGCCGCGCACGGCACCTGCGAAAAGTTCTCCGGTGCGGGCATCACTGTGGAGCGGTGGGCGCCAATCGCTGTTGGGTGACCGGCGGGCGCAGCAGGCCGGGGACATTCTGACCGTCGTCATCGAAATTGACGATCGCGCCGAATTTTCAAACAGTTCAAAGCGTGCACGTTCCGGGTCCGAGGAGATGGGAGTGCCCAATTTTTTCGGCCTGCCGCAATCCATCGACAAAGATCTGCCTGATGGTGCGTCGATGGGAAATGCAGTGTCGCTGTCATCCAGCAGTGCGTCCAACGGCAACGGGTCCGTGAAACGGAATGAGAAGCTTGAGTTGCGTGTCGCTGCGACAGTGATTGGTACCCTGCCCAATGGTGTTCTGAAGATTCAGGGCACGCAAGAGGTGCGCGTGAACTTCGAACTGCGCGAGCTGTTGGTCACAGGCTTCGTACGGCCCGAAGATATCTCGCGCCAGAATGAAATCTCGTATGACAAGATTGCATCGGCGCGGATTTCCTATGGTGGGCGTGGCCAGATAAGTGACGTTCAGCAGCCTCGATACGGCCAGCAGGTCACCGACATCATCCTGCCGTTCTAAGGGGGCGACATGGGAAAAATATTTCCGATAGTGCTGGCTTTGATCGGGTTGGCGGCAGGGGGTGGCGCCGGGTATTTCCTGAAACCGCCACCTGCGCCAGAAATAGTAAACCCGTGCGGAGATGTCGGCGGCGAGGATGATAGTCAGTCAGACCCCGACGTGATTGCCCATGCGGATGTGGACAGTGAATTTGTTAAAATAAACAATCAGTTCGTGATCCCGATCGTAAACGATGAGAAGGTGACGGCGCTTGTCGTTCTGTCGCTTAGCCTTGAGGTCTCTACAGGAAATCGCGAAGCCGTTTACCAGCGCGAGCCGAAGCTGCGTGATGAATTTTTGCAGGTCATGTTCAACCACGCCAATACTGGCGGCTTTGATGGTGTTTTTACACAAACAAGCCGTCTGACCAATTTACGCCGAGCGTTGCGTGAAGTGGCGACCAGTATATTGGGCGCAGTTGTCCATGATGTGCTTGTCACCAACATCGTGCGACAAGATCAATAGATGCCAGGCCCCAAGATCAGAATCGTGTAGCAGCAAAGGGTGCAAGATCGACTGCTGGATTGGCGCGCATGGCAAGGTCTGCGACCAGTTCCGCGGTGCCAGCCGATTGGGTCAGACCCAGATGCCCATGCCCAAAAGCATAAATCACGCGATCACCGGCGCCAGAAGGACTGATGACCGGCAGGCTGTCAGGCAGCGAAGGGCGATAGCCCATCCATTGCGTGCCATCCGACACGTCTAGCTCAGGCATGAATGATTTTGCTTTCTGCACCAGAATTTCCGCACGGCGATAGTTGGGAGGCAGGTCCAGTCCACCAAGTTCGACTGCGCCACCGATGCGCAAACCAACCCCGATCTTGGACATGACAAAACCATGTTGGGCAAAGGTCAGGTGGGTTTTCAGGTCTACGGTCGTATGTTCAAAAGTTGTGTTATATCCGCGCTCGGTTTCTAGCGGGATGGAATCGCCGATTTTTGCGGCCAACCTGTGCGACCAAGCTCCTGCGCAAATGACGACTTGTTTGGTTTGCAGTTTGCCTTTGTCCGTCACGAGTTCAATGTGATCAGAGCGGGGTGTAAGATCGCTAATCTCTAGTGCTTCAAACCCACCGCCTTGATTGGCGTATCTGCGAGCCAACGATTCGGTCCATTTCTGAGGATCCGTGGTGTTGAACCAACCGGGCGTGAAACCGGCGTGGGTAAACTTCCGGCTCAGGCCTGGTTGAATTTCGGCGATGTCACCGGGACTGGTCAGCAGCGTAACGTCGATGCCAAGATCGGACCTGCGTTGCCATTTGGGTTGCGCTTGTTCGAAAGCCCGCGCGCCTTCATAAAGCTCCAGTTGTCCTTCGCGGCGGATCATGTTCGCATCCCCGAACCGGGAAAGCTGCCGTTCGAAGGCGGCTTCGCAATGGTTCATCAGGCGGGTTTGTGCCGTGACTGCATGATCATATCGATCCGCCCAGCTGGCGCGCCAGAATCTCAGCATCCAAGGGGCAATTTTCAACGCATAAGACGGTGGAATAGACAATGGTCCCAGCGGATCCAGCAGCCATTTTGGCGCGCGCCGCATGATGCCTGGTGTGGCAAGCGGTTCGATTTCGGAGAATGCGAAGGCTCCCGCATTGCCACGCGATGTCTCGGCGGCGATGCCTTCGCGGTCGATCAGCAGTGGGGTGCGACCCCGCGCCTGAAGCTCAAGCGCCGTGCTGACCCCGATGATCCCCGCGCCGATAACGACAATGTCGATGGGATTGTTTGTCATTCCGGTTCTCCAAAGGACGAGGCGCTCTGTGTCAGCTTTCGCGTTTGTGGGTGCAAATGCCACCCCGAAACGGGTCGGCAGTGTTGAATACCAAAGTGGCTTCGGACGTAACGAAAGCCTGCCCCTGAATGGTGGCCACAATGCCGCCCGAAGGGTGGGTAACATAGCTGCAGTCATAGCTGCTGCCGATCACGCTTTCCTGCTGCCAGACAACGCCTTCCGAGAGCTTACCGTCCGCGGCTAAACAGGCCAGCTTGGCTGAACACCCGGTGCCGCAGGGTGATCGATCATAAGCACCGCCGGGACAGAGAACAAAGTTGCGGCCTTGTGCGGTGGTAGATTTTGGCGGGCCGAGGAGCTCTATATGATCAATATCGGCTCCATCAGCTCCGGTGATCTGGGCACGGTTCAATGCCGAGCGGATACCATGTGCGGCTTGGGTGAGAGCTGGGATGTTGCTTGGGCAAAGGTCGATCCGGTCGAACTCGGTCAGAAAAAACCAGTTACCGCCCCAAGCGATATCGCCCGTGATAGGACCGATGCCATCGACTTCGACCGTTACGCCAGATTGCAGGCAATAGCTTACGACATTGGTGACCCGCACGGTGTTAGGGTCCTCAAGTTGGGCCGTCACAACGCCAACCGGGGTTTCGATCCGGTGGGTGCCGGGACCGATCTGTCCTAGATACGCCAGAGTCGCGGTCAGCCCAATGGTGGCGTGTCCACACATGCCAAGGTTGCCAACCGTGTTGAAAAAAATCACACCCGCCGCGCAGGTCGGGTCGGATGGCGGTACAAGAAGCGCGCCGACCATGGCATCATGGCCTCGAGGTTCAGCCAGCGTCGCGGTATAGATCCAGCTATGCTCATCACGAAGCTGCCGGGCACGGTCGGAGAGGTTGCCGGTGCCAAGATCGGGCCCGCCCGACAGGATGACCCGAGTGGGTTCGCCTTCGGTATGGCTGTCGATCACGCGCATTCGGCGACGACACCTTCCTGCTTGGACCACGCAGAATACCAATTGCGGAACAGGTGGAATTGGCTTTCCGCATAGTTGCGCTGGGCATCTGTCAATGCATCGGTTTCGTTGAAGTGGGTGCGATAGGCATCGTCTCCGGTCATCACCATCAGATGTTTGTAATAGAGCACAAGATCAGGGCCTTCGTCGAAGCTAGATAAAACGGCCAACGCGTCTTCAAGTTCTTGCGCCTTTACGCGGGCATCGGGGTCTCCGGTGGCGGCTTTTTTGCTAAGGGCAACAAGATGCAGCACTTCGCGTGGCAGTACGTTGCCGATGCCGGTGATGGCCCCGGTTGCGCCGCAGTTTACATAACCGTGGAATACGGTCGTATCGACGCCGATCATCAAGGTGATGTCGTCGTCTTTCGAGGTGATGTTTTCGGCGGCATAGCGCAGGTCGTCCGCGCCTCCGAATTCTTTGAAGCCGATTAGGTTCGGGTGTTCATCCCGGAGCGCAAAAAACAGGTCCGCGCGGGTCGCGAAGCCGTAATAGGGACTGTTGTAGATCACGGCGGGCAGGTCGGGGGCCGCCGACAAAATGGCCGCGAAATGTTTGCGTTGGGCATCGGGCGACGATCCGCGCGACAAGACGCGGGGGATCACCATCAGACCCTTTGCGCCAACCTTCGCGGCGTGGGCGGCGTGGGCCACAGCCATCTTGGTGTTTACCGCTCCGGTGCCGACGATAACCGGGATGCCCGCAGCAGTCAGGCGGGCCACGCCCTCCATCCGCTCGTCGTCGGTCAGAAGCGGCCAATCGCCCATGGAGCCACAATAGACAACGGCCGACATGCCGGCGGCGATCAGCTCCAATCCTTTGGCTACCAGTGCGTCGTAGTCTGGTTTGCGGTCAGATGTGCACGGGGTCATCAGGGCGGGAATGCAGCCTGTGAAGATGTCTGTGTTCATCGGGGTCTCCTTCGTGGCCGGAAAGGCGTGATGAGTGGCGCGAATGGTTTGATTGTTTAATCCTGTTTTGTCTTATTGTAAATTGGATCCAATATGCAATAATAATCTCTCACTACTTCAATGATCCGCCGTCCTTTGGTAGGGTGTGCGCGGGCAAGGAGGCCTTTTGATGCAACTCAGATCTGTCGATATTTCCAAGACTGCGTCTGCCGCCACGATCATCTTTGATGCGCTGAAGAAAGCGATCATTGAAGGCGAGATTGAGGAAGGAGCGCCGTTACGTCAGGATGAGATTGCCAAGATGTTCAATACCTCGCGCATTCCGGTCCGCGAAGCGATCTTGCGGCTTGAGGAACACGGGCTGGTGCGGTCGCAGCGCTATAAAGGGGCGGTTGTGTCGTCGTTGTCTTCAACCGAAGCGTCCGAGATTTTTGACTTTCGCGCTGTGTTAGAGCCGCATGTGATTCGCCATGCGGTGCCAAGAATGACGCCAGACATTTTGGCCCGGGCGCGTGACTATTGCGAAGCCTTCCATTCAGAAGCAGATCCGATGAAATGGGGGGATCTGAACCGGCAGTTCCACGCGACGCTCTACAACGCCAGCGGTCTGACGTATCATCTTGAGGCCATCGACGGCGCGTTGAACAGGATCGACCGCTATCTTCGGGCGCAATTGGTGTTAAGCGAAGGCATGTCGCGCGCAAATTCCGAGCATATGCAAATTCAAAGCGCCTGCGAGCGTGGCGATGCAGACGAAGCCGCAGCTTTGACCGAACGTCATATTCTTGGTGCTCGGGACAGTTTGGTCCTGCATCTGTCGTCAATCACAGGTTAACCAGTCTTGTCTCCGATTTGGGTCGTTAGTTGGCCCAGACCTTCGATTTCAACCACGCACTGATCGCCCGGTACAAGCGGGCCGACGCCCTCGGGGGTTCCGGTAAAAATCAGATCACCGGGGGCAAGCGCAACCAACGACGAAAGATAGGCGATTACATCGGCGACCGGCCAGATCAGATCAGACAGGTTAGACGACTGGCGCGTCTCTCCATTCACTGTCAAGCTGATCGCCCCACTGGTCAGATGACCCGTGACAGAAACCGGATGAAGCAGCCCGCAAGGGGCCGAGTGATCAAAACCTTTTGCCATGTCCCAGGGCCGCCCGATCTTCTTGGCGGATGCTTGAATGTCGCGTCGGGTCAGGTCATTGCCAACCGCGTATCCCCAGACGTGATCCAGGGCTGCATCACGCGCAATGCCGGCACCGCCAACGCCGATAGCGACCACAAGCTCGGCCTCGTGATGCAAGCTGTCGGTGCCGGGGGGATAGGGAACTGTTGCCCCGTCAGCGACCAGCGCATCGGCGGGCTTTGAGAAAAAGAAGGGCGGTTCCTGGTCGGGGTTCGATCCCATTTCACGCGCATGCGCGGCGTAATTCTGGCCGACGCAGTAAATGCGGCGCACGGGAAAGTGGTCATCCGACCCGGCGATTGTCAGAAACGATTGCGCGGGGCAGGGAATGGCCCAAGTCATGTCAAGAATACCTCGGCTTTCATGGTTTCAGGGATGGGTGCCCCCAGTCGCGACAGGATCGTGGGCGCAATCTGCAACTGGTCCAGTCGGTCGTCGAAGTCGGGGCCGGTCGCGGGGCCGAAGTAATACAGCGCCGCATCCTGTTGTAGTTCCTCGCGCCCGCCGTGGTGACCACGATCGGTCTGGCCATGATCAGCGGTAACGATAATTTCGTACCCGTCGGCGCGCCAACGGTTGATGAACAACGCCAGCTGCTCGTCGGCCTGAAAACAGGCGTGGTCCATTTCTCGGCATTCATGCCCGAACCTATGACCCATACTGTCCAATGTGCAGGTGTGCAGAATGCCATAGTTTAATCCGAACCTATCGCAAAGCATGGTCAGAGTTGCGAACAGATCAATGTCGGCAGGCGTGGTTTGGTTGATCAGCCCGTAACCTGTCATCGTGTGAAACCGACCATGGTTGATTGTTGGGCTGTCCGGCTCGTCATACTCAATATCGCGCACCAGATCGAAGGGTGCACGGTTGAAGAATTCGGACCAGAAACTATGCGTGACGGCACCGGTAATTCCGCCCGCCTTGCGCACTTGACTGAAAATATCGGGTTGGGCCAATCGGAACACGTTGCTGTTGCCGGTGCAGCCGTGATCCTGAGGCGTGACGCCCGTATGGATCGAGGCATAGCAACTGGCGGATGTGGACGGCAGGACCGAGCGCACCTTCCACCGTTGTGCATCGCCACTGTCGACCCAGCCTTCCAGATTGCCAAACAACCTGCGCCAGTTGCGCCATGGAACACCGTCCAGAATGATCAGAAGCAGCTTGCGATCCATTACATACGCCCCAAACAGACTGCCGTTAGTTTCCGGCGCTTTCCATTTTGCGGTGTTTTACTACCTCTTCCAGCCAGCCAAGCCGCATTTCCGGAACCGAGCTGAGCAAAAGGTCGGTGTAGTCATCAAACGGCGGTGACATTACTTCAGCCTTTGTACCATAACGCACAACACGTCCTTGATACATCACCGCAATGCTGTCCGCGATGG
Organism: Aliiroseovarius sp. F47248L; assembly: GCF_023016085.1. Taxonomy (NCBI): domain Bacteria; kingdom Pseudomonadati; phylum Pseudomonadota; class Alphaproteobacteria; order Rhodobacterales; family Paracoccaceae; genus Aliiroseovarius; species Aliiroseovarius sp. F47248L. Next base: position 2,705,827 of record NZ_JALKBF010000001.1, on the reverse strand, counting down.
CGCGCACCGTGGCCAAATCATGTGTGATGAACAGATAGGCGACGTTTTCCCGTTTCTGAAGGTTGTGCAGCAGCCTAAGAATGTCTTCGGCAACCAAAGGGTCTAAGGCCGATGTCACTTCGTCACAAATTATGATCTTGGGTTTCGCGGCCAGAGCGCGGGCAATGCAGACCCGCTGCTTCTGACCGCCCGAAAGTTCGGCCGGATAGCGGTCTTGGAACTCAACCCCCATTTCGATGTCGTTCAATAGTTCTTCGATGCGCTTGCGTTTTTCTGCGCCGCGCATTCCGAAATAGAACTCCAACGGGCGCCCGATGATCGTTCCGACGGTCTGGCGCGGATTCATCGCGACATCAGCCATCTGATAGATCATCTGAATTTCGCGCAAATCATCACGTGAGCGACCAGCAAGGTCGGCAGACAGCGTTCGGTCTTCAAACACGATCTGCCCTTCGCGTGCGGGCAATAGCCCCGTCATAACACGCGCGGTTGTCGATTTTCCCGATCCGCTTTCACCCACGACCGCAAGGGTTTGCCCCGCGTGCAGCTCCATCGAGACGTCGTGCAAAACGTCAAAGTTTGTGCCTTTGTAACGTGCAGTAACGTGTTCGATGGTCAGAACCGGATTGTCCGTCGGGGGTTTGCCTTCGTGAATGCGTGACCGAACCGAGACCAGATCGCGTGTGTAATCCTCGACCGGGGAATTGATGATCTGATCGGTGGTGCCGTGTTCGATCATGTCACCCATACGCAGCACCATGATTTCATCCGAAACCTGCGCCACGACTGCCAGATCATGCGTGATGTAAAGCGCGGCCACGCCAGTGTCGTGGATCGCGTCCTTGATCGCCATCAGCACGTCAATCTGTGTGGTAACATCCAACGCAGTGGTGGGTTCGTCAAAGACCACAAGATCGGGCTCTGGACATAGTGCCAACGCAGTCATGCAGCGTTGCAACTGCCCGCCGGACACCTGGTGCGGATACCGGTCGCCGATCGTTTCGGGATCGGGCAGACCAAGCTTGGCGAACAGCTCAATCGCGCGCGTCTCTGCGTCCTGCTTCGAAAACTTTCCCGCATGAACAGAGGCTTCAATGACCTGATCCATGATCTTTTTTGCCGGGTTAAAGCTGGCCGCTGCCGATTGCGAGACATATGTCACCTCGGTTCCGCGCAGTTTGCGCAGATCGCGCAGGCTTGTGCCAAGGATTTCACGACCGTTGACCCAGACCTCGCCGCCGGTGATTTCAACCCCGCCGCGGCCATAGGCCATGGTGGCAAGCCCGATGGTGGATTTGCCTGCGCCGCTTTCGCCGATCAGGCCAAGTACTTTGCCTTTTTGAAGATCGAAGGACACGCCGTGCACAATCTCGATGTCATGGGGTTTTTCACCGGGCGGATAGACGCGCGCGCCAATCTTCAGGTCGCGCACAGCCACAAGATTGTCGCTCATCCCCGTCCTCCTTTCAGGCTGGTGGTCCGGTTCAGTACCCAGTCGGCCACAAGGTTAACCGAGATTGCCAGTGTGGCGATGGCTACAGCAGGCACAAGGGCTGCTGGGATGCCATAGACGATACCGTCCTTGTTTTCTTTCACGATCCCGCCCCAGTCTGCGTTGGGTGGCTGCACACCTAGCCCAAGGAACGACAGGGTCGAAACAAACAACACCGCAAAGATGAAACGCAGTCCCATTTCTGCAACCAGCGGAGACAGCGCATTTGGTAGAATCTCACGAAAGATGATCCAGATCCGACCTTCACCGCGAAGCTTGGCGGCTTCGACGAAGTCCATCACGTTGATGTCTACTGCGACCGCGCGGGCCAGTCGATAAACACGGGTTGAATCCAGAAGCCCCATGACCAGGATTAGGATCGGCAGCGTCACCGGCATGACCGACAGCACCACCAATGCGAAGATAAGAGTCGGAATCGACATGATCAGATCGACAAATCTGCTGAGCACCTGATCGATCCACCCGCCGATTACGGCGGCGGTAAATCCAAGGATTGACCCCAACGTAAAACTGATAATGGTGGCAGCGGTGGCGATGAATATCGTGGTACGCCCGCCGTAAATCATACGGCTTAGCAGGTCACGGCCGATATTATCGGTGCCAATCCAGTGGTTAGCGGACCATGGCTCCCAAACACCACCGACAACTTCGGTCATCGTATAGGGTGCAATCCAAGGCGCGAAAATCGCCATGAAGAAATAAAGCCCGGTGAAAAACAGGCCGAACAACGCGGCTGGGGGAATTCTGGTCATTTCGGATGCCTCAACCTTGGGTTTGCAAGGATCGACACAACGTCGGCCACCATGTTCAGTCCGATATAGACCGCTGCGAAGATCAACCCACAGGCTTGCACCACCGGCACATCACGTTTTGACACGTGGTCCACAAGATACTGGCCCATGCCGGGATAGGTGAACACAACCTCGACCACCACGACGCCAACGACCAGATAGGCAAGGTTCAACATCACAACGTTGACGATGGGCGCGATCGAATTTGGAAACGCATGCCGCCAGATTATCGTGAACATCGTCAGACCCTTCAGTTCGGCCGTTTCGATATAGGCCGATTGCATCACGTTCAGAATGGCGGCCCGCGTCATACGCATCATATGGGCCAGCACCACCATGGTCAGCACGGCAACCGGCAAGGCGATCGAACTTAACTTCTGTCCAAGGCTCATGCCGTCATGGATCATGGCAACGGTGGGTGCCCAGCCCAGTTTTACGCCGACGAAATACATCAGGATGTAGCCGATCAAGAACTCTGGCACCGAGATCGAGGCCAGCGTGACCGCCGAAATAAGTTTGTCTGGCCAGCGCTCGCGATACCGGACCGCCAGCAATCCAAGAAAGATGGCCAGCGGGACCGAGACCACCGCAGCCCAGAAGGCAAGGAACAGGGTGTTTTTCAGACGCGAGCCAAGGCTGGAGGCGATATCTTGCCCCGAGGTCAGCGCGGTGCCCAGATCACCCTGAACAAGCCCGCCCAACCAGTCGAAATATCGGCTGAGGGCTGGTTCGTTCAGGCCAAGCTCTTCGCGAATATTGGCCAGAGCCTCGGGGGTAGCAGATTGACCCAGAATGGACTGCGCCACATCGCCCGGCAGGATGTTCGTGCCCCAGAAGATCAGGGCCGAAACCATCAGCAGAAGAAGCAGGCCCAGCGCGATGCGCTGGACCAGCAGTTTTAATAATAATGGCATATCAGCCAGCGACCCACATTTTCATCGGGGCGTAGAAGTTCATCAGATCAAAGCCCTTGTGGCCATCGACCCAACCAGCGACACGATTGGTCGTGCCATCAATGAAGTCGTTGAACATCGGGCAGACCAAACCACCTTCGTTGTGCAGCAACATGCCCATATCGGCATATGTCTGGGTCCGTTTCGCTTCGTCCAATTCGCCACGTGCTGACAGCAACATCTGGTCAAACTGTTCGTTGAAGAACCGCGTGTCGTTCCAGTCCGCCGTCGACAGATAGGCGGTGGAATACATCTGGTCCTGCGTCGGACGTCCGCTCCAGTAACTGGTGCAGAAGGGCTGGGCGTTCCAGACTTCCGACCAATATCCGTCATTGGGTTCGCGCTTGATTTCAAGGTCGATACCAGCCGTTGCAAGCGACTGCTGGAACAGCGCCGATGCGTCCGGCGCACCGGGGAAGCTGTTGTCAGACGTGCGCAGCAGGATCGGACCTTCGTGCCCTGACTTGTCGAAGTGGAACTTGGCCTTGTCAGGATCATAGTTGCGCTGCTCCATCTCGGTGAACAGCGGATAGGAACTGTTGATCGGTGTGTCGTTCCCGATCGAGCCATAGCCGAACAGGATCTTATCGACCATCTCTTGGCGGTTAATGCCGTGTTTCAGTGCCAGACGCAGATCGTTGTTGTCGAACGGCGCGGTGTTGCAATGGGCGATAAACACATAGTGGCCGGGGCCCGCGGTTGAATGGACATTGATGTTCGGCGCGCGGGCCACAAGATCTGCGGTGCGTGGCGGAACACGCCCGACCATATCCACCTGACCGGATTGAATGGCCGCCATACGCGCGGTGTCGTCGTTGATCACCACCACCTCGATGGTTTCAGCGTGGCCCAGATCACCCCAATAGTCTGGGTTCTTCTCGGCCACGAAACGCACGCCCATATCCACTTCTTTCAGGACATAAGGACCGGTGCCGATTGCCGCTGCCGGATTGTCATTACCACCGTTTGGCTGGATCATCAGGTGATAGTCGGTCATCAGATAAGGAAGGTCAGCGTTCGGCGTGTCCAGTTCGACGATGAACTTGTCGCCATCAACGCTCATCGCTTTGATGCCGCGCATAATGCCAAGCGCACCGGATTTTGTATCTTCGCCTGCATGGCGTTCCATCGTTGCCAGAACGTCATCGGCGGTCAGCGATTTGCCGTTCGAAAAGTTTACGCCCGAACGGATTTTGAAGGTCCACACCTTTGCATCTGCCGAGGCTGAAACTTCTTCAGCCAACTTATTCTCAAGCCCGCCTTGCGGTGCAAGCTCAACCAACGGCTCGCCCCAGAGACGGCTGATCAATGTGCCGGTCGAGTTGGTCGTGGTCGCTGGATCGAGGCTGTCGGTGGTCGAGCCGCCCGGAAGGCCAACGCGGATCGTTCCGCCCTTGACGGGTGTCTGGGCGTAGCCTGCCGAAGACAGCAGAGTGTTCGCTCCGGCTGCGGTCAAGCCAAGTGCGGCGGCGCGGCCCATAAAGTGACGGCGCGACAGTTTGCGCGCGACAAACTGTTTTGACAGATATTCTAGTTCTTTGGACATTGAGGACTCCCTGTGTGAAGCGTATGGGCCATTTTGGCCGCAATTTTTTATAAGTCAGCTCGTAGAGTTGACCAGATAATCGGGTTTCGCAAGGTTTGATAACGACACTACGACTTTCCTTCGCGACAACTATCTTACGTCTGACGCTGAAAATCTACCCATCAAAACAAACAAAAAGGGCCGATGAAGTCACCGGCCCTTTCAAATTTCTGTGTATGACTTTTCCTAGAAATTCAACGATATATCGCGATGTTCGGACGAACAGGATGCCATTGCCAAAGCTTGTTCGCGGGTAAAGCGATCCTGAACGCGAATGCCAAAGCTGCCGCGCATCGTGTCCACATAGCTTGTCAGACCGGGTCGCAAGGATGCAACTGCCTCTCCTCGCCATGCGATCTGTGCTTCAAATGCGGACAGGGCTTCACTATAGGCATCCATTGCCTCGGCCCGGTCTGGCTTGCTGCCTTTCAGCGCCTTGGCGGCGTCTTTTAGGGCGTCTTCGACATCATCCGCGCCTTCGATCTTGCCGAAAGCCTTGGACAACTCATCGACCAGTTCCTCCGCATCAGCTTCAGGCGTCGTACTGATCGTCGCTTCAAGATCGCGCAACTGCGGTTCCATCGCGGTAAATGCCTCGGTTGCCTCGAGCACGGCCAGTACATCCAGCGCATCCTCATAAGCTCCATCAGCGGCCCGGCGATAGCGAGTCCGCGCCGCGTTTTCGGCGTTGGTCAGACCCTGGAAGGTCTCGTGAACCTCTTTCCAACTTTCCGGGATTTGCCCGCGCAGATGCTCGACCTCTGCTGTCAAAGCAGCGACGTCTCTTTCCAAGGCTGTTCTGGCCGAAGCCTGACTTTCGTTACGCATCCGACCAATCCGGGTCTTCAGTTTGTCGATCTCCTCGTTTGCACTGCGGATCTCTTTCTCGATCCCACGCACCAGACGCAATTGTGGGCGATATTCGTCCGCAGCGGCCTCCACCTCGCCTGCGGCGGCAAATGCGGCCTCAAGTTCGGCAACGGCGGTGTCGGCAGAATCAAGCGCGTCGGTCATGTCGCCCGACAGGTATTCGGGCAACACCGCAAGATCGAAACCACGTGCGGTTGCGATAGCGTCCTGAATTTCGGTGCTTTCCGACAGCTTCTGTCCCACATAGTCTTCAAGGCACATCTGAAGCCTTGGGTTGCGAGGCGGTGGGCTGGTTTCCGACAGGAAGCTGACCCGGTTGGGCAGATAGTTCACCAGCGGAGGATACGATCCTACAATGGCAAGTGCCGTCAGTTGTAGCAGGATAAAGGCGATCACACCCTTATACATCTGCACAGTCTTGACGATGGCGGGTGCCACGCCGCGCAAATAAAATAGTGCGAACCCGAACGGCGGTGTCAGGAAACTGGTCTGAATGTTCAGACCAATCATCACACCCAACCAAACGGCGGTGATGTTGGCTTCCGGATCGGCCAGCAGGATGGGGGCCACAATCGGGACCACGACCACTGCGATCTCGATGAAATCAAGGAAGAAGCCAAGGATGAATATCACCAGCATCACGATGACGAACTGGGTCCAGAAGCCACCGGGCAAGCCCAACAGGAACTCACGCACCAATTCTTCCCCGCCAAAGGCGCGGAATGCGGCGGTTAGCATTGCGGCGCCCAGCAGGATGATAAAGACCAGCGACGTTGTCTTGGCTGTTTCCAGCATGACGCCCGCCAATGTGTCTTCAATCTTGAAGATACGCCAGCACGACCAGCCCAACGCAAACAGCAACATGATGGTTGCAATGACACCCAGTGTAATTCCCAGTTGATCGGTGCTGTCGGCCACGCCCTTAATGTTCATATCAAAGTTCGAAAGGGCGAACCCCGCAAGGAACAGCGCAGCAATTGCCAGAAGTGCAGGGTAATACAGCGTTTTGCCCGGTGCAGGCAAACGATAACCGGCCATGATCATGGCACCTGCAGCACCGATGGCGCCAGCCTGGTTCACCGTTGCGATACCAGCGATAATAGATCCCAGAACAAGGAAAATTAGCGCCAGAGGCGGGACAAGAGTGATCAGCACGTTCTTCAGAAAGGCGATGTTATACGCGCCGTCATAGTGAACAGCCGGGGCCTGTTTCGGGCGCAAGATCGCATAAAACAGGATGTAGAGCATATACAGCCCGACAAGCAGGATGCCTGGAATGAACGCGCCCAGAAACATCTCGCCCGCCGAGGTGGACACGACGTCGAACATGGACGGCATGGACAGCTCGCCCGTCGCTTCCTTGTGCAGGATTTTACGTGCAGTGCCGGCCTGATCCGTGGCGGATGCCAGCTGGTCGGCCAGAATGATGAGCACGATCGACGGCGGAATGATTTGCCCCAACGTGCCAGATGCGGCAATCGTGCCGGTGGCTAGCGACTGTGAATAGTTGTTGCGCAACATGGCGGGCAAAGAGATCAGGCCCATTGCCACAACGGTTGCACCGACAATCCCTGTCGTGGCCGCCAGCAGCGCGCCAACGAACACGACCGAGATCCCCAAACCGCCCGGCACGGGGCCAAACAGTTGGGCCATTGTCACCAGCAGGTCTTCGGCGATCTTTGACCGTTGCAGCATGATGCCCATAAAAATGAACAGGGGAATGGCGATCAGCGTGTCTCGCTCGACCTCCCAATAGACGCCCCTAAGGTTTGTTACCCCCGCGGACAGCCACTGGTTCGGGCCGCCGCTGTGGAAATAGGCATCGGTTGATCCGGCGAACATATAGCCTGCGCCAGCGGCAAGGCTGATGGTGATGATCGCGGCACCCGGTAGGGCGAAGGCGACGGGATAGCCGGAGCCAAGCGCACCCGCCATGATCACGATCAGCAGGAAAAGAAAGAAAAGTTCCATGTGTCAGGCCTCAGTGCGCGGAAGATTGTGCGATATCGCGGTGGCCGGGTTCATCCCGCTTGTCTGCCACAGCATCGAAGAAATAGCTGACGAACTGGATCAGCATGGTGATGGCGAATAGGCCAATGAAGGCGGCCATCTGGTATTTGGTGTACAGACCGAAGGGGCCAGCCTGCGAAATCTCGAAGCTGGTGATCGGTGCGTTGATGATGGACTGCTTGCCCCCGAACCCAACGGCCAGAATGACCCATGCTGTCGACATCCCCAGAAAGATCGTGCCAATCCCGTTGACGATGCCGCGGGTTGTTCGACCGAAGCCCGCATACAAGACGTCCACGCGCACGTGGCCTTCATCAAACAGAGTATAGGCGGACGAGAACAGGAACAGTGCAGCATACCAATACCGCACCAGATCACCCATCAGCGCCTGTTCATAGCTGAACATGAAGCGCGAAATCACGATCAGAAGCTCGGCAATCACGATCAGGAAAGCCAGCCAGAAAAATCCAAGCGTTCGTGTCACTGTTGCAATTCCGAAAGCGATGACAAGCAGCGGAATATGCACATAGGACCCAACCCAGCTTGGACGGCTGAACAGTCTTGCGTTGGAAGACCCCAACAACGGCTCGATCAATCCTTCGGCCCGCATGAATGCGATTGTTGCGTCGGTAATGCCGATCAGGAAAACGGCCCAGAACAAGGCACGAATGAGATAGACGTTGAAGCTATGGACCCGATGTGCATCCCAGCGCAGCGATGTCGTCTTGTCACGCAGGACAATGGCCACTGCCACTGCGACTGCCACCACATACAGTGCAACGTGAACCCAACCACCCGGCGCTGTGCCGTTCAGAAAGGCGTGCGTGCCAGCGTAGCCGAACCCGACCACCAGCACGTTGTTGATCAGGAACGCCGCCAATATCGTCAGCGTACACCAGCCGAATAACCGCGCAAGGATTGCGGGGTCGCCATGTCTTGGAATGTCTGGATGTGTGCTTGAGTGTGTCATTATGCCTCCCGAAGGGCCGTCGGATCGGTTTTTGCATGATCCTTTGGAAAAGGACGGGGAACCTTCCCCGCCCTTGGTTTTTTGGTTCGTCTATAGAACTGCTTACAGATCCAGGATCCGGTTACGCTGGTTCACGAACTGACCTTCGAACAGCGAGATACCGCGGCCGATTTCGCGCATTTTGGCTTGAACAGCGTCGTTCACTTCGGCAGCCAGTGCGTCATAGCTTGCGGTCTCTTCGAACACTTCCTGAGCAGCTTCGCCCATTGCGTCCCAAGTATCTTCGTCGAAGCTGCGCACTTCTACGCCCTGCTCATCCACGAGCTTGGTCAGGTATTCACCATTCAGCGCCATCGCCTCGAAATACGAGTTTGAGTTTTCTTCCAGGGCGGCTGCGGTGATCACCGAGCGCTCCCAATCCGACAGGCTGGACCACCACGACTTGTTCGAGGTCAGCGACAACTGCGCGCCCGGCTCATGCATCCCGCCGGTATAGTAGTACTTGGCAGCTTCGTAGAACTTCATGAAGTAGTCGTTGTAGGGACCAACCCACTCGGTCGCGTCGATGGTGCCGGAGACGAGGTTTTCATAGATTTGGCCGCCGGGCAGCGATACGGTCGATGCGCCCAGTTTTGCCAGAACCTGACCACCAAGGCCCGGAATACGCATTTTCAGACCTTTGAAGTCGTCTGCGCTTTCGATTTCCTTGTTGAACCATCCGCCAGCTTGGGTGCCGGTGTTACCAGCAGGCAGACCTTTCAGGCCGAACTGGTCCTGAACCTTGTCCCAGATTTCCATGCCGCCACCATACAGGATCCAAGCATTGATCTCGGCGAAGGACATGCCAAAGGGCACTGCTGTGAAATAGGCCAACGCGGGGTGTTTGCCGGTCCAGTAATAGTCGGCACCGATGTATGCTTGGCTGTTGCCCGAAGCAACTTCGTCAAACACGTCCAGCGCGCCAACGCGTTCACCTGCAGCAAAATATTCTACGTTCAGCGCACCCTCGGACAGATCGCCGATGCGGGCGGCCAGACGTTGCGCCGAGACACCCAGACCCGGAAAGTCGCGTGGCCAGGTCGACACGATGGTCATTGTCTTGCCACCTTGCGCCAGTGCCGGGGTGGCAAGGGCAGTTGCGCCAGCACCAATTGCTGCGCCTTTTAGAAACTTACGGCGTTCCATATATTTATTTCTCCTCCGAGTTTTCGATATTTTCTTGTTCGAACGCGGGCCGACCAAAGGTCAGCTTTACGCTGCCACGCAATTACTACGTAGATAAAACCAGATTTCAATTGATATTTCTCAAACTGGTAATATTTTTTTACCAATTCACGATATGCGAAGCTATTGGCCGCAACGCGGACGTGCGGTGAATGTCGGCTAACGCGCTGATGATTGCCGAGGAATTTCTGCGACGCAATGCATACTGCCAGTTTACGTAGGGACACCCTTGCACTGCCCGCCTTCTGAGGCGGCAGTTCTACGCTAACGGCGGGGTTATTATTTTTTCTGCTGGATATTTCAGAAAATGAAACTTAAAAGGTTGCCATCGCGACTCACGTAGAAGAACCGTAGAAGAACCCATGTCCTTTCCACCTGACCCAAACCTAAAAGACGATGCACTGATCGAACCGGAACTTGGCGCATTGTTGGGTGTGTTTGCCCTGCACGGGTTCATCGAATCGCTGATAGATGAAATCGATAGCAAAACCGACATGCCTTATTTCGAGCGGAAAATTGTGGTCTGGCTGGACCGCCCCAAGCGGCTTGGTGCGCTGGCGCGCGAAATGAATGTGCTTCCGTCGACTATGACCACCGCCGCTGATCAATTGGAAGCCCGCGGATTTGTGGTTCGCGAACGTGACCCCAATGACCGACGGGCCTGGCTTCTGAAGCTGACCAGCGACGGCGCGGATTTGCGCTCTGCGATGGTGGTCATGGCACGCACATTGCTGTGCGAAACGCTGGAACTGACTGCCGAGGAGTTGAACAGTTTTGCCAGAACCTCGCTTAAAATTCACCGCAACATACAGAAACACACCACCTGCTAAGGACATACCATGCCCGTATTCATGCGCCTTTTGGCAGCCGCCGCTGCCGCAATTATTGCCACCACGTCTGGTGTTGCCGCCGAAGATGCCATCAAACCGGTGAAGTTAATGACGGTCGCGGCAGATGACGACACGCTAAGTCGAGTTTTCTTTGGCAAGGTGGTCGCACGTCAAAGTGTCGACATGGCTTTTCAGGTCGGCGGCCAGATCGTCGAATTTCCGGTGATTGAAGGGCAATTGGTGTCGGAAGGCGACATGCTGGCGCAACTGGATCAGGAACAATTCTCGCTGGCGCTTGAACAGGCGGTGGTGCAGAAAGATTTGGCAGAACGGACGTTGGACCGTCTGACCAAGCTGCGAGGCAATACAGTCAGTCAGGTGGCGTTGGATGACGCAACAACACAGCTAAATTTGGCAGACATCGCATTCCGTCAAGCCGAGCGGAATTTGAACAATGCTACCCTTTTCGCCCCATTCAACGCGCTTGTAGCAGCACGGAATGTCGATAATTACGTTACGATCGGTGCAGGTACATCCGTGGTCCGATTGCATGACATGAGCGAAATCCGGATCGAGATCGATGTGCCGGAAATCTTGTTCCAAACCGCATCCAAAGAAAAGAATGTGAAATTCGTTGCCGAGTTTCCAGCCCATGAAACGCACTTTCCCGTCGAGATTCGTGAATTTAATGCCGAGGCTGCGACAGCTGGTCAGACCTATCGCCTTACTCTGGGCATGTCCCCGCGTGACGATCTGAATGTGCTGCCCGGCTCGTCGGTGAACGTGCGGGTGTCTGCGGCCTATGAAAGCCCGGGCATCCGGATCCCTTCAACTGCTATTGTGGCGGCCACCGACGGAGCGCTGTCAGTCATGCGGTTCATCGAAAGCGAAGGGGACGTCGGCTCTGTAAACGCAACACCTGTGACGGTTAAACCTGCGCCCAACGGTGATTTCGAACTGTTGTCCGGACTATCGGCGGGCGATGTGATTGTTGCGGCGGGTGCATCGGCGTTACGCGATGGTGATGCCGTGCGGCGCTTCACCGGTTTTGCGAACTAAGGGGTTTGTCATGCCGAATATAGCACGCGCCTCGATCGAAAAGCCGCTCTATACGTGGTTGATCATCCTCACCATGCTGCTGGGTGGAATCTGGGGGTTTCTGAACCTTGGGCGGCTGGAAGATCCGGCTTTCACCATCAAACAAGCTGTCGTCGTGACGCATTATCCGGGCGCCAGTGCAGCGCAGGTTGCGACTGAAGTGTCGGAGCCTCTGGAAAGCGCGCTTCAGAAGATGGAGGAGGTCGAAAAGATTACATCGACAAACCGGCCGGGCGAAAGCCGCATCGACGTCGAGATCAAGTCGACCTATCCCGCCGACGCGCTGCCGGACATCTGGACCCGTTTGCGCGCTCGCGTGCGCGACACATCGCGACAACTGCCGGACAACGCGCTTCCGCCCTTTGTGAATGACAGTTTTGGAGATGTGTTTGGACTGTATTACGCCGTCACCGCCCCCGGTTTCACGGATGCCGAAAAGTATGATCTTGGCACCTTTCTGAGGCGCGAGCTTTTGGTTGTCGCGGGCGTGGCAGATGTCGATCTGTCCGGCATCCCGGAAGAAGCGATCTATATCGAACCTGACATGACCCTGTCGGTCAATCAGGGCATTCCACCCAACGCGATCATTGGCGCAGTGTCGTCTGCCAACTCTGTGACGTCTGCCGGGTCATTGAACAAAGACGGCGCGCAGATCATGTTTCGGGCACCGGAAGGGTCTGAAACCGTATCTGACATTGCCTCGCTGAGTATTGGGGTGAATGGGCATCTTCTCAACGTCGCGGATGTGGCCAAGGTCAGCCGCGAACGTGTTGCCATCCCTGACCAGATCATTCGTTTCAACGGGCAAGAGGCATTCACAATCGGCATTGCCGGTCTGGATACCGAAGACATCGTGAAAGTCGGTCACCGTGTCGATGCGCGGCTGGCAGAGCTGTCGGCGGATATTCCGCATGGCATTGAGCTGCATCCGATTTACCAACAACACCTGGTGGTCGAGCAAAGTTCAAACGACTTTCTGAAGAACCTCGCTATGTCGGTCGGCATCGTGATTGTTGTTCTTGGTGCGTTCATGGGATGGCGTGCGGCCGTTGTCATAGGTGCCACGTTGCTTTTGACGGTGGTCGGGACGCTTTTGTTCATGGCGATCTTTTCGATCGAGATGGAACGGATTTCACTGGGTGCGTTAATCATCGCGATGGGGATGTTGGTGGACAACGCGATTGTCGTCGCGGAAGGAATGCAAATCTCGATGCTAGGCGGGCGCAGTTCGCGCGAGGCGGCGGATGATGCCGCGAAGAAAACCCAGATCCCGCTTCTTGGGGCCACCGTGATCGGGATCATGGCATTTGCCGGGATTGGTCTGTCACCGGATTCAACGGGTGAATTCCTGTTCTCACTTTTCGCTGTGATCGGGATATCGTTGTTGTTGTCATGGCTACTGGCGCTGACAGTAACACCATTGCTGGGTCACTATCTGTTCAAGGTCAGCAATCAGGATGCGGCTGATGCCTATTCAGGCCGGTTCTTCGTCTTGTATAAGAAGATACTGGACAAATCCCTGACCTTCCGCTGGCCGGTGATTGCGGGGCTGATTGCCATCACGATGCTGTGCTTTGTCGGCTTCGGGTCGGTGAAGCAGCAGTTCTTCCCAAACTCGAACACGCCGTTGTTTTTCGTCTATTACAAACTGCCGCAGGGCAGCTCGATCCAACAGGTCTCGGACGATCTTGAGGTGATGGAAGATTGGTTGCTGAACGAGGACAATGTAACCTCGGTTGCATCCTATGCCGGGCGCGGGGCTGTGCGCTTCATGCTGACCTATGACGGTGGAAAGGACAATCAAAGCTATGGGCATCTGATCATCCGCACCGAGGCGCTGGACGATATTCCTGACATTCAAGCGCGGCTGGAAGTTTTCGGGAAGGAAAATTTCCCCGAGGCTGAGTTCCGTGTTCAGCGGTTGGTCTTTGGCCCCGGTGGCGGCGATCCGATTCAGGTTCGGTTCTCGGGCAGTGATCCGGCAGTTTTGCGCGATTTGGCAGACCAGGCCATGCAGGTCATGGCCGACAGATCTGACAATCTTCTGAACCTGCGCACCGATTGGCGCGAGCAGGAGTTGGTGATCGAGCCGATCTATGCCACCCAGCGTGCCCAGACCGCAGGGATCAACCGCGACGATGTGGCGGCCTCGCTTCTTTACGCGACGGATGGCTTGCGCGCGGGTGTGTATCGCGAGCGTGAACGGCAAATTCCGATCATCATGCGTCGCCCCCAACCGGAAGAATTTAACCTGAATGACCAGCTTGTTTTCTCGCCGATCACAGGAACCTATCTGCCGATTGAACAGTTGATCGAAGGCTTTGACTATCGTGTCGAAAACACTTTGGTGCAACGGCGCAATCGGGTGCCCACAATCTCGGTCGGGGCCGATGTGGCGACCGATGTAACGGCTGCGCAGGCCCACACCGAAATTCGTGCGGCGGTCGAGGCAATCCGTTTGCCTGCCGGTTACACAATGGAATGGGGCGGCGAATTTGAAAACGCCTCGAAAGCGCAGGCAAGCCTGGGTGCGCAATTGCCGCTGAGTGCGCTGATCATGGTGATGATTTCGATCCTGCTGTTCAACGCGATCAGACAACCGATCATCATCTGGCTTCTGGTGCCAATGTCTGTGAACGGTGTCGTGGTCGGCTTGCTGGGCACGGGTCTTCCGTTCAGCTTCACCGCCCTTCTTGGGTTGCTGAGCCTATCTGGAATGCTGATCAAAAACGGGATCGTTCTGGTCGAGGAAATTGACCTTGTTCGTGCCGAAGGCGTGCCCTTGCGACTGGCGATCATCGAGGCGTCCGCCTCGCGGGTGCGCCCCGTTGTACTGGCTGCGGTGACCACAATTCTGGGCATGGCACCGTTGTTGTCAGACGCATTCTTTGTGTCAATGTCGGTGACAATCATGGGCGGGTTGGCGTTTGCATCCGTCCTGACACTGGTCGCAGCGCCGGTCTTTTACTATGTGTTCTTCAAACGTGACGAGGCACGCGAACTGGCGGCGCAACCGGCATGATGGCGTCTGTCAGTGATGGGAAAATTTCTGGAGCGGGCGGCGGGAATCGAACCCGCGTCATTAGCTTGGAAGGCTAAGGTCTTACCACTACACAACGCCCGCCCAGTAGAAAGACGACATATGTCATGCGTTTTAGGGCGTCAAGCCTGTGCGACGCCTGTTTTGCCAAATGGGGCTGCCGTGTTCGACCTTCAAGCTGCCGCGTCAAGTGGCCGAAGCCAACTAAATCCGGAAATCATGAAATCCAGGCACGCGTCCGGTCATCGGGCGCGTGTTTTCCGTTCACGTAAGGAGTTTCACAGTGCAAAGTGAGAACGGATGGTCCTACGTCTTTGGTCGCAAGGCAGGGGCAAATAAACTGTGATAGCATGAGAAGATGCACCTGAAGGAGGAACCGTTTTCATGGCGCCCGCTCAACCAATACATCGCCCCGCGCTGAAAGAGGTTCTTGTCGTCGATGATCACCCCCTGTTTTGCGAGGCGCTTTCGATGACCTTACGCAGCGCATTGTCGGTGCCAGAAGTGATCATGGCCAACAACCTGACCGAGGCGTTTGGTCTTATGAAAGGGCGGGACGCCCCGGACATCGTGTTGCTGGACCTGAACTTGCCGGACGTCGATGGTCTGGACGGGCTGGTGCGTCTGAAATCGGCCATCCCGGACACACCGGTCATTGTCGTATCGTCCCTGTCAGACAGCGCAATTATCACAAGTGTTCTGGGTGCAGGTGCTTCGGGCTTTATTCCGAAGGATTCCGACAAGGGAATGATCACAGAGGCATTTCGGCAGATCCGTGATGGTGGCATCTACACACCCGCCGACTACATCGAGCCTGTCGATAACGGTGGCACAGACACAAATGATGCGTCTGCACGGCTAGCATCCCTGACGCCGCAACAGGCCTGCATTCTGCGCCTGATCTGTGAAGGCAAGTTGAACAAGCAGATTGCCTATGACCTGTCGATTGCCGAAACCACGGTTAAGGCGCACATGACGGCCATTCTGCGCAAGTTGGGTGTGCACAGCCGGACGCAGGCGGTTCTGGTCGCGCAAAAAGCCAAGTTCGACACAATTGCGAATTCGGATAAGGTGGTCTGATTGAAAGACCACGATGGGGGGCGGGCGACCGTGACAGCACCGCATCAGACACAATCTGCATTGCCGGATTTTGGCCGCCTGGTGCAAAGGGCTTCTTCCGACAAAACCGACAGCCTTGCCGCCGTGCAGGATCTGCGCGCGCAGTTGGGCGGTGCCACCTTCGCCCTTGTCGCAGTGTTCTTGTCGCCTGAGTTCCTGAACGAAGCCACAGCCGATGCTCTGAACTCGGTCTTCGAGGGGGTGAAGGTCATCGGATGTACGACAGCAGGCGAGATCACACCCGACGGCATTTCTGAGCATCAGATCGTCGCTGTCGGGTTCCCGGCCGCAAACTTCTGTGCCTCGGTGCAGTTTTTCGATCATACGGACGAGGGCGCTGAAAGCGCGGTGCCGTTGCGTGTTTTGGATCAGTTAAGTGATGTGGCGCGGCAGGCACCGGATTGGATCAGCGAGTTTGCATTTCTGTTGAATGACGGGTTGGCGCGCAACGAAGACAGGGTTGTGTCTTTGATCAACCCGGCGCTGGGCACGGTGCAACTGTTCGGCGGGTCTGCCGGGGACGGGCTGAATTTCACCGAAACCGCGATCTTCCACGACGGGAAATTTCACCAGCGGGCGTCGATCCTGACGTTGTTTCGCACGCGCTGCCGGATAAAGGTGTTTCATTTCGATCACTTCCTGCCCACCGACACGCGGATGGTTGTTACAGGTGCCGACCCGGAAGCGCGGTTGGTGCGCGAGATCAATGCCGAACCCGCCGCGGCGGAATACGCGCGTATGGTGGGCAAGGATCCTGAGCAATTGTCCCCGTTCGTCTTTGCTGCCAGCCCCGTGATGGTGCAGGTCGGTGGGCGTTATCATGTGCGATCGATTCAGAAAGTTGAAGATACGGGCGAGTTGCGGTTCTTCAGTGCCATTGATGAAGGGCTTGTGCTGACTGTAGCCGTTGCCGATGACATCGTTTCCCATCTGGAGCGCGAAATGGCGAAGCTGTCCGAGCACGGGAAGCCAGATGCGATCATTGCCTGCGAATGTATTCTAAGACGGTTAGAGATTGATCAGATTCAAGCCAAGGGCAGAATTTCGTCGATCCTGTCTGACAATAATGTCATTGGATTTCACACCTATGGCGAACAAATCAACATGCTCCACGTGAACCAGACTTTCACCGGTGTGGCGATTTATTCTGCGGATCAACCAGATGACTAGCAGTATGGCCCCCGTTCCACTTCTGCGGCCCGACGACGGGGCCGAGCGTAAGTTGGAGAAGCTCCAACGCATCGTTGATGTACTGATGAAGCGGGTCGAAGCTGGCGGAGATGAAAGTTTTGATAGCTACGCCTATTTCCAGACGGCGGTCGAGTTTGAAGAACAGGTCAAGGCGCGTACACAGGACCTGGAAGTCGCGCTAGCTCAGCTGAATCAGTCCAAGGCGCACCTTGCTGATGCGAAAGTCGAAGCCGAAAAAGCGCGTGCCGATTTGGCAGGAGCGCTTGAGGCGGTGAAGGAAGGGTTTGCGCTGTTTGATGCTGCGGGCCGATTGATCCTGTCAAACCAACGGTTCGCCCGCATGTTCCCCGATGTCGTGTCAGATATCGCTCCGGGACTGTCCTTGGACAGTTATTTTGAGAAAGTGTCGAACAGCTCGGCGCTTGTGCTTGAACAAGATGTCACCCCGTGGATCTGGCGCAGGGACAGGGCGACCAAGCTGAACCAAAAACACGCGGATTTTGTTGTCGAGATTCAAGGCGACCGCTGGGTGCAGATCAGCCAGCAACGCACCCCAAATGACGGCACCGCCATCCTTCAGACCGAGGTGACGGACATGGTCCGTCAGGCGCGGCAGGAGCGCGATAAGCTCTTGGACGATCAGGCCAAGATCGTGCGGGCAACGTTGGACCATATCAATCAGGGTGTTTGCATCTTTGATGAAGAAGATCGGCTGGCCGGGTGGAATACCCGCTTTCTTGATCTGATGAGCCCGCCGATTGAGCTGATGCGGGCAGGAACAAGTTTTGAAAGGTTCGTGTCTCACTTCTCCGACACCCAAGGCTTTGCGATGCACAAAGCGCCAAAGCTGTTGGTACAGTGGGTGCAGAAGCGCCGCACACGCGATCCGCTAAAGGTCGAACTTCACCGCGCGGATGGCTTGATTCTGGACGTGTTCAGTGACATGACCCCCGACAACGGATTCGTGATCAGCTTCACCGATGTGACGGACGAACGCGCCACGACCGCCGCTTTACATGAAATGAACGAAACGCTGGAGTTGCGCGTTCAAGAACGCACAACCGAGATGCAGAAAGCGCGTGATGCTGCCGAACGCGCGAACACATCGAAGTCGCGGTTCCTTGCAGCAGCCAGCCACGACCTGTTACAGCCGTTGAATGCCGCCAAACTGTTCATCTCGTCGCTGGAGGAAGCCGAATTGAACCAGAAGCAATCCCAGATTGCAGGCCGGGTGAAAAGCGCCTTTGACAGTGTCGAAACCATTCTGGGTGCGCTTTTGGACATCTCCAAGCTGGATGCTGGCACGCAGGCAAATATCTCGGTCTTTGCACTCAGCCGGTTGCTGGTGCCGCTGCGCGACGAATTTCAGGCGCTGGCTAGGGCAAAGGGGGTTCAGTTCCACGTCGTTGATTGTGGGCTGGATGTCGAAAGCGACCCAGCCTTTCTGCGACGGATCATCCAGAATCTGGCGGCGAATGCCGTGTCCTATACGGACAGGGGTAAGGTTCTGGTTGGGGTGCGTCGACGCGGTTCGGATGCACTGATCGAAGTGATTGACACCGGGCAGGGGATACCCGACGACCAGCGTGATCGCGTGTTTCATGAGTTTCACCGGATCAAACGCCCGGATGAAACAGCGCCGGGCATGGGGCTTGGGCTGGCCATTGTGCGACGGGCCTGCGATTTGCTCGGGCATGATCTGACGTTGCAAAGTGTTGAAGAGGTCGGCACCCGTTTTACCGTCCGGGTTCCGTTTCATGTGGCGAAAGGCTCGGTTGAACCTGTGGCACCGATGGATCCAAGCGTTGATCCGATTGATTTGACCGATATGATCCCCTTGGTCATCGAAAACGAAGCAGCGGTGCGACTTGGAATGATGACCCTTCTGGACAGTTGGGGCGCCAGCCCAATCGAGGCTGAAAATCTGGAGCAAGCCGATGGGATCATTCAGGAGATCGGTGTCGTCCCGGATGTCATCCTGGCCGATTATCATCTGGAAAACGGATATACAGGTATGCACGCGATCCGCACCTTACGCGCTGCTTATGGCCCAATTCCTGCCGCTTTGATCACCGCCAACCGGTCGGAACACCTGGTGATCAAAACCGCCGAGGAAGACGTGAAGTTGTTTTACAAACCGCTGCAACCAAAAATGTTGCGCGAGTATCTGGCGCGATTGAAGGCTCCCTCCGGCTAGTTCGGTCAGCGGCGTATTAGCCTAAAGTCGCACAGACACATGCCCTCTGACCCGTCAGATTATGACGTAGCCCGATGGAGGTTTCGGGAATCAAGGAGGACCATCATGAATGACATGACTCATACCGAGGCGGGCACCTATGTGTCGCCTTTTGCTGACCGCTATGACAACTTTATCAACGGGAAGTTCACGCCGCCGGTTAACGGGCGATATTTCGACAACGTGACCCCGATCACGGGCGAAAAGATTTGCGAATGTGCGCGCTCTGATGCTGCCGACGTTGAACTGGCACTAGACGCCGCACATGCTGCCAAGGGGGCGTGGGGTGCGACTTCGGCTGCCGAGCGGTCGACCCTGATCTTGAAAATGGCCGACGCGATCGAAGCCAATCTGGAACGTCTGGCGCAGGCTGAGACATGGGACAACGGCAAGCCAATCCGTGAAACGATGGCGGCTGATATTCCGCTGGCGGTGGACCACTTCCGCTATTTCGCAGGTGTCCTGCGCAGCCAGGAAGGCAATATGTCCGAAATTGACGCGGACACCGTCGCCTATCACTTCCACGAACCGCTGGGCGTTGTCGGCCAGATCATTCCGTGGAACTTCTCGATCCTGATGGCAGCTTGGAAACTCGCACCAGCTTTGGCGGCGGGCAATTGCATCGTGCTGAAACCTGCCGAACAGACCCCGGCGGCGATCATGATCCTTGCCGAGATCATGAACGAGTTTCTGCCAGCTGGTGTTCTGAACATCGTCAATGGCTTCGGTGCCGAGGTCGGCGACGCGCTGGCCCGCAGCAACCGGATCGCCAAGATTGCCTTCACTGGCTCGACGGCAACTGGTCGTAAGATCATGGAGGCCGCGACGGTCAACCTGATTCCCGTGACATTGGAATTGGGCGGCAAGTCCCCCAACATCTTCTTCTCGGACATTATGGCCCAAGATGACGCGTTTCTTGACAAGGCGGTCGAAGGCTTCGTGCTGTTTGCCTTCAACCAAGGCGAGGTTTGCACCTGCCCGTCACGTGCGCTGATTCAGGAAGACATTTATGACGAGTTCATCGCCCGCTGCATCAAGCGTGTCGAGGCGATCAAGCATGGCGATCCGCGCAATCCGGAAACCATGGTTGGCGCGCAAGCCTCGACCGAGCAACAGGAAAAGATCTTGTCTTACCTGACCATCGGCCGCGAAGAAGGCGCAGAAGTGCTGACCGGTGGCGATGCGGCCCGGTTCAATGGTGAACTTGCCGGTGGCAACTACATCCAGCCGACGATCCTGAAGGGTCACAACAAGATGCGCGTCTTCCAGGAGGAAATCTTTGGCCCGGTCGTGTCCGTGACCACGTTTAAGGATGAAGAGGAGGCCTTGGCGATCGCTAATGACACCATGTATGGCCTTGGTGCCGGTGTCTGGTCGCGCGATGCCAACCGTTGCTATCGCTTTGGCCGTGCCATCGAGGCGGGTCGTGTCTGGGTGAATAACTATCACGCCTATCCGGCACATGCGGCGTTTGGAGGCTACAAGCAGTCGGGTATCGGGCGCGAAAATCACAAGATGATGCTGGGTCATTATCAGCAGACCAAGAACATCCTGATGAGCTACAACCCCAACAAGTTGGGTTTCTTCTAGGAGACAACAGTCTCTGAGCAAAAACACCCTCTCTGCCTTGTTCAAAGGCGGGGAGGTTTTTTGTTTCAGCCGTCCAGAAATGCTCCGATGGTCACGCCCACATCCTTGCGCTGGGTGTACATCAGCAAGTGGCCTGCAGGATAAACCTCAAGCCGGGCGTTTTGCATCATGTTGGCCAGTAGGATCTGATTGGTGATCGGGATCAGACCATCATACTTACCCGCGATGATCAGGGCCTTTTGCGGCAGCTGACGCAACCACGGTAAGCTGGTCCAGTTGCACATGGCACGCACTTGGGTGAAGTACCCTTCCGGGCTGGGCGCAATGGCGTGTTTTGAGTATTCGCGGAAATCGTCTGGCGCAAAAATTGCTTCACCGCCATACATCAGCGGTCCGATGAAGTTGCCGTAGGTTTTGCTGATGTAGCGCATCGGGAACATGATTTCAGACAGGGCAATCGGGGTGCCCCACCAACTGCCGATCCCGCCCGCTGATGTGATGGCCAGTACCAGCTTGCCCACGCGGCTGGATGCGTCACGCGCCAGATGCTGGGCGACCGCACCACCCCAGGAAATGCCCAGCACGTCGACATTTTCGATTTTCAGCTTGTCCAGCAGGCGCAGGGTAAATTCGGCGTAGTCCGCGACTGTCGCGATATCCTCAAGCATCGGGGTGCGCCCGATGCCGGGCATGTCGAAGGCCACAATGGTGCGGTCTTTCAACTCGTCGATCAGCGGCAAAAGCACTTCCAGCGATTGTCCCAGCCCGTTGAAGATCAAAAGGGGCGGCGTATCGGTTGCACCGTCGCGCTGAAGGTAGCGGACCGAGGTATCGTCAACGGTGACGGTGCTGAATGTGATGTCAGGATGCGTGTTGGTGGCGTTTAAGTCTTTCATGCGTCACGCACCCTCAAGCACATAGGTGCCCGGGGCGGGGTCCATCGGGGCATAAGTCTTATTGCCAAGCGTCTTGGGTTTGGCACCCCGTTCTGCCGGGTTTTGCGCGTCCAGCCACTCAAGCCAGTGCGGCCACCAGCTGCCATCGGTTTGTTTTGCGCTTTCCTGCCAGTTCTCGGCATTGCCCGTCGTTTTACCACCGGCCCAGAATTGCCGACGGCTTTTGGCGGGATGGTTTATCACGGTGCCGGATACGTGGCCGCCAGTGGTCAACACGAACTCGGTCGGGCCCGAGACCAGTTTGGTCGCGGTGTAGGATGTTTTCCAGGGCACGATATGGTCACCATCGGCAGCAAGGAAATAACAGGGCAAGTCGATGTTGCCCGTATCGACCGGGGTGCCACACAGGGTTAGCGCACCGGGGTCTTTCAGCTTGTTCGCCATATACATTTCTTCAACGAAGTAGCTGTACCATTTCGCAGGCAGGTTCGAGGTGTCGGCGTTCCAATACAGCACGTCAAACGGCGCAGGGGATTTGCCCATCAGGTAGTTCGACACCACGAAGTTCCAGATGGATTCGTTGACATGCAGCATTGCCATCGCGTTGGCGATATCGCGGCCCGGAGCAACTTTTTCAGCCTTCAGGCGTTGGTTGTAGATTTCGACCTGTGGTTCGTCGATGAACACCTTGATTTGGCCGGGGTCGGAAAAATCGATCAGTGATGATAGGAACGTCGCGGTGCCGAGTTTGGATTTAATCGCCTTGGGCATCACGGCAAGGGCTGCGGTCAACATTGTGCCGCCGTTGCACCAGCCCAGAATGTCAATTGACTTGGACTTGCTGACAGAAGAAGTGACCTTTACCGCCTCGAAAATACCGTCTGCGATGTAATCGTCCCAGCTGTGATCTCCCATCTCTGGCCCCGGATTGCGCCAAGCGATGGTGTAAACGCTCTGCCCTTGTTCCAGCAGATAGCGGATCATCGACTTCTTTTCGTTCAGATCAAAGATATAGAACTTGTTGACGCAGGGCGGTACGATCAGGATCGGTGCTTTGCGTGTTTTGGCGGTCTTCGGTTCGTATTGGATCAACTCGATCAACTCGTTGCGGTAAATCACCGCACCCGGTGTCGTCGCAAGGTTCTTACCAACCTCGAACGCCTCTTCGTCGGTGGTCGAGATATAGCCCTTCTCAAGGTCTGTCAGCAGGTTTTGATACCCATCAAACAGGCTTTGTCCCCCGGTTTCTTTTGCCAACTTCTGGGCTTCGGGATTGGTCAGAAGGAAGTTGGACGGTGCCAAGTTGTCGGCGGCAATGCGAGCGTAGAAGCTTAACTTCTCTTGCTCGTGATCGGGTAGTCCTGCCTTGTCGGCCATGTCCACCATCGCCTTGGAAGTCAGCTCGTATGAATGGCGCAGGATCGGGAATATCCCTTCGTTCCACGCCTCTCCGCCAAATCGCCGATCGCGCGTTTCTGCAACGGCCGCTTCGCCATGCAGCGCCGTGCCCATCCACAGTTTTGCCATGTCATTTTGGTATCTGAGCATGGTGTTGGCCCAGTCTGCAAAGGCAGAACCGTCCGTTTTGCTCATCGCCTCGAACAGTTTGAAGAGATCCTTGGACATAGCCTCTGCCTTTCCGTTTGCACCGTTATCGCGGGCGACCTTGTCAGGGAATTGCTTCACGAATTTTGCAAAGCGCGCTCGTTCGTGAAGGTTTTTATCAGCGATGTTGCAAAGAAAGAAGGTATCTCATATCGCCGGACGGCAGAATACTTGTGGTGGGAAATCGTTTTGGAACCATTTGCGGGTGTGATGCAATACCGGGCCGACTGTGCTTCAATTCAGATTCAAAGCCCTAATGACATTTCATTTCCGCACCGGAGACCTGATGATGACGATCCTGAAAATTAACCGATGGCCTTGGTTTCTTGTCTTTTTGCTTGCAGGCGGCACGGTTACGGTCTTTGCCTTCGTGTCGATAAACCTGTTCTCGCAGTCGATGGCCAGCGTTGAATTCCTTCGCAAATTTGGTCGTGAGGCGATTCTGCACGGTGTGTTCTGGCAATGGCTTGAACTGGTGGTCTGGGGATTACTTTCGCTGTCGTGCTGGTTTCTTTTCAAAATCTGTGAGCACGAACTGGTAGACCGCTACACTGCTTGGACGACGAAATAGTCGATCGCCATCCAAGGCACCGAGTATCACAAGAATGATCATGAGAAATGGTGCCCAGAAGAGGACTCGAACCTCCACGTCCATACGGACACTAGCACCTGAAGCTAGCGCGTCTACCAATTCCGCCATCTGGGCACGGTTGGTGAAGCCGCGATGTAAAGTGCGTCGCCGATACTGTCAACCGGAATCGCGGGGATTTCGCGGATTCGGTTTGCGCCTTGCTCTGGGCGTCTTGGAAAGCTATGCAATCGTCAAGGTTTTCAAGGAGAGCTACCATGTCCAAGCTTGTCACCATCTATGGCGGTTCGGGCTTTGTTGGGCGCTATATTGCGCGCCGCATGGCCAAACAGGGGTGGCGCGTGCGCGTTGCCGTGCGTCGGCCAAACGAAGCCCTGTTCGTCAAACCCTATGGCGCGGTCGGGCAGGTTGAACCGATTCTGTGCAACATCCGCGATGACGCTTCTGTGCGGGACGCGATGATGGGTGCGGATGCGGTGGTCAACTGCGTGGGTGTGCTGAACTCAATCGGAAAAAACAACTTTGACGCAGTGCATCACGAGGGCGCAGAGCGTGTGGCGCGGATCGCGGCAGAGCAAGGCGTTTCGCGCTTGGTGCAATTGTCCGCGATCGGAGCGGACGCAAGCAGCGACAGCGAATATGCGCAAACGAAAGCGCAAGGCGAGGCGGGCGTGCAAGATGCATTCCCCGGCGCGGTGATCCTGCGCCCCTCGGTCATTTTTGGGCAAGAGGATGAATTCTTCAATCGGTTTGCCGGCATGACGCGGTTCGGTCCGATCCTGCCCATCACTGGCGGCGAGACAAAGTTCCAGCCCGTGTTTGTTGATGATGTTGCCGCCGCTGCCGAAAAGGCCGTGTTGGGTCAGGTCGAGCCGGGCATTTACGAATTGGGCGGCCCGGATGTGGCGACCCTGCGTGAGTTGATTGGCGAGATGCTGGAACAGGTTCAGCGCCGCCGCGCTGTCATCAATCTTCCGTTTGGCGTTGCCAAGCTGCAAGCGGCTGTTTTTGACTTCATCCAGTGGATTTCTGGTGGCTTGATCAAGTCACCCCTGACCCGTGATCAGGTGCGGTCGCTGGCACATGACAATGTGGTTGCCGACGACGCCAAGGGGTTTGCCGAGCTAGGCATCACCCCGATCGCAATGGAGGCTATTATTCCCGACTACCTCTGGCGGTTCCGCCATAGTGGGCAGTATGCAGAGATCCAGAATTCGGCGAAGAACCTTCGCACAGACGGCTGATCGTAACCTACACAAGATCAAGAAGGCGCGGCATTTACCGCGCCTTTTTCATTGATAAGCGATGAACAGCAACACGGCTCCAAGCGCGATACGATAAACTACATAGGGCGTGAAGCTGACGGATCTGAGCAGGCGCATCATCAAGCTCAGCGCCAGAAGCGCCGAGGCAAACGCCAGCACCGCCGCGATGGCTCCGTCCTTGGCGACCTGCATGTTTGCTGTAGCGACCACCTCGGACCCCAACAGAACACCGGATGCAAAGATCGTCGGGATCGACATCAACATCGACAGTTTTGCGGCGTCATGGCGCGCATATCCCAGTGCGCGCGCACCCGAGATGGTGGCGCCAGACCGCGACGTTCCGGGAATCAACGCCAACGCTTGCCAAAGCCCCATGATAACCGCGTCCCGCAGCGTCCAATCATCGGCGTTCTTTTCAGACGCGCCTTTCTGATCGACCCAATAGAGTACTAGCCCAAACAGGATCATCGTCCACGCAATGACTTTGACCGATCGCATGGCATCATTTAGGCCAGTCAGCTTCAGGATTAGTCCAATTACAATGGCCGGGATCGTTGCGATGGCCAGCAAAAACGCCAACCGTGCACCGGGCGTATCAATGCGCCCCGTCAGCATCCGCGGTACGCCTGCCAGCCCCATCCGCACATCTTGCCAGAAGAACAGAACCACCGCTCCCAACGTGCCCACATGCACAGCGACATCAATGGTTTGTCCTTGATCTGGCAGGCTGGTGAGGTGCGGGATAAGGGCAAGGTGCCCAGACGAGGAAACCGGCAGAAATTCGGTGATTCCCTGTATCACGGCGACAAGAAACAAATGGGCGAGGGTCATGCAGGAGCCTTATGAAATATGTTGTCGCGCAAGCTAAACAAGCCATCTAGAAAAGGAAGGGGGATAAAAGGTAAATAATACTGACGTAAAAATAGGGTGTATTTTGCAGAATTGCGGAAAAATCTTCTTGAGAATGGTATATAGGTCAGCAATGCTGTCTTTTAATGAGTCTGGGTCTTCATTAAAAGCGCAGGACCGAGCCAAATTGACGGAGAGCCAGGATGGCCAAGCAGCCTATGTTGAAATTTGTGACTGTCGGACGGGATATGCCCGAAAAGCGAGCGGCGGACGCACGCAAAGAAGACTTCCACGAAATCTATGCTGAGTTTGCTTCCCAGAAAGCTGCCGAGCAAGCCAGCCGGTGCAGTCAGTGCGGTGTGCCGTATTGCCAGACCCATTGTCCGCTGCACAACAACATTCCCGATTGGCTGCGAATGACGGCAGAAGGTCGGCTTAAGGAAGCCTACGAGCTGAGCCAGTCGACGAACACATTTCCAGAGATCTGTGGCCGCATCTGTCCGCAGGACCGTCTGTGCGAAGGCAATTGCGTGATTGAACAATCCGGTCATGGCACCGTCACCATTGGCGCGGTCGAGAAGTATATTACCGACACAGCATGGGACAACGGTTGGGTTGAGCCGATCACACCCGTCACCAAGCGCGATGAAAGCGTTGCGATCATCGGCGCAGGTCCGGGCGGTCTGGCCGCGGCGGATGTTCTGGTGCGCGCAGGCGTGAACGTAACCGTCTATGATCGTCATGACCGAGCAGGCGGGTTGATGACCTATGGTATTCCCGGATTCAAACTTGAAAAAGATGTGGTTTTGCGCCGCGTGAAGCTTTTGGAAGATGCGGGCGTCGAGTTTGTTCTGAACTGCAATGTCGGAAAGGACATTAGCTTTCAGGACATTCGCGCGATCCATGACGCTGTGTTGCTGGCAACCGGCGTATACAAGGGCCGCGATCTGTCTGGGCCGGGGGCTGGCGCCAAGGGTATCGTACCGGCGCTGGACTATCTGACCTGCTCGAACAAGCTAAGCTTTGGCGATGCTGTTCCCGCCTTCGACAGCGGAGAGCTGAATGCCGAAGGCAAGAATGTCGTGGTGATCGGCGGTGGTGACACCGCGATGGACTGCGTGCGCACCGCTGTTCGGCAGGGTGCGAAGTCGGTGAAATGCTTGTATCGTCGTGACCGCGCGAACATGCCAGGATCACAGCGCGAAACGCAGAATGCCGAAGAAGAAGGCGTGGAATTCGTCTGGCTGTCGGCCCCGAAAGGGTTCTCTGGCGATCCCGTCTCTGGCGTGATCGTGCAGAAAATGCGCCTTGGCGCACCTGACGTAACCGGTCGTCGCAGCCCCGAGGTGATCGAGGGATCGGAATACACCGAGGACGCCGATCTGGTGATCAAAGCGCTGGGTTTTGAACCTGAAGACCTGCCGGCCTTGTGGGGTGAGCAGGATCTGACAGTCACCCGCTGGGGCACCGTAAAGGCCGCGTTCGAGACACATCAGACCGAGCTGGAGGGCGTTTGGGCCGTGGGCGACATCGTGCGAGGTGCCTCGCTGGTGGTTTGGGCCATTCGCGACGGGCGCGAAGCCGGGGCAAATATTCTTGCCACGCTGAACGCATCCCAAGCGCTTGCTGCCGAATAACGAATTTTTCGGGCCAGCCGGGTCAAAGCACCCCCGCCCGTCCGAGAGGAGAACCGAGATGACAAAGTATGATGCCGATTGGGCCCGCCACGAGGAAGCCAAACGCAAGTTTATGAGCGAGAACAGCCTTTATCGCGAAGAAGATGAGCACAGCTCGTGCGGTGTGGGTTTGGTTGTCTCGGTCGAAGGCAAAGCGTCGCGCGATGTGGTCGAAGCTGGGATCGCCGCGCTGAAGGCCATCTGGCACAGGGGCGCTGTCGATGCTGACGGCAAAACCGGTGACGGGGCAGGCATTCACATCCAGATCCCGGTGCCGTTCTTTTACGACCAGATTCGCCGCACAGGACACGAGCCGCATGAAGACCAGTTGATCGCGGTCGGTCAGGTGTTTCTGCCGCGCACGGATTTTGGCGCACAGGAAGCGTGCCGGACCATCGTGGAATCCGAAATTCTGCGCATGGGCTATCACATCTATGGCTGGCGCCATGTTCCCGTGGACATTACATGTCTGGGTGAAAAGGCCAACGCGACGCGGCCCGAGATTGAACAGATCATGATTTCGAACTCGAAAGGCGTTGATGAAGTCACGTTCGAGCGCGAACTCTACGTGATCCGCCGTCGGATCGAGAAAGCTGCCGCGTCCTCTCAGATCTATGGGCTATACATCGCGTCGCTGTCGTGCCGGTCGATCATTTATAAGGGTATGATGCTGGCCGAACAGGTTGCCGTTTTCTATCCTGACCTGATGGACGAGCGGTTCATCTCGACCTTCGCGATCTATCACCAGCGTTATTCGACGAACACGTTCCCGCAGTGGTGGTTGGCACAGCCTTTCCGCATGCTGGCCCATAACGGCGAGATCAATACGCTCAAGGGCAACCTGAACTGGATGAAAAGCCACGAGATCCGCATGGCGTCCAGCGCCTTTGGTGATTTGGCTGAAGACATCAAGCCGATCGTGCCGGGAGGGTCGTCAGACTCGGCCGCATTGGACGCGGTGTTCGAGGTTTTGGTGCGTGCGGGCCGCTCGGCCCCTATGGCGAAAACCATGCTGGTGCCGGAAAGCTGGTCAAAGCAGGCGGTTGAACTGCCCGAAGCGTGGAAGGACATGTATTCCTATTGCAACTCGGTGATGGAGCCATGGGACGGCCCTGCCGCCCTTGCCATGACCGATGGCCGCTGGGTCTGCGCCGGGCTTGACCGCAACGGGTTGCGCCCGATGCGTTATGTCGTGACGGGTGACGGGCTGGTGATTGCCGGGTCCGAAGCCGGAATGGTGCCGATTGACGAAGCTGGTGTCGTGGAAAAAGGCGCGTTGGGTCCGGGGCAGCTTCTGGCCGTCGATACGGTCGAAGGCAAGTTGTATCATGACACCGAGATCAAGGATCGTCTGTCTGCTTCGCTTCCGTTTGGTGAATGGGTCGGCAAAATTAATGATCTGGATGAAGAGTTTACCGGGGTTGATGAAATGCCAATCTATTCCGACGACGATCTGCGCCGCCGTCAATTGGCCGCCGGGTATACGTTGGAAGAGCTGGAACAGATTCTTGCGCCAATGGCCGAGGATGGCAAAGAAGCCCTTGCGTCGATGGGTGACGACACGCCGTCTGCCGTCCTGTCGACGAAGTACCGCCCGCTCAGCCATTTCTTCCGCCAAAACTTCAGCCAGGTGACGAACCCGCCCATCGACAGCTTGCGCGAATTCCGCGTGATGTCGTTGAAGACCCGGTTCGGCAACCTGAAAAACGTTTTGGATGAAAGTGGCACTCAGACTGAAATCATCGTTCTGGAAAGCCCATTCGTCGCAAACGAGCAGTTCAAGAAACTGACCGATGCGTTCAACGCCCAGATGGCCGAGATTGATTGCACCTTCCCAGCCAAGGGTGGCGACGGCGCGTTACGTGTTGCGTTGGACGACATTCGTGCCAAGGCCGAAGATGCGGTGCGTTCGGGTGCCGGACATATTGTTCTGACCGATCAGGGGCAGAACGAAGATCGCATCGCGATGCCGATGATCCTTGCAACCTCGGCCATTCATAGCTGGCTGGTGAAGAAGGGTCTGCGGACCTTCTGTTCGATCAATGTGCGGTCTGCGGAATGTCTTGATCCGCATTACTTCGCGGTTCTGGTAGGCTGTGGTGCGACCACGGTAAACGCCTATCTGGCCGAAGACAGCCTGGCTGATCGAATTGGGCGCGGCTTGCTGGATTGCTCGTTGACGGAAGCTGTGCGCCGGTATCGTGAAGCCATTGATCAGGGCTTGCTGAAGATTATGGCGAAGATGGGGATTTCTGTCATTTCGTCTTACCGTGGTGGACTGAACTTCGAGGCCGTGGGCCTGAGCCGTGCAATGGTGGCCGAGTTCTTCCCCGGCATGACCTCGCGGATTTCCGGCATCGGTGTGAACGGTATCCAGAAGAAGCTGGAAGAGGTGCATGCCGCAGGATTTGGCGGTGGCAAGCAGGTTCTGCCGGTGGGCGGGTTTTACAAGGCGCGCCGGTCGGGTGAAACGCATGCTTGGGAAGCGCAAACCATGCATCTGTTGCAGTCGGCGTGCGACCGTGCCTCGTTCCAGACGTGGAAGCAGTATTCGGCGCGGATGCGGGCAAACCCACCGATCCATCTACGCGATTTGCTGGACATCAAACCCTTGGGCAAGGAAGTGCCGATTGAAGAGGTCGAAAGCATCAACGCAATCCGCAAGCGGTTCGTGACGCCGGGCATGTCGCTTGGCGCGCTGAGCCCCGAGGCACACCGCACCCTGTCGATTGCCATGAACCGTATCGGAGCAAAGTCAGATAGCGGCGAAGGTGGCGAAAGCCCGGATGATTTCACGCCCGAGCCCAATGGTGACAACGCCTCGGCCAAGATCAAACAGGTGGCTTCCGGCCGGTTTGGTGTGACAGCTGAATACCTGCTGAACTGTGAAGAGCTTGAGATCAAGGTCGCCCAAGGTGCCAAACCCGGCGAGGGTGGCCAGTTGCCCGGCATGAAGGTTACGGACCTGATCGCCAAGCTGCGCCATTCGACCAAGGGGGTGACACTGATTTCACCGCCGCCGCACCACGACATTTATTCGATCGAGGATTTGGCGCAGCTGATCTATGACCTCAAACAGATCAATCCGCGCTGCAAGGTAACGGTGAAGTTGGTGGCCGCCTCGGGTGTGGGCACGATTGCCGCCGGTGTGGCGAAGGCAAAGGCTGATGTCATTCTGATTTCGGGTCACAATGGCGGCACGGGCGCGTCACCTTCGACGTCGATCAAGTTCGCGGGTCTGCCGTGGGAAATGGGTCTGACCGAAGCACACCAAGTGCTGGCGATGAACAACCTGCGTGACCGCGTGACATTGCGCACAGATGGCGGTCTGCGCACAGGACGTGACATTGTCATGGCCGCGATGATGGGGGCTGAGGAATACGGCATCGGTACCGCCGCCCTGATCGCCATGGGCTGCATCATGGTGCGTCAATGCCAGTCGAACACCTGTCCCGTTGGTGTCTGTACGCAGGACGACGACCTGCGGAAGAAATTCACCGGCAGCGCGGATAAGGTCGTCAACCTGATCACCTTCTATGCGCAGGAAGTGCGGGAAATCCTTGCCTCGATCGGCGCACGGTCGCTGGATGAGGTCATCGGGCGCGCGGACCTGCTGAGTCAGGTCAGCCGTGGATCGGCGCATCTGGATGATCTGGACCTGAACCCGCTTCTGCTGGTCGTCGATGGGGCGGACAAGATTGTCTATAACCGCAACCGCGACCGCAACGCGGTGCCTGATACGCTGGACGCCGAGATCGTGCGCGACGCCCATCGCTTCCTTGAAGATGGCGAGAAGATGCAGCTGTCATATACCGTGCAGAACACGCATCGGACGGTCGGCACGCGGATTTCCAGCCACATCGTGAAACGGTTCGGGATGCGCAACAGCCTGCAACCGGACCACTTGACGGTGAAGCTGCAAGGGTCTGCCGGTCAATCGCTGGGTGCGTTCGCGGCACCGGGTTTGAAAATCGAAGTATCCGGAGATGCCAACGACTATGTTGGCAAAGGCTTATCCGGTGGCACCGTTATCGTGCGTCCGCCGCTGACCAGCCCGCTTGTGGCCAAAGACAATACGATCATAGGCAACACAGTGCTGTACGGCGCAACGGACGGGTTCCTGTTCGCCGCCGGGCGCGCTGGCGAACGGTTCGCTGTGCGTAACTCTGGCGCGCATGTGGTGATCGAAGGCTGTGGGTCGAACGGGTGTGAATACATGACAGGCGGTGTCGCGGTGATCCTAGGGTCCATCGGGTCCAACTTCGGTGCAGGTATGACGGGTGGCATGGCCTATCTGTATGACCCGGACGGCGTTGCTCAGAAATACATGAACATGGAAAGCCTTGTGACCAACCCGGTCACGGTCGACCACTGGGAAGCGCAACTGAAATCCCTGATCGAACGTCACGCAGAAGAAACCCGTAGCCAGTTGGCGACGGAAATCCTGCGCCACTGGGATCTTGAGATCGGCAATTTCATTCAGGTCTGCCCGATCGAGATGCTGAACAAGCTTCCGGCACCGTTGAGCATGGAAGCCGACGCCATTCCAGCCCAGTAAACATCAAATCATAAAAAAACGCCCGCCTCACTGGCGGGCGTTCTCATATCGCGCCGCCCTCTATCACGTATCTTGACCGGGTCGGCGCATCATGGTCTGAAAGATACGTGGCACGAGCAGCAAAAAAGAAGCCAGCGGGCAAAAAGAAGGCGCCAAAGAAAAAGCGCATAAAGCTTCATCCAATCGAGTGGATTAGGCTGTGGATCAAACGTGTTGTTCTGGCCGTCCTTTGTTTTTTTGCGCTAGGCATCGTAGGCTATGCCTTCATCAACCCACCGACGACGCCACATATTATCAGTGAAAAGATGCGCCTGGGCTGGGCGGATCGCCAGTGGGTCGATCTGGACGAGGTCGCGCCGGTGATGGCTCGATCGGTCGTAGCCGCCGAGGATGCAAATTTTTGCCGCCACTGGGGGTTCGATATGCGCGCCATCCGGGCCGCTATCGATGATGGCGGGTCACGCGGGGCATCGACGCTGACGCAGCAAGTCGTCAAGAATGTGTACCTCTGGCACGGGCGGTCATGGCCACGCAAAGCGCTTGAGGCGGCGATTACACCTTTTGTCGAGCTGGTTTGGACCAAGCGTCGGATCATCGAGGTCTATTTGAACATCGCCGAGTTTGACGAGGGTGTGTTTGGTGTCGAGGCGGCTGCGCACCATTACTTTGGTGTTGGGCCGGATAAGCTGAGCGCCGTGCAAGCAGCGCGTCTGGCTGCCCTACTGCCCAATCCCAAGGAACGGTCAGCTTCGCGTCCATCAGCATTTGTGCGCAAACGGGCGCAATCCATTGTCGATGGAGCGGCTACGATCCGCGCGGATGGGCGTGCATCCTGTTTCGAGGATTGATCCCGTGACGCAAACGCGGCAATACGGACAAAAGAAAGATCACTGATACACACCATGAACCGTCTATTCCACGTCCCCCTGTCCCCGTTCTGCCGCAAGGTGCGCCTGTCACTGGCCGAAAAGAAGATCGAGGTGGAACTGGTCGAGGAGAAGTATTGGGAACGAAGCTCGGACTTTCTACGTCGTAACCCGGCGGGTAAAGTGCCGATCCTGAAGATGGATGGTCAGCTTTTAACTGAAAGCGCACCGATATGTGAATATATCGAAGAACGTCACCCAGACCCCGCGCTTCTACCCGCCGACCCGCAAGGCCGTTACGAGGTGCGCCGTTTGGTCAGTTGGTTTGACGACAAATTCCACAACGAAGTGACATCGAACCTTCTGTATGAACGGGTCAACAAGAAGGTAATGGGCGCTGGCTATCCAGAAAGTCGCAACATCAAGGCGGGCGCCAAGGCGATCAAATTCCACCTTGATTACATGGGTTGGTTGCTCGAGCAGCGCCGTTGGCTTGCAGGCAACACGATGACGTTGGCCGACTTTGCAGCGGCGGCGCATCTGTCGTCGCTGGATTACATCAGCGATGTCGATTGGAACCGGAACGAAAACGTTCGCGAATGGTACGCCAAGATCAAGTCGCGCCCGGCCTTCCGGTCGATTTTGGCTGACCAGATTCCCGGTTTCCCGCAGCCGCCACATTATGCGGATTTGGATTTTTGACCGCCGAGATCCGGCAGGCGATTATCGACAAGGCGCAGGAAGAGGGCTTTGCGCAGGCCGGGTTCTGCCGCCCCGACAGTGTTCCCCAGATTGCTGATCGTTTGGGCACCTATGTTGCCGAAGGGCGGCATGGCGATATGGGGTGGATGGGCGAACGGATGCACTGGCGCGGCAATCCTGCTGCGTTGTGGCCCGAGGCACGCACGGTGATCATGTTGGCCGAACCCTATACGCCAACGCATGACCCTATGAACGTGATAGGAATGCCCGACCGAGCAGCGATCAGCGTTTATGCGCAGAACAGGGACTACCACGACATCGTCAAAAAGCGTCTAAAGCGAGTCGGGCGTTGGATGATCGACAGCTTCGGCGGCGAGATTAAAGTTTTCGTCGATACCGCGCCGGTGATGGAAAAACCCCTGGCCGCAGCGGCAGGTCTGGGGTGGCAGGGTAAGCACACAAATCTTTTGTCACGCGAGCTGGGCAATTGGTTCTTTCTGGGGGCGATCTTTACGACGCTTGATCTGCCGACCGACGCACCGGCGCGCGAAAGCTGTGGGACGTGTACTGCCTGTCTGGAGGTTTGCCCGACTGACGCTTTCCCCGCCCCGTTTCAACTGGATGCGCGGCGCTGCATTTCCTATCTGACGATCGAGCACAAAGGACCGGTGGACGAACCGCTGCGCTCGCAACTGGGCAATCGTATCTATGGCTGCGACGATTGCCTTGCCGCCTGTCCGTGGAACAAATTCGCGGTTGAAGCATCCGAGATACGCTATGCCGCGCGTGCAGATCTGATTGCGCCCAAGCTGGCGGATCTGACTGGGTTCGATGACGCCGGGTTCCGGGCGCATTTTTCCGGTAGTCCGATCAAGCGCATCGGGTTGTCCAGGTTCCTGCGAAACGTGCTTTATGCCATCGGGAACTCTGGCGATCCAACGTTGGTGAGCCATGCACAGAAACATGTGAACAGTGTCGATCCGGTTGTGGCAGACGCCGCGCGGTGGGCGGTAGGGAAACTGTCCGGGGCCTAGCCGTCTGGTGGGGAGCCCTCCACCTTGTCGGTCAGCATGTGAAAGGCCGCAATTGCGGCATTCACCCCTTTGACAGCTCTGTCCTTTGGGAAAGGACCAATCCGCGAAGCGCCGACAACGAACAGGACCGTCGTGCCTGACCCCGCGCTATCGGTCACGACCACACGCAATTCGACCTGTTTCACGTCAAAGGCGCGCACCAAAGACTGTGCGAAATCCTTGCTGCGACCGGGCTCCTTCTGAGTGTTCCAATAAAGATGGGCGACCACTTCGGAAGACGTGGTTTCTTCGTGCTCGTTTAAAGCGGCCTTGGTGATGCCGAGCGGTCGCAAGGTTGGGTCTTGTGTATGGTGATACCACGCCAACGCCGCCACGCTGGGTAAGGCGATCACGCCGATGATCACCGCCAGCAATCTAACCCCGCGTCGCGCAAACATGCTCCGCCCCTATCCTGCGATATGGCCAGGATAGGGTGGGCAGGTTCACGAAGTGTTAATAAGCCTTAGCTGCGGACCAGCTTTTCATAAGCTTCTGAAATTTCGCGGGTCAGGGCACCGACTTCGAATTTGTGCTCGCCAATCTGCCCGACGGGGGTAACTTCTGCGGCCGATCCGGTTAGCCAGCATTGCTCAAACCCTTCCAATTCTTCCGGCATGATGTGGCGTTCATGCACGGTGATGCCCCGGGCTTGCAGCATCCCGATCACAGTTTGACGGGTCAGGCCATTCAGGATCGCATCGGGCAGCGGCGTATGAACTTCGCCATCCTTCACGAAAAAGACGTTGGCCCCGGTCGCCTCGGCCACATAGCCGCGATAATCCATGAACAGCGCGTCCGAGCAACCTTTGGCCTCGGCAGCGTGTTTGGACATGGTGCAAATCATGTAAAGACCAGCGGCCTTCGCGGCAGTCGGGATGGTTTCAGGCGATGGGCGTTTCCACTTCGCGATGTCGAGCTTGGCGCCCTGCATCTTGGCGTCGCCGTAATAATCGCCCCAAGCCCAGGCGGCCACGGCCATGCGCACCGGATTGCGCGCGGACGAGACACCCATGTCTTCGCCAGCTCCACGCCATGCGACAACGCGCACATAAGCGTTGGTCAGCCCATTGGCATCGACAACAGCCTGCTTTGCCGCTTCGATTTCATCGACAGAATAGGGGATGGGCATATCCATCATCTCGCCTGATTTCAGCAAACGTTCGGAGTGTTTTCGCGACAGGAAGATTTTGCCGTCATACAAGCGTTCGCCCTCAAAGACAGACGACGCATAATGCAGCGCGTGGCTAAGGATGTGGATGTTCGCATCACGCCATTCGACCAACTGGCCGTCCATCCAGATTTTGCCGTCACGGTCATCATATCCGCTCATATCCCAGTCCTTTCCAGTTCGTCGCCCGCAGGCTTGTTTGCGAAAGTTGCGCAAATTAAGTCCGGTCCGGATATAAAATTACGCAAAATCAGCATTTCGCTAACAATTGATTCTTGGAAAGTCAACAACACTGACATAAAACTAGACCCTGTAACATGAATTGTGATGAGGCCGGCAATGGCGGATACGCAGACACCGGGCGGACAGTCTCTGCTGTTCCTGACGGATGAACAGCTGCGCAAAGGGATCGAGGCGATGTTCTTCGCCTATCGCGGATTTACCGCAGACCCAGACCGTATTCTTGACGAATACCGACTGGGGCGGGCGCATCACCGGGCGCTTCACTTTATCAGCCGCGCACCGGGCACCACCGTAAACAACCTGTTGTCTATTCTGGGTGTGACCAAGCAATCGCTCAATCGTGTGTTGCGCACTTTGATTGATGACGGGTTGGTCGAAAGCCGTGTGGGCACGCGTGACAAACGTGAACGACATCTGTTCCTCACTGAAAGAGGTGCTGCGTTAGAGCAGGAATTGTCCACCGCACAGCGCGAGCGTATGCGGCAGGCGTATCGCGAAGCAGGGCCGGAAGCGGTGCAGGGCTTTCGTACCGTGTTGGAGGCAATGATGGACCCTGAATTGCGACATCATTTTAACCGGGCCAAGGATAGCAGCGATGAGTGACTTGACCGAAGCGCATCTGTTGATCGTCGACGACGACGAACGCATTCGCAGACTGCTGCAGAAATATTTGATCCGACAGGGGTTTTGGGTCAGCGCTGCGCGGGACGCCGCCCACGCACGACGTTTGCTTGAAGGGCTGGATTTCGATCTGATCGTTATGGATGTCATGATGCCGGGTGAGGATGGGATCAACCTGACCCGGTCCCTGCGCGAGAGCCTTACGACACCAATTCTGCTGCTAACTGCCAAAGGCGACACTGAGGATCGGATCAAAGGGCTGGAAGCCGGTGCCGATGATTATCTGGCGAAACCTTTTGAGCCGAAAGAACTGCTGCTCAGGATCAACGCCATCCTGCGTCGAATGCCCGTCGTGGCGGATGAAGTGATGCCAAAGGTTTTGAATCTGGGCGACAAACATTATGACACGGAACGCGGTGAGCTTTGGTGCGGCGAAGATCTGGTGCGTCTGACAGCGACCGAGGCGCAGTTGATGCGAATCTTCTCGGCGACGCCCGGTGATGCGGTCAGTCGGACATCACTGGTTGAACAACTCGGGCGCGATCAGGGGCAAGCGCAAGAACGGGCAGTGGATGTGCAGATCACGCGATTGCGGCGTAAGTTGGAATCCGACCCCAAGCAGCCCCGCTATCTGCAAACGGTGCGTGGGGCGGGGTATATGCTGGCACCAGATTGATCGTCGCTGGGCGCACATCGTCTTGTTGATCGGATCAGATTGGCCTAGCGTCGCGCCATGACAACTCTGCTTTACACTCATCCCGTTTGCCACGAGCACGTGACACCGCCGGGTCACCCCGAACAGGTTGCACGGCTGGACGCGATCGAATCCGCACTGTCCGCGCCCGAGTTTACCGCGCTTGATCGGCGCGCCGCCCCAATGGGCACTTTGGATCACGTGCGCCTTGGGCATTCGCGGCGGTATTTTGAAAAGCTCGATGACGCGGCACCGGTCGAAGGTTGGACGCAACTGGATGGTGACACCTTCATGGCGCCCGGCTCGTTGGAGGCTGCTTTGCGCGCAATCGGAGCGAGTGTGGCTGCAATAGACACTGTTCTGACCGGTGAAGCACAGAATGCCTTTGTCGCCTGCCGTCCGCCCGGCCACCATGCCGAAAAGGCAACCCCGATGGGTTTTTGCCTGTTTTCGACCGTGGCCATCGCAGCGCGCTATGCGGCGGAACATCATGGGCTTGACCGGATCGCCGTTCTGGATTTCGACGTGCATCACGGGAACGGCACGCAGGACGTGTTGTGGCATGAATCGCGGGTGCGGTTCGTGTCGTCGCACCAGATGCCGCTTTATCCCGGTTCGGGTGGGTTGCACCAGAAGGGCGCGTTCGGGCAGATCATCAACATGCCCTTGGAAGAGGCGACCGGCGGCGAGGTCATGCAAGAGGCCTGGGAGAAAGCATTTTCCGCTGTGTTAGAGCCTTATGAGCCGCAATTGGTGCTTGTTTCGGCAGGCTTCGACGCCCACCGCCGCGACCCTTTGGCGGGGCTTCAATGGGAAACCGACGACTTCGCGTGGCTGGCCCACCGGATTTGTGATTTGGCCGATAAATGCTGCGATGGCCGGGTGGTATCGTCGCTTGAGGGCGGTTATGATCTTCAGGCCCTTGGCGACAGTGTCGGGGCCTATGTAAACGTGATGATGGAGCGAGGCGCATGAGCGACAAACCAGTAGCCGAAATGAGTTTCGAAGAGGCGATGGGCGCACTTGAAGCCGTTGTCGGTCAGTTGGAACGTGGAGACGTTGCACTGGAGGATTCGATCAAGCTCTATGAACGTGGGGCCGAGTTGAAGGCGCGGTGCGAGAAGAAGCTCAAGGAAGCTGAAGAAAAGGTCGCCGCCATCACGCTGGACCCCAACGGAACGCCCACGGGCGCGACGCCGGTCGAAGGTCTGTAAATGTTTCAGCAAAGGCTGACGGAAACCAGCGGACTGGCGCGGGCTTGTCTGCATGGTGCGATTTGTGATGACGGCGCGCTGGCCGATGCGATGCGCTATGCAACGTCAGGCGGCAAAGGGATGCGTGGGTTTCTGGTGATGGAAAGCGCGCGGCTGCACGGAGTTGATGATGCGCGGTCGGTCTGGCCGGCTGCTGCAATAGAGTCTGTTCATGCCTATTCGCTTGTCCATGACGACCTCCCCTGCATGGATGATGACGACCTGCGCCGTGGTTTGCCCTCCGTGCACCGGAAATGGGACGAAGCGACAGCAGTGCTGGTTGGGGATGCGTTGCAGACCCTCGCGTTCGAGTTGCTGACCAAAGACGTTGTCGGCGCGGCGCGGGTGCCCCTGATTGCCGCGCTGGCGCAGGCTTCAGGCCAGGTTGGCATGGTGCATGGGCAGGCTCTGGACATAGCCGCAGAAACAGCGGCAACGCCGTTGGGTTTGGATGAGATCATCACGCTTCAAGCGGGAAAGACAGGCGCGTTGATCCGTTGGTCAGCCGAAGCGGGTGCACTGTTGGGCGGGGCTGATCCCGAGCCATTGCGCGACTATGCGACGGCCTTGGGCTTAGCGTTTCAGATCGCCGATGACATTCTGGATGTTGAAGGTGATGCGAATGCCGTGGGAAAAGCCGTCGGCAAGGATGCCGATGCTGGCAAGGCGACTTTTGTATCCTTGCTGGGATTGAATGCGGCGAAAACCCGCGCAGCCGAACTTGTCGATCAAGCCTGTGACGCGTTGGCCCCCTATGGTCAGGATGCCGAAACCTTGCGGGAGGCCGCCCGTTTCGTTATCCAGCGCGACAGATAGGCAGCGGGGCGCAGATGGCCGATATACCCACGACACCCATTCTTGATCGCGTGACGGTTCCGGCCGACATGAAATCTTTGACTGACTCCGAACTGTATGCGCTGGCGAAAGAGGTGCGGGCCGAGACGATTTCTGCCGTGTCGGAAACTGGCGGTCATTTGGGTGCCGGGCTTGGTGTGGTCGAGCTGACCGTCGCGCTACATGCGGTT
Source organism: Aliiroseovarius sp. F47248L (assembly GCF_023016085.1). Lineage (NCBI taxonomy): Bacteria > Pseudomonadati > Pseudomonadota > Alphaproteobacteria > Rhodobacterales > Paracoccaceae > Aliiroseovarius > Aliiroseovarius sp. F47248L. Next base: position 2,665,724 of record NZ_JALKBF010000001.1, on the reverse strand, counting down.
TTTGATACGCCACGCGATCGGATCATCTGGGACGTGGGCCACCAATGTTATCCGCACAAGATTTTGACGGGTCGCCGCGACCGCATTCGCACCTTGCGTTGCGAAGGTGGGTTGTCGGGCTTCACCAAACGCGCGGAAAGCCCGTTTGACCCCTTCGGGGCGGGGCACAGCTCGACCTCGATCTCGGCGGCGCTGGGCTTTGCGGTGGCGCGCGACTTGGGCGGCGCGCCTGAGCATGGCATCGGGGATGCGGTGGCCGTGATCGGTGATGGCTCCATGTCTGCCGGCATGGCGTTCGAGGCGATGAACAACGCGGGCCACCTTGGCCGCCGTCTGTTCGTCATTCTGAACGACAACGAGATGTCGATTGCCCCCCCGGTCGGGGCGATGTCGAATTACCTCAGCCGCCTTTACGCGGGTGAGCCGTTTCAAGAGCTGAAAGCCGCTGCGAAGGGCGCAGTCAGCCTGCTGCCGGAACCCTTCCAGGAAGGCGCGCGCCGGGCGAAAGAGATGGTCAAATCCATGACCGTCGGCGGCACCTTGTTCGAAGAGTTGGGCTTTTCCTATGTTGGCCCCATCGACGGGCATGACATGGAAACCTTGCTTCCGATCCTGCGGACCGTCCATGACCGCGCCACCGGACCGATGCTGATCCATGTGATCACCAAGAAGGGCAAGGGCTACGGCCCCGCCGAAGCCGCGCGCGATCGTGGTCACGCAACTGCGAAGTTTGACGTGGCAAGTGGCAAACAGTACAAGGCGCCGTCCAACGCGCCCAGCTATACCTCAGTCTTTGGCAAGGCGCTGGTCGATCTGGCGGGCAGGGATGACAAGGTCTGCGCGGTGACGGCGGCGATGCCGGATGGCACCGGGCTGAACCTGATGGCCGAACGCTATCCGTCGCGGTGTTTCGACGTGGGCATTGCCGAACAGCACGGCGTGACGTTCTCGGCTGCACTGGCGGCGGGTGGGATGAAGCCGTTTTGCGCGATGTATTCGACCTTTTTGCAGCGTGGCTATGACCAGGTTGTTCATGACGTGGCCGTGCAGCGCCTGCCGGTGCGCTTCGCCATCGACCGCGCTGGGCTGGTTGGGGCCGATGGTGCGACCCATGCGGGTGCATATGACATTGCATTCATGTCTAACCTGCCCGGAATGGTTGTCATGGCCGCTGCCGACGAGGCCGAGTTGATGCACATGGTTGCCACCGCCCATTCGATTTATGACGGCCCGTGCGCCTTCCGTTATCCGCGTGGCGAGGGGGTCGGCGTTGAATTGCCGGAGCGGGGTGAGGTGCTTGAGATCGGCAAGGGTCGAATGATCCGCGACGGGTCGCGGGTGGCGATCCTGTCATTCGGCACACGCCTGTCAGAGGTCGAGAAAGCAGCCGAAGCCCTGACCGCGCGCGGGATCAGCCCGACGATTGCCGACGCCCGCTTTGCCAAGCCGCTCGACCGCGATCTGATCCTGAAACTGGCCGCCGATCACGAGGCACTGATCACCATCGAGGAAGGCGCGATCGGCGGTTTCGGCAGCCATGTTGCGCAGCTTTTGGCCGATGAGGGCGTGTTTGATGCAGGGCTGAAATTCCGGTCGATGGTTCTGCCGGATACCTTCATCGACCACGCCTCGCCCGCGCGGATGTATGAAGAGGCAGGTCTGTCCGCCAAGCATATCGAAGCGAAGGTGCTGGACGTGCTGGGCATCGCGCAAATCGGCGAAAAGCGGGCCTAACCCTCGGCTTTCAGCAGCGCCGCCAACCCGTCCTGATAGGTCGGATAGAGCAGTTTCACCCCTAACTCGTCCTTGATCCGGTCATTGCGCACCCGTTTGCTTTCGGCATAGAAGCTGCGCGCCATCGGGGTCATCTCGGCGGTGTCGAAATCCTCGGCAGGCGGGTGGGGCAGGCCCAGCAGGTCGGCGGCGTGGGCCAGCACGTCTTCGGGCGGGGCGGCGTTGTCGTCACAGACGTTGTAAATGCGGCCGGGATCTGGACGGGCGATAGACGCCGCCAGAACCTGCGCGATGTCATCGACATGGATGCGAGAGAACACCTGGTTCTTTTTGATGATCCGTCGCGCAGTACCGCGCCGCACCTTGGCGAATGGCCCGCGACCGGGGCCATAGATGCCTGCAAGCCGGAAGATGTGAAGGGGCAGCCCGGCATCAGTGGCAAGCGCTTGCCAAGCGGCTTCGGCTTCCACCCGTTGTTGACCGCGTTTGGTGGACGGGGCAAGGGGTGTTTCTTCGTCCACCCATCCCCCTTGATGGTCACCGTAAACGCCCGTGGTGGACAAATAGCCCACCCATCGAAGCTGGGGTGCGATGCGGGAGATATCGTCTCTAACCTGCCGTAAAACCGGGTCCCCGTCCGCATCCGGTCCGGCCGAGATCAGCAGATGCGTGGTTTTCGACAGGGGTGCGGTGATGTTGGTGCCCGGCCATTTGATCACACCGTCGCCAGCCTCGCGCGAGGTGCCGATGATGGTGAACTCGTCGCCCAACAGGCGTGCCAGCGCGCGTGCCGAGTATCCGAACCCGAAGATAAAAAGCGTCTTGTCCATGCGCGCAGTATCGCCGCGCAGACGGGATTGAAAAGCGCAAAATTTGATGCGGCTTTTGGGGTTGCACCAACATGGGAAACTGAAACAATGCGTTGATGGAACAGATAGCTATCAAACCGTGGTCCGACTGCGCCGCCCGCCTTGTCGCGGTGGCTGCCGGCCGTGAACCTGCCGATCTGGTGATCCGGGGCGGGCGTGTCGTAAACGTTCACAGCGGCGAGGTGCTGGACGACTGGCAGGTCGCCATTGCGGATGGGCGCTTTGCCTATGTCGGGCCGGATGCCAGCCACTGCATTGGTGACGGGACCGAAGTGATCGAGGCGGAGGGCCAATACCTGATCCCCGGCCTGTGTGACGCGCATATGCATATCGAAAGCGGCATGCTGACACCTGCCGAGTTCGCCCGCGCCGTGATCCCGCACGGCACCACGAGCATGTTCACCGACCCGCATGAGATCGCGAACGTGATGGGGCTTGAGGGGGTAAAGCTGATGCATGATGAGGCTCTGATGCAGCCCGTCAACATCTTTACCCAAATGCCCTCCTGCGCGCCGTCTGCGCCTGGGTTGGAGACGACCGGCTACGAAATCACGCCCGACGATGTGGCCGAGGCGATGGAATGGCCGGGCATCATCGGGCTGGGTGAGATGATGAACTTCCCCGGTGTGGTGAATGGCGACGCCAAGATGCTGGCCGAGATTGCAGTAACACAGAACGCGGGCAAAACCGTGGGTGGGCATTATGCCAGCCCGGATCTTGGCCCGGCCTTCCATGCCTATGCGGCGGGTGGCCCCGCTGATGATCACGAAGGCACTTGCGAGGCGGACGCCATTGCGCGCGTGCGGCAGGGGATGCGGTCGATGATGCGGCTGGGGTCGGCTTGGTATGACGTTGAAACCCAGATCACGGCGATCACGGAAAAGGGACTGGACCCGCGCAGTTTCATCCTTTGCACGGATGATTGCCACTCGGGCACTTTGGTCAATGAGGGCCACATGAATCGCGTCGTACGCCACGCGATTTCCTGTGGTTGTGATCCGCTCATCGCATTGCAATTGGCGACGATCAACACGGCCACGCATTTCGGGCTAGAGCGTGAATTAGGCTCTATTGCACCCGGAAGGCGGGCGGATGTGATCCTGACCGATGATCTGACCACCCTGCCGATCAACCGGGTGATCGCGCGCGGCGTGACAGTGGCCGAGGGCGGAGAGGTCACCGTCGAATGCCCGCATCTGGACTGGCCCGAATACGCGCGCAAGACCGTGCATCTGGGCCGCGTGCTTGAAGCCGTGGATTTTGAGATTACGGCCCCCGAGGGCGCCAATTCGGTCCGCGCCAAAGTGATCGGGGTGGTCGAGAACCAGGCCCCGACCAAGGCGCTCACTCGCGACCTGGGTGTGATCGACGGGTTGGTGGAAACCGACGAGTCGCACGACGTTTGCCAGATTGCCCTGGTCGAACGGCACCGCGCGACGGGCGAGGTGGTGAATGGTCTGGTGTCGGGCTTTGGATACAAGGGGCAGATGGCCATCGCTTCGACCGTGGCGCATGACAGCCACCACATGATTGTCGTCGGCACCAGCCGCGAGGATATGGCGTTGGCCGCGAACCGTCTGGGCGAGGTGGGCGGGGGTGTCACGGTGTTCAGGGACGGGGAAGAACTGGCCTTGATTGAGCTTCCCGTTGCGGGCCTGATGTCGGATGCCCCTGCGCACGAGGTCGCCGCGAAAGCTGATGCGATGGTGGCTGCGATGGACCAATGTGGTTGTTCGCTGAACAATGCCTATATGCAGCATTCATTACTGGCACTTGTCGTCATCCCTGAGTTACGTATTTCTGATCTGGGACTTGTTGACGTCACCCGATTTGAACTGACCAATTTGATTGAGGATCATTGATGCTGTCGAACGGAAACTCCATCCCGGTGATCACGCCTCCGCATGGTGCACATGAGACGTTTACGGAAGCCAAGGCGGCCGTTCAGCGTTTGAAGGAGTTATATGCAGACGCCTGCGCCTTTCTTTGCGAAACCTTCGAACAATCCGTGTCCGGCGATCAGCCCGACACGCGCTATCGTGCCTTCTATCCCCAAATCAGCTTGACCACGACCAGCCATGCGAAGATCGACACGCGGCTGAGTTTTGGTCACGTGTCAGCGCCGGGTACCTACAGCACAACAATCACGCGCCCCGATCTGTTTGAAAGCTACTTGACGCAGCAGGTGTCATTGCTGCTTGAACATCACGGTGTACCTGTTCAGGTGGGTTGGTCCAACACGCCTATTCCCGTACACTTCGCTGTGGCCAACGATCCAAACATAACTGTGCCACAGGAAGGCGCGATGAGCTTTCCGTTGCGCGATGTCTTTGATGTGCCGGACTTGTCCAGCACCAACGACGATATCGTCAACGGAGTCGCCCAAGTGGGCGAGGATGGGGCTTCGCCGCTGGCGCCGTTCACGGCGCAACGAGTGGATTACTCGTTGGCCCGGCTGTCCCACTACACCGCCACCAAGCCTGAGGATTTTCAGAACCACGTTCTGTTCACAAACTACCAGTTCTATGTCGAGGAATTTGAAGCCTATGCCCGTCAGATGCTGGCTGATCCTGAAAGCGGCTACACGTCTTTCGTCGGACCGGGATATCAGAGCATCACGGCCCCGGACGAAGAGATGCCAGCGCCAGAGAAACTGCCGCAAATGCCGTCATATCACCTGAAACGCGCAGATGGGTCAGGTGTTACTTTGGTGAATATCGGTGTTGGTCCGTCTAATGCGAAAACCGCGACTGACCATATTGCCGTTCTACGACCCCATGCATGGTTGATGGTTGGTCATTGTGCCGGCTTGCGCAACAGCCAGCGTCTGGGTGATTTCGTTCTGGCCCATGCTTATCTGCGCGAGGATAAGGTGCTTGACGATGACCTGCCGATCTGGGTGCCGATTCCACCTTTGGCGGAAATCCAGATTGCACTGGAACAAGCCGTGGCCAAAGTTACCGAACTGGAGGGGTATGACCTGAAGCAGATCATGCGCACCGGCACGGTGGCCTCGCTGGACAATCGAAATTGGGAATTGCGCGATCAATCAGGGCCGGTGCAACGACTTAGTCAGTCGCGCGCCATTGCGTTGGACATGGAAAGCGCGACCATCGCCGCAAACGGTTTCCGCTTCCGCGTGCCCTATGGCACCCTTCTATGCGTGTCCGATAAACCGTTGCATGGAGAGCTGAAGTTGCCTGGCATGGCATCGGATTTTTACAAGTCACAGGTGGCGCGTCACCTGCTGATTGGCATCCAAGCCATGGAGACCCTGCGCGAGATGCCGATCGAGCGAATCCACAGTCGGAAGCTCAGAAGTTTCGAAGAGACAGCTTTCCTTTAGGGAAAGAAGCGCGATTTCGGGCAAAAAACCGCTATTTATTGGGGAAATACGCACAACAAATCGTTGTGTCCCCCCGCTACATACAGTTAAATGCGGCCAATGAAGCCCAATCAATGGGTAAATGTGAGGAGTGTATTATATGTCGAAACCTATGACGAAGACCCAACTGGTCGCTGCCTTGGCCGAAGAAATGGGCTCGGACAAGAAATCGGCGTCGAGCGCGCTGGACGGTATCATCAACATCATCACCAAAGAAGTTTCTGGTGGTGGCGCTGTGACCCTTCCGGGTGTTGGCAAGATTTACTGCCGCGAGCGTCCCGCACGCATGGTGCGCAACCCCGCCACCGGCGAGCAGATCCACAAAGATGCTGACAAGGTCGTGAAGATGACCATTGCGAAGGCTCTGAAAGACAGCGTGAACGGCTGATCTTGGTGCCTTCGGGGCTTGTCCCCGGACACGAATTCGGAAAGGGTCGCCCAAGTGGCGGCCCTTTTTTTTTGCCGGAGGTGACATGGATCTGCGCGCAATCTTTATGGGGCTTGCCTTTGCCCTGATGTGGAGTTCGGCCTTCACGTCTGCCCGCATCATCGTGGCGGATGCTCCGCCGCTGTTCTCATTGGCGCTGCGGTTCCTGATATCCGGGCTTCTGGGGGTGATCATCGCACGCGCTCTTGGGCAAAGCTGGAAACTGACGCGCAACCAATGGCGGGCGGTGATTATTTTTGGGGTTTGCCAAAACGCGCTTTATTTGGGTCTGAATTTTGTTGCCATGCAATGGATTGAGGCCGGCCTTGCCTCGATTATCGCCTCTACCATGCCCTTGATGGTGGCGCTGGCGGGGTGGGCGCTGCTCGGCGACCGGATGCGCCCGTTGGCGATGATTGGCCTTTTGGCCGGTATCGTTGGTGTTGCGCTGATCATGGGGTCGCGGCTGTCCGGTGGTGTTGATGTGACCGGCGTGGTGCTGTGTTTCATTGCAGCCGCCGCATTGACTGCCGCCACGTTGGCAGTGCGTACGGCCTCATCCGGGGGTAACTTAATGATGATCGTTGGATTGCAGATGTTTGTTGGGTCCGCTGTGTTGGCTGTGGTTGCACTTTTTTTAGAAAGCCCCAGCTTTGAGCCCAGCCTGCGCCTTGGCCTTGCGTTCAGCTACACTGTCCTTGTGCCCGGTGTTCTGGCCACATGGGTCTGGTTCGCGCTGGTGGGTCGGATCGGAGCCGTGAAGGCGGCCACTTTCCACTTTCTCAACCCGTTCTTCGGCGTTGCCATCGCGTGGCTTTTGCTTGGCGAGGCACTGACCGCCACCGATTTTATCGGCGTCGCCATCATCACCTTTGGCATCCTCGCCGTACAGTTGGCGAAACAAAATCCCACACAGACGTGAAGCCGCGCGGGGCCATCGTGAGATGACATTTACGCCCATTTCCGTAGGCTTTGTGCCATGGAGATTGTGTTGGCATACCTTGCTGGTCTTCTGACCCTGATCAACCCCTGCGTCTTGCCGGTGTTGCCCATTGTGCTTGCCACGGCCCTGCAAGCCAGCCGCTATGGTCCGATTGCTGTCGCCGCTGGGATGAGCTTGTCTTTTGTCATGCTGGGCCTGCTGGTCACCGTCGTCGGCTATTCGGTTGGCCTGACCGAAGACATGATCGCGCAAGCTGGGGCAGTTCTGATGATCGGCTTTGGGCTGATCCTTATGACGCCCGCTCTGTCCGCGCGGTTTGCCGCAACGACGGCAGGGATGTCGTCCCATGCGGACACCAGTCTTGATGATTTCGATCAGGCCAGCCTTGCAGGGCAGTTCATGGGCGGCGTTCTGCTGGGCGCGGTCTGGAGCCCGTGTATCGGCCCCACACTAGGGGGTGCGATCTCTCTCGCGTCACAGGGTAAAAGCATACCTTGGGCGGCCGTGATCATGGTGGCTTTCGCGCTGGGCGTGTCGACCATCATTCTGACGCTTGGATACGGGGCGCGGGCGGCCATCCTGCGCCGTCAAGCACTGATGCGCCACATTGCCAATAAGTCGCGCCCGATCATGGGCGCCATCTTCCTTCTGGTCGGCCTCGCTATCCTGTCCAAGTTCCACCATGTCCTTGAGGCTTGGGCGGTTCGAAATCTGCCTGCCTGGCTCAACGACCTCTCAGTTTCCCTTTGAAAGGAGCACCTTATATGAAACGTCGTCAATTCCTGACCCTGACCGCTGCTGCCTCGTTTGCCCCTTGGGCCGCGCAGGCCACGGCAGACTATTCCCCCGGCCTTGTCACGAAGGCGTTAGACAAGGGCGAAACCGTCTTTTTGGATTTCAAAGCTAGTTGGTGCAGCACCTGTGCGGCGCAAGAACGGGTTATCAATGCCCTGAAAGCCGAAAATCCGGCTTATGAAAGCAGCATAACCTTCATCGATGTTGATTGGGACCTGCATCGCAAATCCAAACTGACTAAATCGCTGCGAATCCCGCGTCGATCAACTTTGGTCGTTCTGAAAGGCGATCAGGAACTTGGCCGGATCGTTGCCGGAACATCCAAATCCGACATCAAGGCGCTGATGGATACGGCACTGACTGCGGCAACCACCTGACGCTTCTCTTGGCCCGAAATATCCCCGCCGGAGGCCTCTTATCTGCCGTGCGTAGTACGGCCATCGGTCATCCGATCTTGCCGCGCACACCTTCGCCCATCTGGGCGCGATGCAGCATGACGTGATCAAGGATGACACAGGCCGCCATCGCCTCGCCCACGGGCACGGCGCGGATGCCCACACAGGGGTCGTGGCGGCCCTTGGTGACGACCTCGATGGGTTCACCAGTTTTGGTGATCGACTGGCGCGGCGTCAGGATTGAGCTGGTAGGTTTCACAGCGAACCGAACCACGATATCCTGCCCGGACGAGATGCCACCAAGAATGCCGCCAGCGTGGTTGGACGAGAATACAGGCTGGCCGTCGTTCCCGCGGAAAATCTCGTCCGCATTTTCGGTGCCTTTCAGTCCTGCCGCCGCCATGCCTTCACCAATCTCGACACCTTTCACGGCGTTGATCGACATCATCGCGGCGGCCAGGTCAGTGTCTAACTTGGCATAGATCGGGGCGCCCAGTCCCGCGGGTGCACCGCGCACCACGACCTCAACCGCCGCACCTACGCTGTTGTTTTCCTTGGTGCGCAGGTGTTGCAGATAGTCTTCCCATTCCTGCACAGCCGTGTTGTCCGGCAGCCAGAACGGGTTTTGGTCAATCGCATCCCAGTCGAATTTGTCGCGGTCAAGATGAAGCGCACCCATCTGGGTCATGTAACCCTTGATCTGAAGCCCCGGCACCAACGCCTTCAGCACCTCACGCGCCACGCCACCAGCGGCCACACGGGCTGCCGTTTCGCGGGCGGACGAGCGTCCACCCCCCCGCGGGTCGCGGATGCCGTATTTCTGCCAATAGGTGATGTCGGCGTGACCGGGGCGGAACGTCTTTTCGATCTCGCCATAGTCTTTCGAGCGCTGGTCGGTGTTTTCGATCATCAACTGGATCGGCGTGCCGGTCGTTTTGCCCTCGTACACACCTGACAGGATGCGCACCTGATCTGGTTCGTTGCGCTGGGTTGTGTGCTTGTTCTGGCCCGGGCGGCGCTTGTCCAGCCAGACCTGGATCATTTCAGGTTCCAGCGGTACGCCGGGGGGGCAGCCGTCAACGGTCGCGCCAAGGGCGGGCCCGTGGCTTTCGCCCCATGTGGTGACGCGGAAGATATGACCGAAACTGTTTATCGACATACGCAAGCTCCTTCGTTGTCAGGGTGATAGCGAAGGCGCGCGCGAAAGGGAAGCGCGGGCGCGTCAGCTTTGCGGTCGACGGTGCTTTGGCTTCGGGCTTGGGCCAGCGTCATAGCGCGGGTTGGGATCGCGCAGGATCGGATTGCGCATAGACACCGCCGGACGGCTTTCGCGCCACACGATGAAGATGCCCGAGGCGATGATGATCGATGCACCCACGCCTACCCACAGATCGGGAAGTTCATCAAAGAACAGCGCACCAAACAGGGTTGCCCACAGGATCTGGCTGTATTGGCTGGGGGCCACCACCGCGGCGGGAGCGGCGCGATAGGCGGCGATGATCAGCACCTGTGCGCCCACGGACAACACGCCCAGGCTTGCGAACATACCCAGTTGGGTCACTTCCATGGGACGATAGACGAAAGGCAGAATAACAGCCATGAACAGGATCGAGGACAGCATGGGATACAGGATCATCACCGCAGTCCGCTCTTCCCCGCCAATCCTGCGCATGATGACGGAGCCAAAGCTCGAGCAGAACGCGGCGATCAGGGCGCACACATGACCGAATGATATCTGCGTGACGCCGGGTCGAAGCACGATCAGAACGCCAATCAGGCCGACGATGACCGCAGCCCACCGCTGCGTGCGCACCGTTTCACCCAGCACCAGCGCGGACATCGCGGTGATCAACAAAGGGGTGGCGAACAGTAGGGCATAGACCTCGGCCAATGGCAGGACGGTGAAGGCGTAGAAGGCGGTGGACATGGCCAGAACCGACGTGGCCGATCGCAGAAGGATCAACCACGGATGGTTGGGGCGGAAATTGTCGACCTGCCGATCTGCCAGCATCAGGACGGACATCGGCACAAAAGCAAACAGCATCGCGAAAAAGATGATCTGGAATACCGAGAAATTCACTCCAAGCGCCTTAATCACGGCATCATGCGTCGCAAAAACGGCGAAGGCGGCGAAGGCAAAGCCCAGCCCCCGGACGGGTGATTGTAGTGCATCCGACATGAATGGCTCCGGTCTGGCGGGTGTTAGCGTTCACATCGCCGATCAGGGCTGGTGCGTCAAGGGGGGCTTGCCAAGTTGCACCAAACCCGTCAGGAATGGCCACACCTCGGGGGGCCGGACCAAACCGGCTGAGATGCATTCCATGCGGACCCGTTGAACCTGAACCGGCTAGAACCGGCGGAGGGAAGGTAATTTGGATGCCCCAAATGCCACTCCGTCCGGCGCATTTGGAGGATACCATGAAACAGACCCTTTCATTTGTCGCAGGACTTGCACTGATGGCCCACGTGGCCAACGCGGATACGCCTGTGCTTCAAGTCTATGCGCCCGATTATTTCGCGTCTGAATGGGGCCCCGGCCCCGGCATCGAGCAAGGCTTCGAAGCCCAGTGCAGCTGTGACCTGCAATTCATCACCGGCGACGTGCTGCCGCGCATTCTGTTGGAAGGCGAGCGGACCGAAGCTGATGTAGTCATTGGATTGAATACCGATGTCACCGCTCGGGCACGCGCGTCTGGCCTGTTCGCGCCCCATGGGCAGGATGTCAGCGGCTTGACCATGCCGATAGAATGGAACGATGACGTGTTCCTGCCCTTCAACTATGGCTATACCGCGTTTATCTTTGACAACACCAAGATGGAAACCCCGCCTGTCAGTTTCGAGGCGCTACTGGACATGCCGGATGATGTGAAAATCGTCCTACAAGACCCGCGCAGTTCGATCTCTGGGCTGGCGCTGTTGCTGTGGGTCAAGGCGATCTATGGCGATGACGCGCCCAAGGCGTGGGAGCGTTTGGCGCCAAAAGTTCTGACGGTGACGCAAGGCTGGTCGGAAAGCTATGGCATGTTCACGGATGGCGAGGCAGACATGGTGCTGTCTTACACAACTTCACCCGCCTATCACATCATCTCGGAAGACGACATGTCCAAGTCGGCAGCGATCTTCGAAGAAGGCCATTACCTGTTTGTCGAACTGGCCGCGAAGCTGAAAACCACCGATCAGCCAGAACTGGCGAGTGCGTTTATGGATTATGTTCTGAGCGAAGAGTTCCAGGCGGCAATTCCAACATCGAACTGGTCGTATCCATCAAAACTGGATGCGTCGCTTCTGCCCGAAAAATTCGATCTGTTGGGTGTGCCCGGTAAAGCTATCTTCCACACCGAAGAAGATGCCGAAGCCCTGCGCAAGCCTGCGCTGGACGAGTGGCTAGCGGCATTTTCGAAGTAAATGCAACGGTCGGGCCATACAGATCGCCCCCTATGGGTGTCGCATTGGCCCGGCCTATTGGCCGTCCTGCTGTTGGTTGTGTTGGTGTTTGGCACCCTGCTGGCTGTGACGCTGCGCGCCGATGGTGGGCGTGGTCTTGGGCCATCGGATTGGGCCGCCATTCGGTTTACCTTGTGGCAAGCTGCCCTGTCAGCCGCGATCAGCGTCGTGCTGGCCATTCCTGTGGCGCGCGCCCTGGCCCGGCGTGACTTTCCGGGGCGCCGCGTGCTTGTCACCCTTCTGGGTGCCCCGTTTATCTTGCCAATCATCGTGGCCGTGCTTGGCCTGATCGCGGTCTTTGGCCGAAACGGGGTATTCAACGCGGTGCTGGGCGTGTTTGGTTTCGAGCCGATTTCTATCTATGGTTATCACGGCGTCATTTTGGCACATGTGTTCTTTAATCTGCCGCTCGCTTCGCGGCTGATCCTGCAAGGCTGGTTGTCGATCCCTGCCGAGAGGTTTCGCCTTGCTGCGTCACTTGGAATGGGACCGTGCGACATTGCGCGCACATTGGAGCGTCCGATGCTGCGCGAGGTGATCCCCGGTGCTTTTCTGGTGATCTTCCTGATCTGCCTGACCTCGTTCGCGGTTGCCTTGGCGCTGGGGGGTGGGCCACGTGCAACAACGGTTGAGCTGGCGATTTATGAGGCGTTCAAGTTTGATTTTGACCTTGGCCGTGCTGCGATGCTGGCCCTGATACAGTTTGCTATGGGTGCAGGGGCTGCGTTGATCGCGTTTCGTATCTCAGTTCCCGGAAATATGGGCGCCGGGCTGGATCGTGCCGTGCAGCGGTGGGATGACAACAGGGTTCAGCGCATTCTTGATGCAGCGGCCGTGACGCTGGCCAGCCTGTTTTTACTTTTGCCACTGACGATGGTCATTGTCGATGGAGTGCCGGGGCTGTTGTCTTTGCCGAAGTCGGTGTTTCAGGCAGCGTTTAGATCGCTTCTGGTGGCATTCGGGTCCGCGTTCCTGACATTGACACTGGCGTTACCAATAGCCGTTCTCGTCGTGCAGCGCAGCGCGTGGCTGGCCGAAGGGTTGGGATACCTGACCATTGCGGCGTCGCCTCTGGTCGTTGGGACAGGGCTGTTTTTGATTCTTTTTCCTATTGTCAAACCTTCGGATCTTGCGCTTCCGGTCACTGCAGTTGTCAACGCCGCAATGAGCCTGCCGTTCGCCCTGCGTGCCATTGTCCCTGCGCTTCGAACGGTCGAACGCGACTATGGGGCGCTGGCGGATGGTATGGGGCTGCATGGGCTGACACGGCTGCGCCTGTTGTGGTTGCCACGATTGCGGCGGCCCTTGGGTTTTGCGCTTGGTTTGGCAGCGGCGCTGTCGATGGGCGATCTTGGGGTTATCGCGATGTTTGCCGACCCGCAGGGGGTCACGCTGCCATTGCAGCTCTACCGCCTGATGGGGGCATACAGAATGGATGATGCGGCGGCGGCGGCGGTTCTTCTTTTGGGACTGTCCCTATTGCTGTTCTGGATTTTTGACCGCGGAGGTCGTGTGAATGCTGACAATTGAGAAAGCTCGAATCGAGATGGGGGATTTCACGTTGTCTGCTGACTTGTGCGTGGGCACGGGGTGCCGCGTGGCCATTTTGGGACCCTCAGGCGCTGGGAAATCGACTTTGCTGGCGATGATTGCCGGGTTTCAGCCGTTGGCAGAGGGTGCGATCAAGTGGGAGGCGGCTGACATGCCCACTGATCCGGCGGCGCGACCTATAAGCATGGTGTTTCAGGACAACAACCTCTTCCCACATTTGACTGTGGCACAGAATGTCGGGCTTGGTGTCCGGCCAAACCTGCGATTGAACCAAACTGAAGCCCAACGGGTTGATGCGGCGTTGGCGCGAGTTGGTCTTGCCGGAATGGGTGCGCGTAAACCCGCGCGGTTATCAGGTGGACAGATTGCGCGGGTTGCATTGGCACGGGTGCTTCTGCGGGATCGACCCTTGTTGTTGCTTGATGAGCCGTTTGGGGCGCTTGGACCGGCGCTGCGCGCCGAAATGTTGGAGCTTGTCGGTGACTTGGTGAATGAAACATGTGCGACGCTTCTTATGGTCAGTCACAACCCGGACGACGCGAGGCTGATCGCGGATAAGGTTATTTTGGTGGCAGACGGTCACGCTAACGCGCCAGTGCCCACCGACCAGATATTCAAAAATCCACCCGATGCACTACGCGACTACCTCGGGTCCAAGTAGATATGGAATTGATCAATAAAAAAGGGCGCTTCGAAAAGCGCCCTTTGGTGTTTGGTATGGCAATTGACTACAGATCGAGTTTTTTGCCTTTATGCGGTGCCCAAAGCTTCTTGTTGGTCAGATAAAGCAGCGACGTCAGCAGAACGAGCAGCATAACCGACACAAAGCCAGCTTTTTTGCGAGCCATCATCTTGGGTTCAGCTGTCCACATCAGGAAAGCGGATACGTCTTCTGCCATGTGGTGTGCTGAGTTGTTGTGACCGTCATCATAGTCGACCAGGCCATCTTCCAACTGCGGTGGCATCGACACCCAGCCGCCAGGGAAGGCGGTGTTGCCATAGAGGACGCTGCCAGCAACTTCGGTTTCTTCACCGTTGAAGCCGGTCAGGAAGCTGGCGATGTATTCAGCACCACCAATTCCGCGAAGCAATTGGTTCAGACCGGTGCCGGCCGGGCCGTGGAAGCCAGCGCGAGCCTTGGCCATCAATGACAGGTCCGGCCCCATACCTTCACCAGACACGGTCGGGAAGAAATCCGCAGGCGTGCGCGGGCGGTCATCCTCCAGCTCTTCGTCATAGATGGTGAAGTTCTCGGCAGCATAGGCACGCACTTCGTCTTCGGAATAGTGCGGACCGCCTTCATCTGCGAGCGAACGCAAAGGTACATAGCGCAGACCATGGCAGGCTGAACAAACCTCGGTATAGACCTTAAGGCCGCGACGCAGCTGTTCCTGGTCATAGGTGCCAAAGGGCCATTCAAAGGAAAACGCGATGTCTTCGATGTGACCTTCATCACCGGCTGCCAGCGCGCCACCAGTGGTGAGCGCCAGTGCGACGACGGCGGATGTTGTGAGCTTCTTGATCATAGTTTTCAATCCTCTCACTCGGCTGCGCCGGGATAGTGGGCTTTAAAGTCTTCCTCGATAGTCGCTGGAGGCGTGGTCGGTTTCTCGAACAGACCCAACAGCGGCAAGATGACAAGGAAGTAGGCGAACCAATAGGTGGCACCAATCAGCGAAATCCAGTCATGCGGGAAGTTCGTGTCACGCGCACCGACCCACATCAGAACGATGAAGTCGATGATCAGCAGACGGAACCACCACTTGAAAGCCGGACGATACTGACCCGAGCGGACCGACGAGGTGTCAAGCCACGGGGCCAGCGCCATCACAAAGATCGCGCCGAACATCGCCAGCACGCCGAAGAACTTCGCGTCGACAATGCCGCCGGTCAGGAAGCTGACCAGTTGCACGGCCCACACATCAGCGGTGAAAGCACGCAGGATCGCGTAGAATGGCAGATAATACCATTCCGGCACGATGTGTGCAGGCGTCGCCAGCGGATTGGCCTCGATATAGTTATCGGGGTGACCCAAATAGTTGGGCATGAAGCCGACAATCGCAAAGAAGATGATCAGCACGATGCCAAGGCCAACAAGGTCTTTGATGACGAAGTAGGGCCAGAAGGGCAGGGTGTCTTTCTCGGCTTCTTCCTTCGATCCAGTGCGAACTGGCACCCCGGTCGGGTTGTTGTTGCCCGTGGTGTGGAACGCCCAGATATGAACGGCAACAAGTGCGGCGATCACGAAAGGCAGCAGATAGTGCAGCGAGAAGAAGCGGTTCAGCGTGGCATTGTCCACGGCAGGGCCACCCAGAAGCCATGTTTGCAGGCCTTCACCGATGAACGGGATGGCACCAAACAGGCCGGTGATGACGGTTGCGCCCCAGAAGGACATCTGACCCCAAGGCAGAACATAGCCCAAGAAGCCTGTGGCCATCATCATCAGGTAAATCAACATGCCGATGATCCACGTGACTTCGCGAGGTGCCTTGTAGGAACCATAGAACAGGCCACGGAAGATGTGGATGTAAACCGCCACGAAGAACAGCGATGCGCCGTTTGCGTGGATGTAGCGCAGCATATGACCGCCGTTCACGTCACGCATGATATGCTCGATTGATGCGAAAGCCATGTCGACATGCGGCGTGTAGTGCATCACCAGGATGATGCCGGTAACAATTTGCAGAACCAGACAGAAGGTCAGAACGATACCCCAGATCCACCACCAGTTCAGGTTCTTGGGTGTCGGGATCATTAGGGTGTCATACAACAAACCAACGACGGGAAGCCGTTTGTTCAGCCATTTCTCGAACCCGGTCTTGGGTTCGTAATGATCATGAGGAATTCCGGACATATAAGCCTCCCTTAGCCCAGTTTGATCGTCGTTTCGTCGACAAACTCGGCGACGGGAACGGGCAGGTTTTCGGGTGCGGGACCCTTACGGATACGACCAGATGCGTCGTAATGCGAGCCGTGGCAGGGGCAGTACCAGCCTCCATAATCACCGGCGCCGTCGCCAAGAGGCACACAGCCCAGATGTGTGCAGACACCCATCATGACCAGCCATTCGCCATTTTCGTCCATGGCACGGTTTTCATCCGCAGCCGACAAAGAGGCGTCACGGTTGTCGTTTCGCGCGAAATCGTCTGGCAGGGCGGCAGTATCATCCGCACGGGCAGCTGCAATTTCTTCTTCGCTGCGGTGGCGAATGAAAACTGGCTTTCCGAGCCATTTCACGGTGATCTGGCTGCCGACTTCGACACCCGAGATATCAACACGGATCGAGCTGAGCGCCTTCACGTCAGCTGATGGGTTCATTTGGTCAACGAGCGGCCAAACTGCGGCGCCGGCCGTTACGGCAGCGGCACCACCCGTGGCATAATAAAGGAAGTCCCGGCGGGTTCCTTGGTGGTCGTCGGCTTGTGACAAGAGCGCATCTCCCTAGCTAGGTCGCAAAACTGCAACCGACACGACAATAGACCGCCCAAGAAAGCAGTCCGTTTCGCGGCTGTTTATCCAAGGAATTGCGCCCAGTCCAGAAGTCATTAGGGCGCAGGGGTGGCTTTTCAAGGTTATGTTGCCGCATGTTAGCGCATGTAACGATATAAATTTCTGAGATTGATGGTGATAAGACGGATCAGGCGACTCAGGTGGGCTTCGTTGCCTGAAAGCTGTCGCGCGCCGAAAACACGGCAAACCAGTCGTCCAGGGCATCGCGAGTTTTGCGCCATTCCCGCTCCGCATGCCGGAAATCAAGATAGCCCAAAGCACATGCGACCGAGATTTGTCCCATATCCAGCGGACCTGACAGATGGCTCATCCAGCGGGTGTTCAATGCATCCAGAGCACCTTCGATCTTACCCCATTGGGCATCCATCCAGCCGCCGAACTGCATGTCTTCAGGACGGCAGCGGTTCTCGTAAACCATCAGAACGCCCGCATCCATGATTGCGTCGCCAGTGGATTCAAGAACTAGGACGTCCCATATCCGGTTTTCGGGATAAAGCGCCCCACCAGTCCGC
Organism: Aliiroseovarius sp. F47248L; assembly: GCF_023016085.1. NCBI lineage: Bacteria > Pseudomonadati > Pseudomonadota > Alphaproteobacteria > Rhodobacterales > Paracoccaceae > Aliiroseovarius > Aliiroseovarius sp. F47248L. Next base: position 2,648,159 of record NZ_JALKBF010000001.1, on the reverse strand, counting down.
GCGTCCAGATACCGCGTCACAACGCGGCTGTCGTAAAGCGTTGGCCCATCACTGCGGATCAGTGCAGGGATTTTCGACATCGGGTTGGCCGCCGTCAGTTGTGGATTTGGGTCGGTCGGCGATGAAATAACCTCGACCAGTTCCACATCATCTTGTTGACCCGTTTCGATGATCACCATACGGGCCTTGCGCGCAAATGGCGACGCGGGCGAGGTGATGAGCTGCATGGCTCAGACCTTTCGAAAGCGAATGCGGGTCAGGCTGACCGCGTCGATCTCGATCCCCGGGCCGTCGGTGCCCAGACGAATCACACGACGCACACGGGCGGTAGCGTTCATCTGTTCATCATCGCGACGGGCTGACAGACCTTCTGGCGCGGTGTCCAGCGTGTCTTCCACACGTTGATCACGCGGCGCGCGTTCGATGGACCGGGCCAGCGCATATGTGGCGACGGCGACGGAACCATAGCGGATCGCAAAAGCCGCAATCGGGGCGATGGGTAAGGGCATGTGATCCTCCTTCACATAGAATGTAGGGTCGAGGGGGCCGCATGTCCACTTTTCTGCGCAGGACGGCAACCAATCGCCGGTCGATCAGACCACCAATTGCTGTCCGTTGATGCCTGTTGGACTTGCTGTGACGATCGCACCCTCAACCTGTGGTGTCTGAAACATCACCTCGGCGAATTGTTCGGTCCGGCCCATAGTGGGGTTTTCCATCAGGATGCTGTGTTCCTGCCCGACCTGGGCGGTCAGATGCCGTTTGGCTTGGGCGTCACCAGCCGCACGCAGCCGCGCGGCACGCTCTTTGATAATGACCCCGCTGATCTGCGTGGGAATCTTCGCCGCAGGCGTGCCTTCGCGTTTCGAGTAGGGAAAGACGTGCAGCCATGTCAGGTCGCATTCCTTGACCAGCTTCAGGCTGTTTTCAAAATGCGCGTCCGTTTCCGTCGGGAACCCTGCGATAATGTCGGCACCAAAGGTGATATCGGGGCGCAGGCGGCGGGCTTCTTCGCAGAATGCAATCGTGTCATCGCGCAGGTGGCGGCGCTTCATCCGCTTCAGGATCAGATCGTCGCCATGCTGAAGGCTGAGGTGCAGATGCGGCATCAGGCGCGGCTCGGACGCGATCGCCAGCATCAGGTTCTCATCTGCCTCGATCGAGTCGATCGAACTGATGCGCAAGCGCGGCAGGTCGGGCACAAGGCGCAGGATGCGCATGACCAGATCGCCCAAGCGTGGCCCACCGGGTAGGTCAGCCCCCCAGCTTGTCAGATCGACGCCTGTCAGAACGACCTCGTTGAAACCCCTGTCGACTAGGCGTTTGATCTGATCGACCACGACACCAGCGGGCACGCTACGTGAATTTCCCCGGCCATATGGGATGATGCAGAAGGTACAGCGGTGGTCGCAGCCGTTTTGCACTTGCACATAGGCACGGGAGCGGGTGCCGAACCCGTCGATCAGATGGCTGGCGGTTTCGGTCACGGACATGATGTCGTTGACCTGCACACGCTCGGTGTCGCCAATCAGGTCGGGGGAAAGTCCGGCCCAAGTTTCGGGTGACATTTTTTCGTGATTGCCAATTACCGCATCGACTTCTTCCATCGCGGTGAAGGTTTCGGGCTCGGTCTGGGCTGCACACCCTGTGACAATCACTTTAGCATCGGGGTTTTCACGGCGCAGCTTGCGAATTTCCTGGCGCGCCTTGCGCACGGCTTCAGCTGTCACAGCACAGGTGTTGACCACGACCGCCCCCTCAACGCCGGCGTCCTTGGCCAAACGTTTCATGGCTTCTGTCTCGTAGGCATTCAGTCGACAGCCCAGTGTCGCAAAAACGGGAGGCGTCGCGACCATTCTTACAACCCCTTCAGGAAAGCAGGTGTGAGCTGGCCTTTAAATACAAACGCCGTGGGGCCGGTCATCCAAACGCCGTCGTCGCGCCAGTCCAGCGTAAGCCAGCCACCATCCAGTTCCATCCGAACACGACTGTCGGTCAGGCCGCGTTGATGTGCTGCCACTGCGGTCGCACACGCACCCGAACCGCAGGCCAGTGTGATCCCTGTTCCGCGCTCCCACACTCGCATGCGGATTTCGTCGCGGGCACGGATTTCGGCGAATTCGACATTGGTGGCTTCAGGAAACAACGGGTCATGCTCAATGCGCGGACCGATCCCGGCCACGTCGACGGCTTCTGTGTTGTCCACGAAGAACACACAGTGAGGGTTCCCCATGCCAACCGCTGCCGGGTCACCTTCGATCGGCAAATGCGCGGTGTCGATGTTCTTGGACAAAGGCACTTCGTTCCATGCTGTTTGTGGCTGGCCCATATTGACCGAAACCTGATCGCCTTCGACGCGCGCCTTCAAAACGCCACGTGTGGTGCGGATGGTCAGTTCAGACTGCTTGGTCATGTCCAGAATAAAGTGTGCCACGCAACGGGTTGCATTGCCGCAAGCTCCCGCTCGGCTGCCGTCCGCATTCCAGAAGTCAAGGTCGATATCGGCCACGTCCGAGTTTCTAATCTCGGCCAGTTGATCAAATCCTACACCGCGATTGCGATCACCCAGTTTCGCCGCCAGATCACGGGTAACAACGGCATCCCGTCCCCGTGAATCAATGATCACAAAGTCATTGCCAGCTCCATGCCATTTCATGAAGTCGAGCGTTTCAGTTATAGTGTCGTCAGATGCCATATCGCGCGATATAAGCCCTTGTGAAAACTTTTGCCAGAGATCGAACAGATTCCTCGGAAATTGGGGTTGACCTGCCAAGCCGGCAGCTATAGTCACCGCGCACACAGAGTGGGCCGTTAGCTCAGTTGGTAGAGCAACTGACTTTTAATCAGTGGGTCGAAGGTTCGAATCCTTCACGGCTCACCACTTTCATATTAAATATCAAGATGTTACGCGCCGCGGCATCGTGCGCGACTTTCGTCTGCCTGTTTGCCGGAAGCTATACGGAAGCAGTGTAAGCACTGTGGCAGGCCAGATACGGTCAAGCGTTAGAATCACGTTGCACCTTTCACCCTTGGCGGGCATCGTCAGCGAAAGCGGTTTGACGTGGTGCCTATGCAGACGATTTCAGAATTTATTGAGCGGTGGAAACAGTCTGGTGGATCGGAGCGCGCCAATTACGGCCTGTTCCTGAATGATCTGACCGAAGCCCTTGGGCTGGAAAAGCCGCTGCCTGTTACGGACACCGACCAAAACGACCACTACCGGCTGGAACGGCCTGTGGCGTCTGCGATCATTGGCGAGAACTCAAAGAAATATATCGACCTTTACCGGCGCGGATCATTCATCCTTGAAACCAAGCAAGGCACGCATGGCAAGACGGCGACCCTGATCAACTGACGTTGCACAGGCTACGTTTGCCTCGAAGAAGTTTAGAAGCCACAGATATCCATTCCTATTATGCTGGTGGCCCACTGTTCCGCTGTTTTGTTTCAGCTGCAAAATTGGTATGTTAGAGCATAAATAATTTGTTGGGGGAGCAACATTTGAGAACGATTGGTGATTTGTTCAGCGTGGAGCCAGAACACTGGGGACTAAGAGGTGACCGCTATCTTTGGTGTGAGCTACGTGAGATTTTTAGAGATGTAAGTCTGCCTGAAGCCGAGACACGTATCCATCTTCAGTTAGAAAACGCTTTTTGGGACGCAACAGGGCAAAGCCTTGCATTTTGCGATGAGTTTTTTATCGAGCGATTTGCTCATGGTGGTATGTCCAGCGGTTACATCAGCGGCGAGTTCTGGCGTGAGCGAGGCTTTCCGCAGATAATTGAGAACTATAAATTTCAGGCTCAAAAGAAGGGGCGATAGTTTGCGTAAAGATGAGTTTATTTTAAGAAGTCTTTCGAAAATCAAGCACAAAAAATGGGAGCTTTTCGTTATTTCAAGAATTGTCCACGGACTGCTGTTAGACAATGAAGACGTGGAATTCATCTGCCAGCAACTTGTAAGGCGTCCAGATGGTGGCCGTGCGCTCACAGACATGTACTTTCCACAGTTTGGTGTCTTTCTCGAAATAGATGAGCCACAGCATGCTACTGAAGAACACACTGCAAATGATCGACATAGAACAGATGACATTGTCGTAGCCGCAAATTTGATTGAGAAACGTATTCCTGTACTTGAAAGTGATGGTGTGACAGAAAAATCATTGGCTTCTGTGGCAAAAGAAGCGGATGATTTTATAAACGAGATACGGCTTCTCAAGCGAGATGCCCTTGCGAACGATACGTTTGAACCTTGGGATTTTGAAGATCGTTATGACCTCAATCAGCACGTAGAGCGAGGCTTTCTCTCGATCTCGACAAACCCTGTTTTTCGATATCAGCATCATGCGTTGCGTTGTTTTGGATATACAAAAGGCGTTTTTCAACGTGGCGCTTGGACATTAGCTAGCGACCCTTCGCGATGCGTTTGGTTTCCGCGTCTGTATGAAACAGAGACTTGGGACAACGAATTGTCTCCTGATGGGATGCAAATTGTTGAGCGCAAAAAAGATGGAAGCGGTGGCCACGCCAAAATTGTTTATGATGAAAAATGGAAAAGTAGAATTGTGTTCGCTCGCTACAGCGATAACCTTGGCGCAGTTTTGTATAGGTTTGTCGGTGAGTTCAAACATGATCCCGCTCTAAGCGATGAATACAAAAGAGTATTTTCTAGAGTAACAGACCGTGTCGACACAATTTCAGCTAACGGAAATTCGTAATGGAAGCAGCGGCGCACTGCGATATTTGCGGTCAAGTTACTGGGCTGGTGGAGCCACACTCCAGCGGAATGGCTCCTGTTAGCTATGTTGCTTGCGTCGAGTGTAGAGCGCGCCGTGCTGAAGCTATCGGCGTGGTGTGTGTGTGGATTGCGACGTACGGCGGATTGGATGCAACACCAGACTATCGCGTCAAATTGGTTAGCCACTTCGACGGAAGTTATAAAGAATGGCAACATATTCGAGACTATTACATTCAGAATGAAGAGGAAGTTTTGTCTTGGTTTTCAGAATCTCGATCTGATTGATCATAAAATGTTGTGACCGCTGACTGCCGCCCCTTTTTTCCCGATCTACAGATTTGAATTTTCTTCTTTGTTTTTTTGAAAGGGTAAAAGAATTTTCAATGGAAGATACGTCGAAAATCGCCGGGTCGGAGGGTGATGTTGTTGCCTCCCGCCAGCAGCGTGACCAAATGATCACAAGGCGGGAGAGGGTGGTAAGCTTGGTTCCCTTTTCTGCATCCCATTCGAAGTAAGCCCGGGTTCCGGTTCAGTAGGTGCGTTCGGACTTGTCGACGAAGGGAGTGTTCGGGGCGATTTCGCGGAAATCGCGAGCCCAGCGAGAACGGGCCATGCGAGCTTATTGCATTGAACAGCACCCACCGCGTTACGCGCTGACCGTTACAAAAGATATGCGCCCTATGTAACGTAACATAAGGCGCTTGGCTGTATCAGCCCCGTCAAGGCGTGATCATTTGCGGGCCAAGGCGCGTTGCGCCTTGATCTGTTCCATCGTGGCGATCACGACTTCCATTCGTTTTTCGTCTGCCGGATGCGTGCCCCAGAACGACAACTGACCGGCAGAAGACCGCGCCGCTTCGTCCCGTGCAAAGAACTGTGCACCTTTTACAGGGTCATAGCCCGCAGCTGCCGCAATGCGTGTGCCGATCATGTCGCTTTCCAGCTCATAAGTCTGCGAAAATGCCCTTTGCCCCAAGGCGGCGCCCAACCGGACCGAGTTGTCCACGCTGTTGGGGTCGTAATAGGCTCCCACCGATGCCGCCTGCGCATTCCCATAGGCCGCGATGGCCCCAAGAATCAGTGCGCCCGCCATTGCCTGCTGTTCACCTTTCTGGATGTGTTGACCGATCAGGTGTCCGTATTCGTGACCCATGACAAAAGCCACCTCATCGTCGCTTGCAGCATCGCGCAGAATAGGAACCGAGAAGCGGATGACAGGTTTTTGATTGTTTTTTTCCAAGTAAGTGAAATAGGCGTTCCGCACCTCCATCTCGGTGTCAATCTCGATCCGAACGTTGCAATCTATGTTTTTGCCTTGCGCCAGTTCCGTTTCGCACAGTTTCCGTGCGACGGGCTGTACCCGTCGCGCTACACGGTGAAATCGCGCAGTGCCGGTGGACGGGCTAGCCAGCTTGCGGGGCGGTGCTGACTTCGCTTGGGCAAAAAGGCTGTTCGCCCGGCTTGTCACAGTCTCGTTGACCTTTGGCATCTCATACGTAGTTCCGCAGCTGATAAGCACAACGGAAGTGGCAATAATGGCGATCAATTGAGCCGTGCGACGTTGGGGCATTCAGTATTCCTTTGGTTGGATTGTCAGGTTGTGCAATCTAAAGTTCTCACACCGATCTTTACGTGTGTTTCTTCAATAACATCTAAGATAGCGTGTATAGTGTCGGCGGATTGACACTGTGTTTCGTATTCAGAAACGAAGGTGATAACGAAATGGGAAACGGGAGCGGTGTGGTTTAGCGATTTGACTGTTCATGATCGTTTCCGGTGTTAGAGCGTATTGCTGCACTCCCGAGTAATTGGAATTGATACAGTCTCGTTGGTAGGTTTTTACCTCCGCCATTGACCCTCACATAAGATAAGCGCCCTATGTAACATTACATAAGGCGCTTTTCGTGGTCTGACCGTTCCTATGTAAGGTAACGTTATGTAGGCGCTTGGCTGGCCGGTCCCTACTTATACGTTACGTAGGCGGCGCGTCGGGTTGGCGGATGAACACATAGCGGTCCTTGGCATCCTGCAACTGCTTGGCGGATCGTTCGGGATTGTCGTTCACGGTTTTGGTCATCCGCTCCGCAAACCCGTTGAACGCCACCGGCAGTTCTTCATGCTCCCAACCTTCCAGCGCCGCGATGGTGATGCAGGTTCCAGTCACCTGTTTCAGCAAGCTGGCGATGTGTTCCGTGCGGTGAACCTCTTTCATGGGGTTGGGGTCTGCCCCGCTGCGCATCTCGGTCAGGTCGTCATTCATCTCGGCGCAGACTACATCCCAAAGCGGATGGTTGGGCCAGCGTGACCGGTTCGTGTCGCCGGGGTCTGGCTCGGTGTATCGGACCAACTCGCCCGAAGATCGGCACAGGTCGCCGTAGCGGTCAAAGAACTGTTCCCAAGTGCGAATGCCCCAACGGTCTTTCAGAAGGTCTTTGCCCGCCCGGAACTCGACGCGCCAGACTTGGGTGTGCTTGGCCTTGTCCGCATCTGGGGTCAGGGGGCCGGTGGGCTGTCCCTTATGTAAGGTAACAGCCGCGTTGGTGTTGCCCAGACCGTTACGTAATGTATGGTTCCAGATATCCCACCAATGGGTCTTGCTGCGGGTAATCACCTCGGATCGTTTGTTATAGATAATGACCTGTCGGTTTGCGATGCTGCCCGATGTGACCGACGACACCCAACCGGATTTGCCATGCACGGCAATATCATCCTGTGCGACATGATCGCGCCGCCCGGTGGAACTGTGCATCACCAGATTGTCCGGTTTCAGCGTCAGGCCGTTCGCCAGAACATCCACGCAGAAATCTGCCCGTGATATGCTCACATCATCGGGACCAAAGCGAACGCCCAGACGGTCCAGAACACGCTCGCAATGCGCCTTGGCCGCGCCCAGCCCATAGGTCGCCAGAAAGAATGACCCGAAGGTGATGCGGATGCCCCACTTATCCCGCGCATTGGGTTTCTTGATCGCCCAGCTTGCGCCATCGCGTCCACCATCCAGCAAGAACCGATAGCCTTTCCCGCCATAGGGTTTGAGCAGGAAGTGCAGACCTTCATATGTGATTAGGGTTTCCCGCTGTTCTTCCTCGGCAATCGCTTTCTGCGCGTCCAGATACTCAAACAGCTTGGGGCCGATATTGGCCTGAATAGATAGCGCCAGCGTGTCAAAACCTCGGTGCAACACGGTGTAATCTTCTGGGGGTTCTGTATTTCCAGAGGGGGGTGCTACTATCACCCCCCTCTTGGGGCTTGCCCCATTCGAACGGCGGGTTTTGCCGCGCGGGTGGGAGCCTCCGGCGGGGTAGCTTTTGTTTTGGGGCCGTGAGTGGTGTTCGGTGTTCAGGTTCGGTTTAGTCATTGGTCTGCCTCGCAATCCAGTTTTCGGCGCGTTCAGCGCATTTGGCGATGTTCAGAAGGTCGGCATGGGCATAGCTTTGCGTGCTGTGCCAATCGCCCTGGCCGTCCTTGTAGGAGCGGGTGAAGTCGACGGAATAGAAGCTGTCATTCTTCCAGATGGTGGCGGTGATCAGGCCAAGCCTGAACTTGAAGGCGGGTTGGTTTGACATGGTGTCCCTTTCCTTGGTTTGGGTTGGTGGCAGACATAGATAGGGCGCAGGGTGGCGACACCCCGCGCCCCGTTTGAAAGCCTCTCGGCCCCAAAATCCCCGCAACCGCTACCAACTGTTGCGGGGCAAAACTGAATGTCAGATGGTCTGCGAGGTGTTGGACACCGTGCGGTCCGCGATCCACTTTTCCAGATCGGCGCGGCGATACCGGATTGAACGGGCGGATACTTTCACAAAGTCAGGCCCGCCACCGCGATGCCGCCAATTTTGCAAAGCACGGACGGAATAACAAAGGATCGACGCGGCTTCGCGTTCATCTACAAGGGTGCTGGATTTGGGTTGGCTATGCTGCATTGTGTTGACCTCACGTTGGTTGGCGTTTGATTTGTGAGGTAAGGATAAGCAGGCGCACTGGGCGCAAATAGACGACACGATTTATTATAACAGAAACAAAATTTGTTTCGATTATTTCTTCATTAAAACAATAAGTTACTATGTTATTTTGTTTGGAGGCGGAAACCGAAACACCCATTGTTTCGGTTTTCTAAACTCTCTTTCGCTTCCGCCCGCCTTTTCGGCGTTCATCTGGCGCAGCATTATCCCAAGCCTGTCTGAGCTTGCGCAAGGATGCATCAGGAAAGGTCTTGCTGGCTAAGTCAAAGAACGCCTCGCGCGGTGTCAGCAATTCCGGATCACCTTTGAATTGCTCGCGAAAGAAGTTCTCGAGCTGGGTAATTAGCGGGATTGGGTCGGGCGGGGCTGTTGGAACTCCAAAACGCTTAAGCCAAGTCTCAAATTCCTCGATCAATACAAGTGCTGGGGCGCTTCCCGTGCTTAGGATGCTCGCAGGAACTTGAACCGTGGATAGATAGAAATTGACGTTGAAACCGTCTTCCATCGCCCATTTGTTCCATTCAACAATCAAGCCATCTCCGGCGATCAGTCTTAATGCGCCGTTTTGGATTGCGGTTCTCAATTCAGTTTCAACAGCGCAACGGCGTTCAAACCGTTCCGCATCTTCATTGGTCATGTGGGTCAGGTCGGGAAGTTCGGATCGTCTAACGCGAAGTTCTATTTGCTCTTCTCGAAGTGCAATAGTTTCGCCACCAACGCGCTCCCGTTCTTCCGGCGACAACTGCAAATTAACCTCGCCCCTTATCGCGGCCTGCCGGTCTGCAATGCTTAGCAAACGTATTTCTATGGCTTCTTGCTCGGCTTTTATGGGGCGAAGGTCCATCGTAGGCGCGCCTGTCCGCACCTCTTGTCCGGACCAGTCTTCACCAAACATAGCCTCACCCGTCTTATCGAACGCTTGTAAGAGGAAGTAGTAGGGTGTGAGGTGGAATGTTCTCATTCGTTTGATCCTGTGCGCCGGAATTGTGACGTGCAATCTACGTATTGGATTGAGCCAGAAAAGAACATGGACGTCTGAACGTCGGTCCGATGTTCCTACGTAACGTATACGTAGACCTAACGCACCACCCGCAACCCCGGTTTTGCATTTGCACGCCGTCCCATAGCCCCTGCAACGCGGCTTGCCACGGACCCCGCCGCGCGTTGAACAGCATCATCCGCAAGGTGCGCATAGCGCAGTGTCGTGGTCAGGTTCTTGTGGCCTAAAATTTCTTTCAGGGTGAACGGGTCGATCCCGTCTTTCATGGCAACTGACGCATAAGTGTGCCGCAAGTCGTGAATGCGAACGTCGGGCAGACCCGCGCGCTTGCGGATGCGTTGCCATGGCTTTTGCAGGTTCACCAGCGGTTGTCCGTCGACCTCGCCCAGAATTACGAACGGGTTGTCAGGATCGCGGGGCAATTCCATGAGAATATCATACGCTTCACGTGGAAGCGGGATGCGGCGGCGTCCGGTTTTGCTGTCGGGCAATTCCAAGTGGTGTGTTGTCACGTAGTCCCATCGCAGCGTCAGAATCTCGTTCAGGCGGCATCCGGTGAACAGCAGTAGGAATATGGCCGAAACCGCATAGATCGTCTCTGACCCCTCTTCCAGCGCCTCTATGAGGACGTTTCCAAGCCGCGCTTGCTCTTCATCCGACAGGTAACGCTTTTTCTCTTCCTCGCGGAATTTCTTGATCCGTCGCGCGGGGTTCGATCCGGCCTGACGCAAGCCCCAATCCTCGGCCAGATTGAACAGTTTGGACAACATGCTGGCGGCGCGGTTGGCTTGATATGGCGTGTCCCTCAATTTGTGATGAAACGCCACCACATCCGCACGGGTGACTTCGGCAATCGGCAACGGGCCAAGTTGGGGCCGGATGAAACGGCGAATGATACTGCGATAGTCGCTTGCAGTAGTCGGCTTGCAATGCTGATCAACATATTCGTCCAGAAACCGGTCACACAGTCCGGCAACGGTCGGCGCGCGCATTTTGGCTTGCTTTGATGCGGAGGGGTCTTTGCCGCGCGCCACATCGCCCAATAGACGCTTCGCCTGCAAGCGGGCTTCCTCGGCTGTCAGAACGCCGTGTTGACCGATGGTAAAACGCCGGGTGCGTTGCGCGACCCGATACTGCACAAGATAGGTTTTTTTGCCGGACGGATAGACCCGCACGCCAAACCCCCGCATGTCCCGATCCCAAACCAAGTAATCCTTGGATTCAATTTTCAGCCCTTCGACATGGCGCTTGGTGAGCTTGAACATAGCTAGAACACTCCTTGCTTCCGGCCCGCTTCCGGAAGCTATACGGAAGCAAATGGCGGCGAATTCTGGCGTTTATCATGCAAGCTCGGCGTGACCTTGTTCAAGGTAAATATCTGTTTTAATGCCATTTTTGTCAGGTGAGCGAAATCGAACGAAATGCGGCGAAATCGTTCTGGCCGTTCTTTTAATCAGTGGGTCGAAGGTTCGAATCCTTCACGGCTCACCACTTTTGTCAAAAAATCTGAGTGCTGAGAATCGCATTGAAAACGTATGTTTTTGTGCGGCTTTTGCCAGCTATTTTTGCGCCAAGGTGCTGAGATGCAGGTCATCCAGAATTGCATAGACAGCTGGTAGCACGAATAGCACCACAAGGCTGGCGCTGAGCAAGCCGAAGACCAGGCTGGCCACCAAAGGAATCAGGATTTGTGCCTGTAAATTTGTCTCGGTCAGGATGGGAAGCAGACCAGCCGTTGTTGTGGTCGTGGTCAGGAAAATCGCGCGGAACCGTGCCCGCGCTGCCCGTGCAGCGGCTTGGGATACGTTGGCGACGTCGTCGTGTTCATGCTTGATGAAGTCCACCAACAGGATTGAGTTGTTGACCACGACACCGGCAAGAGCGACGAAGCCCAACATGCTGGGCATAGAGAAATCAAGCCCCATCGCCATATGTCCGAAAATTGCACCGGGCAAGGACAAGGGTATTACGAGCATCACAACAATCGGTTCGATATAGGATCGAAACAGAAAACTTAGCAGCAGAAAGACACCCAGAAGTCCGATGATGAACCCTTTGAGCATGGATTGCTGCGTTTTTCCGGCCTCGGCGTTTTGGCCTTCAACGTCTAGCGTGACTGTGGGATGGCGTTTCAGGAAGTCCGGCACAAATCGTGTCAACGTGTCGCTGACAATGGCGTTGGCATTTGCGATGCGGGTGTCGATGGCGCCTTGCACCGTAACCGTACGAATCCCGTCTTCGCGGTTGATCCGGCTGTAGCCCTGGCCGATCTCGACATCGGCGATCACAGACAAGGGCACGTAGGATCCGTCGGGGCGTGTTACATTGAAGCGGTCGAAAACATCACGTTCCCTGCGCTCCGGGGTTCCGAACTGAGCAACAAGCTCGACAAGGCTGCCGGCAATCTGCATTTCACTGATTGTGGTGCCCAGATAGGCTGCGCGCAACTGATCTGCGACCATCGCTGCGGTGATCCCCATGGGCCCGGCAGCGTCCTTCAAAGTGATGCGCAGCTCTCGTTTGCCGGGGCGCAAGTCGTCTAGAATAGAGGTGACGCCCTGATACTGCCACAGCCAGTCCTGCAATTCGATCGACGCTGACTTGAGTGCCACAAGGTCGTCACCTTTTAAATGCATGTCGATTGCGATCCCTGCCGGACCGATGGTGCTTTCATCGTATTTCAGACTGACAACGTCTGGCACTGGGCCAACCGTATCGCGCCACAAGGCCATGATTTCGTCAGGTGTGCTGATACGTTCGGCCGATGGAAGAAGGTCAACGCTGAGGGTCACAACATGAGCACCCGTTTCGAACGCATCCCGATTCAGGCCGTAGTAAACGCTGACATGGCGAATCAGGAGTGCGCCGTTGGGTTGTTCTGGGGTCAGGGTGGCATTGACCTGGTTTAAACCAGCTTCAAGTTGCGAGACGACCTGTTCGGTTTGTGACAGGGGCGTTCCCTGCGGTAGAAGCACGCGTGCAACAATGGTGTCGCCATCCAGTTCGGGAAAGGCGGTGAACTTTAGGAAGCCGCCGGCCAGCATGCTGGTCGCGATCAGCAGAATTGTCAGGCTGAGGCCGGCGACGGCGTAACGCCAGCGAATGGTCAGGTCGACGATTGGGCCGATCAGTTTTTCGCGTGCCCAGTCAACCGCAGCTTCCACACGGGCACGCAATCCTGTGTCGTAATCTGCGAGCTCAAGACTGTGGATCAGGTGGTGGGGAAGGATCAGGAACGCCTCGATCAGCGAGACCGAGAGCACGAACAGCATCACAACCGGCACGACGCGCAAAACGGCGCCAAGGTCGCCGGACAGAAAGGCAAGCGAGCCGAAGATCATGGCCGTCGTCCCGAACGAGGCCAGCACGTTGGGAAACACCTGCGCCGCCCCATCTACAGCCGCGTCCAATGCGCTGCGCCCTTTTTCACGCAGGCGTGCGATATTTTCGGCGATCACGATGGCGTCGTCCATCAACAACCCGATCACGATCAGCAGGCCCAGCGTGGTCATCAGGTTCAAAGAATACCCCACAAGCCCCATCAGAGCGACGCCCCCCATGAACGACACGGGCAGACCCATCGCGACCCAGAACGAGAAGCGAAAACCGAAGAACAACCACAGGACAAGGAACACCAGCGCAAGGCCTTGCAGTCCATTGACCACCACCAATGTCAGCCTGTCGCGCACAACAGATACCCCGTCCGCTGTGATCGCAAGCGTAATGCCGGGCGGGGCCTGGGCGCGCTCGGCCTCCAAAAAGGCCTTCAACGCATCCATTGTGCGCAAGCTGTCTTCCGCGCGAGTTTTCGTGATATCGAGGATTGCGGCAGGCTCTCCATCAAAAAGGATGACATCATCATCCTGTGCAAATCCTTCGGATATGTCAGCGATGTCGCCCAAACGTACCTGCCCCCCCTGAGAAGATGACCGAACGATCAAGGCTGCCAGCGTTTCCGTGTCGCGCCGCTCCTCTGCCACGCGGATCAGAAGGGTTTCGGTGGTCGCTTCGATGCTACCTGCGGGCAAGTCGAGGCTTCCGGCCTGAACCGCACGCGCGATATCAGCGACCGAGACCCCGAATTTCTGCAGATCGGCGGAATGCAGGTTTATCTGTAGCTCTCGGGTCGAGAAGCCGCGAATATCGACTTTGGGTATGCCACCCCACCGCAGCATCGCGGTGCGCGTTTGTTCGGCATAGTCTTTCAGATCAGTGCGGGAAATGGGCCCGGTGATAGCCACGGACGCCACGAAGTCGGTCAGACCAAGCGCCCGCACGGTCGGGGCTTCGGCGCGGTCCGGGAAGTCGGTGATCGCATCAATCTCGGATTTGATGTCGGCCACGAAGGTTTGGAAATCGTCGCCCTCGCGCATGGTCACAACAGAACGGGCCAAATTTTCACGCGCTTCGCAGGACTGCCGTTCGATGCCGGTCACCGCGTTCATCGCGTTTTCGACCCGTTCGCAGATCGCGGTTTCAACTTCCTCGGGGCGGGCGCCGGGATAGGGCACGCTGATCTCGACCTCGCTAGGGGTGGCGCGGGGAAAGGTTTCGCGCAGCAGCGTCGGGGCGACGAACAGACCGGCAGCCAGAAACAGGATCATCAGAAGGTTGGCGATGGTCGGATGCGCCGCGAAGAAACGGATCATTGGGTGGCATCCTCCGCCAGCAGACGGTTCATGATGTCAGTATCCGGATGTGGATCCAAAAGCGCACCGTCAATGGTTGGAATTGGTGGGCTAAGGACGACGCGGCTTCCTTCGGCTATGGTTTCTGTGAATAGCGCGATATTTCCCTGCACCAGCTTCGGTTCAGCCGCAACAATGCGTAACCTGTTTTCTGAGTCTGCCAAGAAAACATGGCCATTGTTTAGCGCATCGCGGGGCAGAACAATGCCGCTGATCGGATCTGCGCGCAAAACGATGTCGACGAACATGCCCTTGGTCAGCGGCGGTCGGTTTCCGTTTCCGGCCTGACCATAGGCGTTGTTAACCTGCACGACCACACCGACCGTACCAGTCTCGGGGTCAATGCCGTCACTTATCCGATCCACGGTGGCAGGCCACGTCAGAACTTCATCGCCCAAACGCAGCCGAACGGTTGCCTTCAATCCCAGTTCATGAAGGGTATCGGTCAGCATAGCCGGGTCCATCGGCAAAATTGTTGGCCCCGTTGGCCGATTGAGGACGAGGCTTCGGAAGTCGCTCATCGCGGCCTGCACCTCTACTTCCGCCTGATTGACACCGTCCAGTGTGGCGGCGGATTGACCCTTGTTCAGAAACTGGCCGACCTCGACAGAATGGCTTGCGACGCGGGCAAGAAAAGGTAGCGTCATCTCACTACGCTTCAAGTTCAGTTCAGCAGTTGCAAGGTTAGAGCGATACAACGCGATCTGTTGGGTCTGCGCGGTTCGTTGTGTTGGCAATAGGGCAAGCGTGCTTTCAATCCCCTGCACTTTCTGGCGTTGCGCAAGGTGGGCGGATCGTATCGCATCGCGCGCTGATTGAGTCATTGTCCCAGCCTTGAATAGCGTATCGGCGCGCTGTAGTTCCGCGGTCTTCAGGTCCAGAGCTTCAAGCTCGATAGTGAGGGCGGCACGCTGGTTGGTTTCCGAGACATCAAGTTCTGTCAGACGCGCTTCGGCGGCCCTGATGTTGGCGTTCGCTTGTGCGATCGCAAGATTGAAGTCGACAGGTGACAGCCGCAGCAATACCGATCCGGCAGGCAATATCTGACCGTCGCGCAATGCCGGATTGACGTAGTCAACCGTCCCGCCAACCTCGGCAATGGCCTGATAGGTGCGGGCAGGGGCAACGACGCCAAAGCCGATAAGCGTTGGGGCGATCATGCGTGTTTCCGCTGTTATCACCCGCACGGGATTGGCGCGTTCAGCCAGTTCATGGCGATCAGGCGGTGTACGGGTCGAAATCACAAAGGTAAGGATGGCAATCCCAATCAACGCAAGCGGTAGGGTGATCAGAAGCAGTTTCAAACCGGGTCTCATGGCTGGCGTCCTTCGTGTTCAAAAAGGGACAGTTGCAGATTCAGAAGCCGTTCCCCCTCGTCCAGCAAATGGCTGGTGTCCCGGGTCAAAATAAGGCGCAGCACGAGGCTTTGGATAAGGCCGACCAGAAGGGTGGCACTATCTTCAGGTCGTAGCCCATCGCGCAGTTGCCCAGCCGCGCGAAGCTCGTCGCAGCATGCGATCAATGTATCGCGGAAGCCAAACATGGCAGCCAGAATACGTTGGCGCGTTTCGGTCAGTCGTTCTGTGGGGTCGCGTGTGACCATGATCTCGGGCAATGCGGGATATTCAGTGATCAGATGCAGATGCGACCTAATCATGCGCCGCAACCTGTCGGACGGCGGCCCGCCCGCTCTGCCGATATCAGCGTTCTGGGTGATCCGTTTGCAGATAGTATCTGCGATGGCGCTCCAGATATCTTCTTTCTTGGGAAAATGTTTGTAGATCGCCGGCTGAGTCAGGCCGAGCTGTTTGGCGATCCGACCCGTCGTCACATGGTCGGGTCCGACTTCGAACGCCAGTTTAAGGGTGGCGCTTAGGATTTCGGCTTTGCGATCGCCCGTGAGTTTGCGTTTCATCATCCGCGTTTGGCCCGACTGCGCGTCGTCACGGCAACGACCGTCCAGAACAGGAAACGTAATGAAAGCGCACCGACTGTGCGCATTTCAAATGCGCTGCCGCGAATGATGGTTATGGCAAAAGCCAGTGTGACGATGGCAGTTGCCGCTGCAATTGCGGCCGCAAGCCACGTCGCCCATGTCTTATCTAACCACAAACCAATTGCAGCAACGATATAGGCGAAACCCGCGAGGAAGTTGAACCAGACCACAAACGGAATGTAGTCGCCCGCTGCTTCACGTGCTTGCGCTGCGCCAAACAGCACGTTCCCGCCGGAAAACACCGTCATGAGGCCAAAAACCAGTGCAACCACCGCAATGATTTTTTGTGCGCCAAAGCGGGGGGCGATTTGCGAGGAGTGGGTATTCATCAGGACGACTCCTTATGAAGTTATAGATTTATAACTACGCTCTCTCGGACGCGGTTTCAATACCGAACGAACAGTGCCTTCCTGTTGAGTCAGAAAGCACTCGCAGTTGCCCCCCTCCAGCCCGCTTCATGCGTTCCCTGCATCGGCTATTCGTTATCGGCATTTGCCCTTGTTGCCTCCCTAACGATAGCGTTCCGGTCACAAACACAGGGGAGTAACTCAATGACGAAATTTGTCAGAAGCCTGACGGCTGCGGCCGTCGTGGCGACAATGGCGTCGGCAGCTTTTGCCGAAAACACCGTACGCGTCGCATATGACGCAGACCCGGTTTCGCTGGACCCGCACGAGCAGCTTTCGGGCGGCACGCTGCAACTGTCGCACATGGTCTTTGACCCGCTGGTGCGCTGGACGCAGGATCTTCAGTTCGAACCGCGCCTTGCTGAAAGCTGGGAGCAGATCGACGATACCACCATGCGTTTCAAGCTGAAAAGCGGTGTGAAGTTCCATTCGGGCAACATGTTGACCGCGAATGACGTGGATTGGACCTTTGATCGTCTGAAGCAAAGTGACGACTTTAAAGGTATTTTCGCTCAGTTCACCGATGTTGAAGTCATCGACGACATGACCTTCGATCTGAAAACCTCGGCGCCGTATCCGCTGGTGCTGCACACTGCGACTTACATCTTCCCGATGGACAGCGCGTTCTACACTGGCGAAACCGATGATGGCAAAGACAAGTCGGAAATCGTCAAGCACGGCGACAGCTTCGCATCGCGTAACGTGTCGGGCACCGGTCCTTATGTTGTGTCCGAGCGTGAGCAGGGCGTGAAAGTGGTGTTCGACCGTTTTGCCGACTATTGGGATACCGAAAGCAAAGGCAACGTGGACAAAATCGTCCTGACGCCGATTAAGGAAGACCCGACCCGCGTGGCCGCGCTTCTGTCAGGCGACGTCGATTTCATCGCGCCGGTCCCGCCGACCGATCTGCAACGTGTGGCTGATGCTGAAGGCGTTGATCTGATCACCATGCCTGGCACCCGGATCATCACGTTCCAGATGAATCAGGAACGTGTCGAGGCGTTCAAGGATGCTCGCGTTCGTCAGGCGATTGACTATGCTGTGAACAACGCCGGTATTGTTGATCGCATCATGCGCGGCTTTGGCACGGTTGGTGCGCAGGCAAGCCCCGCTGGCTACCTGGGTCACGACCCAGCTTTGACACCGCGTTTTGATGTGGAAAAAGCCAAGGCTCTGATGGAGGAGGCTGGCTATGCTGATGGCTTCTCGATCACGATGATGGCGCCGAACAACCGCTATGTGAACGACGACAAGATCGCTCAAGCCGTGGCCTCGATGCTGGCTCAGATCAACATCAAGGTTGACCTGCAAACCATGCCGAAAGCGCAATACTGGCCCGCGTTTGATGAACGTGCGGCTGATATGATGATGATCGGTTGGCATGCGGATACCGAAGATTCCGCCAACTTCCACCAGTTCCTGACGGCGTGCCCGGACGAAGCAACCGGAAACGGTCAGTATAACTCGGGCAATTACTGCAACGAAGAAGCAGACGCTTTGATGATCGCCACGAATACGGAAACCGACCAAGCCAAGCGTGGCGAGATGCTGCAGAAGCTGGAAGGCATTCTGTATGAAGAAGCGGCATTCATTCCGTTGCACTGGCAGAACCTTGCTTGGGGTTCCAAGTCGGGCATGAACTCGGGTGAGATCGTGAACGCGCTGAACTTCCCGTATTTCGGTGACCTGGTTGTAGAATAAGCGAAACTGCAACCGGGCTGGCGTTTGTCGCTGGCCCGGTTTGCCATGTGGTTGCGCATTCCCAAGCTGACAATCCCTGTTCGCGGGTCGGGAAAAACGCAACGCCACCCTAATCGAATAAGGTAGCTAAGATGTTTGCCTATCTCGTGAAGCGAGTTTTTCAGGCGATAGCCGTGATGTTTGTCATCTCGTTGATCGCTTTCGCCATTCAGGGCAACCTGGGTGACCCTCTGCGTGAGTTGGTCGGTCAATCCGTATCCGAAGAGGTCCGCCAGCAGTTGCGGGATGAGTTGGGGCTGAATGATAGCTTTCTGACCCAATATCTTCGATTTGCCGGCAATGCGCTTCAGGGGGATCTGGGCACATCCTATTTCTTCAAAGAGCCCGCGCTTGATGTGATCATGAAGAAGTTGCCAGCCACGCTTGAGCTTGTGCTGGGTGCCACGATCATCATCGTTGGCCTGTCCATTCCACTGGGCGTTTATACTGCCATCCAGCCCGATACGATCCTGAGCCGTGTCATCATGGGTCTGTCGATTGTCGGTATCTCGATTCCTGTCTTTTTGACCGCGATCCTAATGATTTTCGTGTTCTCGGTGAACTATGGCTGGTTTCCGTCCTTCGGTCGCGGCGATGTCGTGCATGTCTGGGGGTATTGGGAAACGAATTTCGCCACTGCTGATGGGTGGATGCATATCATTCTGCCGTCGATTGCGCTGGCGTCGATCATGTTGCCGCTTTTTGTCCGCTTGATCCGGGCCGAGATGATGGAAGTACTGCAATCCGAGTATGTCAAATATGCCGTCGCCAAAGGTATCAGACCCTGGCGTATCTATTTCGTTCATGCGCTGAAAAACACTCTGCTGCCGGTGATTACAGTTGGCGGGGTGCAGATCGGAACGATGGTAGCCTATACCATCCTGACCGAGACCGTGTTCCAGTGGCCGGGTATGGGTTTCATGTTCCTTGAGGCGGTCAACCGCGTCGATACGCCCTTGATCGTGGCCTATCTGATTGTGGTCGGCTTCATCTTCGTTGTGACCAACACAATTGTCGATCTGATCTATGGATTGGTGAACCCAACCGTGAACCTTGCGAGGATGGGCGCATGAGCACCGAGACCGTTTCCCCCCGCGCAGAACCTTCGCGCTGGTCAAAGATCGTAAACTCCAACATGGGTTACAGCTTTCGGCGCAACCCGGTCGCTGTTGTCAGCCTGATCATCTTCGTGCTGATCGCCGGGGCGGCGTTTCTGTCACCGCTGATTGCGCCATATGATCCCTATGATCCGGCGCAGATCGATATCATGAACTCGGAATACCCCCCCGCGTGGATCAACGGCGCGCTGCCTGAATTCGTCTTGGGAACGGATGACCAAGGTCGCGACCTTTGGTCTACTATTCTGTATGGCACACGTTTGTCACTTCTGATTGGTATATGCGCTGTGGCGCTGCAGGCATTTTTAGGCATCACTATTGGGTTGCTTGCGGGTTACATCGGCGGACGTCTGGACAACCTGCTGATGCGACTTGCAGATATTCAGTTGTCGTTCTCGACGCTGATGGTTGCGATTATTTTCCTGGCTGTGACGCAGGCGATGTTTGGGTCCGAAACATTTAATCAGTATGCTGTCTTTTTCCTGATCGCGGTGATCGGGGTGGCCGAATGGCCCCAGTACGCCCGCACGGTGCGTGCCACGGTGTTGGCCGAGAAGAAGAAGGAATATGTCGACAGCGCGCGTGTGCTGGGTTTCGGCCCCGTGCGGATCATGGTGCGTCATATCCTACCGAATTCGCTGTCTCCGATCTTCGTTATTTCGACTGTTCAGGTGGCCAACGCGATCATCTCGGAAGCATCGCTGAGCTTTCTGGGTCTGGGAATGCCGCCCAGCCAACCCTCGCTTGGGTCACTGATTTCGTCGGGGTTCGATTACATTTTCTCGGGCAGTTGGTGGATCACCGTGATCCCCGGTGTTGTACTGGTTGTGCTTGTGCTCGTGATCAACCTGCTGGGCGACTGGATGCGCGATGTCCTGAACCCGAAACTCTATAAGGGGTAACGCGATGTCTTTGCTTTCTGTGCGCGACCTGACCGTCAAATTCGCGATGCGCGATGAAACCGTCACCGCGTTGAACGGCATTTCCTTTGACGTCGCCAAGGGCGAACGTCTGGGTATTGTTGGCGAAAGCGGTGCTGGGAAATCCATCACCGGTTTTTCGCTGATGAACCTGATCAGCCGACCCGGCTATGTCGATCGCGGTGAAATCCTCTTGGACGGAGAGGATGTCGTGAAGATGAGCGACAAGCGCCTGCGCCAGTTGCGCGGCGACAAGATGGCAATGATCTTTCAGGATCCCATGGTGACGCTGAACCCAGTGTTGACCATTGGACAACAGATGATCGAAACCTTGCTGGCCCACCGCAAGCTGAGCCGAGAGGAAGCCAAGCAGATCGCCATCGTCAAGCTGCGCGAGGTCTATATTCCGTCGCCCGAAGAGCGGCTGGGCCAATATCCGCATGAGCTTTCTGGTGGGATGCGTCAGCGGATCATCATTGCGATTGCACTTTTGCTGGACCCGGAACTGATCATTGCGGACGAGCCGACAACTGCGCTGGACGTGACCATTCAGGCCGACATCATGGAGCTGCTGTTGGAGCTGTGCCAGTCGAACAAGGTTGGTCTGATTCTAATCACCCATGACCTTGGTGTGGTCAGCCAGATGACCGAGCGGACACTGGTCATGTATGCTGGCCGGATCATCGAGGCTGGGCGCACGCGCGAAATCATTAACGATCCACAGCATCCCTACACTCAGGGGCTGATCAACGCATTGCCACAGCAAACCCTGCCAGGGCATAAACTGCGTCAGATCCCCGGCAACATGCCATCATTGACGAACATCCCGCCAGGTTGTCCATTCAATCCCCGGTGTGAATTTGCAACCGATCTGTGCCGCAGCAAATTGCCAGAAGTCATTCAATATGGCGAGGTTCAAGTGGCCTGTCACGAAGTAGAACGGCTACACGCCGAGGGTGCACGACAGGAGCAGAACGCATGAAGGACTTGAATGCTCAGACCCCTCTGGTCGAAATCAAGGGATTGGAAAAGCGGTTCGATCTTGATCAAGGCTTTCTAGAGACCCTCAAATTTCGAAATGGTCGGCTGACACGCGAAACTCGTGCTGTGCATGCGGTGAACAACGTGACGCTGGATGTGAATCGGGGTGAAGCGCTGTGCGTTGTCGGAGAAAGCGGCTGTGGTAAATCCACCGTTGCCCGTCTGGTGGCCGGACTGCTGACACCGACCAAAGGCGAGATTCACTATGACGGGTCGCGCATCGACAACCGGTCGCGGTCTGAAATGCAGCCACTTCGCAAGAAGATCCAGATGATCTTTCAAAATCCTTACGCGTCGCTGAATCCACGAATGACCATTCGACAGGCGTTGGAAGAGCCCGTGAAGCATCACTTCCCCTCTTTTTCTGCCGCAGAAGTACGCGACAAGGTGACCGAAGTGATGATGTCCGTCGGGGTCGATCCCAGCTGGGTCAAACGGTATCCGCACGAGTTTTCAGGCGGTCAGCGACAGCGGATCGCAATTGCCCGCGCCCTGACAGTAGATCCCCAGTTTATCATTGCCGATGAACCGATCAGCGCGCTGGACGTGTCCATTCAGGCGCAGGTGTTGAATCTGATGCTGGAAGCCAAGGAAAGCCGCGGCCTGACCTATCTTTTCATCACCCACGACCTGAGTGTTGTCGAACATTTCGGCACACGCGTGGCCGTGCTCTATCTTGGAACTGTCTGTGAAGTAGCCGACACGGCCACCCTGTTTTCCAATCCAAAACATCCCTATACTCGGGCTTTGTTGTCCGCTGTTCCGCAGCTCAAGGATGATCGTCCGAACCATATCCGCCTGAAGGGCGAGATCCCGACGCCGATCAACATGCCGCAAGGTTGTCCCTTCCAAAGCCGCTGCGCTTTTGCGAATAACAGATGTAGGAGTGAACAGCCGAAAGCTATTCACCAACCCGACGGCAGTCTTGTGGCTTGTCACGCTGTTGAAGAAGATCGGTTGGATGAGGATGTGATCGGCGCCTGATACGGACCCGCGTCGTTGGATATTATTTGGCTCAGAGATTTCGAGGCGTTGGTTGCGTGCAAAAACTTCTCGCGCGCAGCAGAAGAACGCAATGTCAGCCAGCCTGCGTTCTCGCGGCGCATCCGTGCGCTAGAGAACGAGATCGGCGTGCGGCTGATCAATCGTGAAACCCTGCCGCTGGCCTTGACCCCTGCGGGCGAGGTCTTTCTGTCGCAGGCTCGAATCATGCTACGCACCTACGAGGAAACAATCGAGCGTTGTCAGACGATTGATTCGGCAAGCGAGAATGTCATTCGCTTCGCCACTTCGCAATCGTTGTATATGACCCACTACAAGAACCTGATCGCCCCACTGGCCAGCAAAGGTGGTGTAGAGACTGACCTGAACTCGACCTCGTGGGCGGCGGATCAATTTGTCAGCGCGCTTCAGCAAAGCTATTGCGATGTCATCCTGACCTATTGGCACCCGTCGATGCAGTTTCTTGGGCCGTTGGAGGTCGCGAATTTCGAATATCTGACCCTATCTGCAGATCGGTTTGTTCCAGTGTCGCGCACCAAACCGGGTGGCGGACCGGAGTTTCAGTTCAAAACCGGCAGTAAAGACGCGATGCCTCTGTTGTCCTACGGAGCCGTTTCTGCCTTACGTGCCGTTCAGGACTTCGTGCTGGAACAAGCCATCACGCCGCAAAAGATGCTGATCGTGAACCAGAATGCGTTGGCCAACAGTGTGAAAGCGATGATTCTTGAGGGGTTCGGCATGGGATGGCTTCCGCTGAGCTTGTGTAAGGCCGAGTTGGCCGAAGGTCGGCTTGCCATTGTCGAAGAGCGGTTGGCGACCGACTTGGAGGTGCGTGTGTATCGCGACCCGAAGAACAAAAAAGGCACACTGCATGAGCTTTGGGCACAATTGCAGCTGGAACAACAGGTGCGAATGCACCGGCGGCCCAAACGCGGCGCAGCTCTCTAACCAATTTAGTTAACAGACCGTAACGGCCACGTGCAGGTGCGTTAGACGGTCTCAACCTTGTCTCCATAGGACTCTGACAAACAGCAGCCGCCGTCAATGTGTTCAGCATAGCGGTGCGCAAGGTGCCAAACTGTCAGGAGCATATGATGACAAACCCTTTTGAGAACCGTTCGCTTTCCCTGCGTGGGCCTGCAACCGATATGGCGCCAGTCACGCCGTCAGATGCTCGTGATCTGATCAACGTTGCCGTCGCGCTCTATGTTGAAACTGGGGGTGCCATTGCTTTTACTTCGGTGGCCGGGCATGACCGCATCGTCGTGGTAGGAAACAACGCAATTCTTCCTGTAGGGGTCAGTCGGGTTCTGGCCACCGGCACGACAGCGACGGGCATCCATGCCTTTGTGCTCGTCTGATGATGGGATTGGGATATGATATTCCGGCGCTTGCCTTGCGCCGAAGGGTGTCGTCAGCGCCTGCACCGTTTTCACCGGCATCTCTGTCTCCGTCGATGTTTTTTGATCCCTCACAGGTCGCAGCGCTGTATCAGGATGATGGAGGCACTTTGGCTGTCACATCCGACAATGAACCGGTTGGGCTGTGGCAGGATTTGTCCCCGAATGGACACGATCTTAGCCAAGCGATCAGTGCCGCCCGTCCGACATACCGGACCGATGGTAGCTTTCATTGGATCGAATCGGATGGTGTTGATGATGGGTTGATGACAGCGCCGGTATTCGATGTAAAAAATCCGGTCACAATGGTCTTGGGGTATCAGATGCTGTCAACCTCAGGAACGGCGCGGGTGAACATTGCCGAGATCAGCAAGACCAGCACCAACGGTATGTCGGTCGGGGTGAGGCCCAATATCGACCGGCTCCAGTTTTACAGCCGCATGTCGCAACACGGCGTATCTGCCAGCAATGTTGCATCCCCTACTATCTGGGGGCAGCACGAGAAGCATGTTGTCACTCTGCAAGCCGCCTCCGGCCATGTGACTGTCCGGCTGGACGGGACGCCTGTCATCGATACGGCGCAGAACCTGACACAGCAATCAATTTCAGCGCAGCCACTTCGTGTCGGTCTTGGCTTGGTAACGGCAAGTATTCCGGGCGCGTTTCGACTTTTCGGATTGCAGGTTTGGGCGTCGAACGCGATCCAGCCTACCGCATCGCAGATTGATGAACTGGAAACTTGGCTTGGCGCTAAAATGGGAGTCTCGCTATGACCCTTCGCATCACCATTGCCTGTCCTGAGGGGTTAATAGCCCAAGCCAATCAGTTTGCGCTTTGTGTTGGGAATGCACACGCTGACGCGCAAACATTTGGGCCTGCGGTGTGGAAAAGTGCGTCGGGCGAAAGATATGCGTTGGCTTCACTTCTTGCCGGTTCCCAGTTTCCCTCGGTGGCGGGTTCGCCGCTTGAAGCACCGGAATACGCGCCGGACGCAAATATTGCCGAAGCGTCGAACGCACAAGCTGCGTTGCAGATTTGGTCGCCGATGTCACAAGACAGTTTTCCAGAGGTCGGACCAGATCGGCTTATTGCGATTGTTGGGTTGGAGGCTGGCCTGGCCATTCCACTTCTTGGCCTGTCACCCGTTCCAGTAGAAGATTAAGCTCGTCTTTCTGTCCGGTTTTTTGCTTGGGCAGAACGCCAACGCTCCCGAGGCATTCACTAAACTACTTTGAAGTTTAGATAAATCATGTTAGCAACCTAGAGGTGTAAATTATTTAGGTGTTTGCAACCATGAGGCAGTCTATGCGGGAATACAGCATGACACCGGACCGAACGGTGGATTTGGACCCTTGGCCCACAAGTGCGACCGTGCTGACCCCATTAGGTTTTGCGATCGGTAAGCGCGCGTTCGATGTATTTTTTTGCCTGCTATTGCTACCAATTCTGGGCGCTGTTGCCGTCATATTGCTGCTACTGAACTCTGCCTTTAATCGGGGTCCGTTGCTGTTTAAGCAACCTCGAATGGGGCACAATTGCACCCTCTTCAAGGCCTACAAATTTCGCACAATGACGCCATCGACACAAAGCCGTCGTGCGCACGATCCCCTTGAGAGAGAGCGTATTACCAGCTTTGGTGCAGCGTTGCGTCAAAGTCGGCTGGATGAGTTGCCACAAATCATTAATGTCCTGCGCGGTGAGATGAGTCTGATTGGCCCGCGTCCTGATTGCTATGATCATGCGGTCACATTTGTGCGCATTGTACCGGGTTACAAAGAACGTCACGTGGTGTTGCCGGGAATTAGTGGCTTCGCGCAAACAGAGCTTGGCTATGTCGAAGGCATCGAAGCAACTGTTAAAAAGGTCGAGGCTGATCTTCACTACATCGCTAATCGCAGCCTCCGTTTGGAAGCGTGGATCTTCTGGCGAACACTGGTGACCGTGATCAGCCGCACCGGGTGTTAAGCGGGTGCTATTTCAAACTTGCTACCAACCAAGAGGCCTTGAATGAACATACGACAAGGGTTTCCGGGTACCCATGGTTCGACGTTTCGGGATAATTTTGCTCCAGCCAAAGAGTTAGATCTTCTGCGAGTAGGGCAGGCGCTGTGGCGCGGTCGCCGATTGATCGCGACATTGGGTATTGTGGGGCTGGTCTTTGGGGCTGTCTATGGATTTGGTGTCGCGCGTCCGAAATTCGCGGCCACGGCCTTGTTGGTCATGACACAGACGCCCGATCCAGTCTTTTCCGGGGATGCATCTTCGCAGCCAGCGTCGCAAGACGTATCGGATATGAACACACAGCTTCATATCATTCAGTCACGCGCCTTGGTGCAGCAAATGGTTGATGCGTTGGCCTTGGAAAATGACCCAGAATTCAACACGGCTTTGCGGCCCGGTTGGTCCATTTTTTCGGCAACCCGTTCTGATCCATCAACGATCAATGATGCTGAAACTGCGGAACAGGTGATCGCGAATGTCCAAGGCGCACTATCGGCGTATGTGCAAAGAAGTACACGCATTTTCATAGTTACGGCACAGTCGGAAGATCGCTTCAAGGCTGCCAAGATGGCTAACACGCTTTCAGCTATCTATCTGCAAGATCAAATTGATGCAAAATTCCAAGCAGCAAATGATGCGGTCAGTTGGTTGTCAGATCGTGTGGGTGTTCTGCGGCATGATTTAATCGCGCAAGAAGCAGCGGTCGCGCAGTTGCGCACGCAGATGGGTCTGACCTCGGCAGAGGGGCTGGCCATTTTAAACGCGCGCCTGAAAGAGGCGCGGGCGCGGTTGCAGGATGTGCAACAGCAAGCGGAACAAACCAACGATCAACAGCGTGTGGCGCTTCAAAAGCTTGCATTGGAACGATCTATCTCGGAGCTTGAGCTGGCGGTGCAGACACAAGGTGCTGATGTCAACGCGTTGCAACAGCTAGAACGCGAAGCGCAAGCGACACGTGTGCTCTATGAAACTTTACTGGCCCGATTGAAAGAGGCCAGCGCAGTTCGCGGGCTGCAGCAGGCCGATGCGCGGGTGCTGTCTGCTGCGACAGCTGGCACATATCAATCACCTCAAAAGGGGCTGATCATGCTGATCGGTGCACTTATTGGGATGGTGATTGCAAGCGTCTACGTCCTGTCGAAGCAGTTTGTGCATTCCGGTTTCAGAACCGCAGATGAATTGGCAGCGGCAGCGGGTAAACCTGTTCTGGGACAAGTCCCAATTATCCCGGTTGCGGACCGCAGCGCATTGGTGCCGTTTCTATCAAACCAACCGACAGCCGCCACCGCCGAAGCCATCCGAAATCTGCGCACTTCGCTTTTGATGTCAAACGTCGAACAGCCGCCGCAAGTGGTTCTGATTGCATCGGCCGTGTCGGGTGAAGGAAAGACCACACAAGCGGTGGCGTTGACGCAGAACTTTGCCGGATTGGGTAAACGTGTTTTGTTGATCGAAGGGGATATCCGTCGCTGTACGTTGGAACACTATGTGCCCGGGCCTTCCGCGCCGGGGATTATGTCGCTCTTGGCGGGTGATGTGTCCTTGTCAGATGCGGTGCAACATGATGCGCAGCTGGGTGCGGATGTTCTTTTTGGAGAAAAGACAGGGCTGAGTGCCGCTGATCTGTTCGCCTCAAGCCGCTTTGAACGTCTTATCCAAGAGGCGCGCGCAGATTATGACATGATCATTATCGACAGTCCCCCGGTTCTGGTTGTGCCGGATGCGCGTGTGATTGCCCGCTACGCAGATGCCATCCTTTTTATCGTGGGGTGGAACAAGACAACCCGAGGGCAAGTGGCCGAGGGCTTGCGGCAGTTTGAAATGGTGAACTGCGCAGTTACCGGTTTTGTACTGTCGCAGGTTAAATCTGCAGAGATGGTGCGATACGGTTATGCGGATACCAATCCTGCATACACGACGTATGGGGAAGGTTATTACGGCGCGACCTAAGGCACGCCGCTGTCTCCGTTGACCGATTTGTTGATCAGGATCGGGAAAGCCTGTTCGAAGGCGCGCGACCATTTGGTGATCGGCTGTTCTTCGATAAAGACGATGTCATTCGGGCGCATCTGCATACGAGTGGCAAGCGTGATGTTAACTACATTTGTCGCGTCCAGATGCCAAGCCGTGACCTTGGTATCATTTGATCCTGTGCCGGGACGGATGACATAGATTTGCGCCGGATCACCGGTTCTGGTGTCAAACCCGCCTTCGTCATAAAGCACATCGGCAAGGCTGGCCTGTCGCCCATACGGGAGAGCAACGCGACCTTGTTGGGCCACCTCTCCAGCCAGATAGACATAATCGCGTGTTTCGGCGCCAAGTTCACGGCGGGCTTTAAAAGTGGCGCGCCGTTCATCAAGGGCATCGCGTTGGACCGATATCTCAGACCTCAACTCGGACAAGGCTTGCAGGCGCGCGTTGCGTTTCATGCCGATCGCCGTGATCTGCGCCTCGTAGAACGTCAGAGCCCGATCAAGGTCATAGCTTTCATCCACATAGATCGCATCGTCCGCCTGCAGCGTTAGGTTGCGCGCTGCGGCGTCAGATCGAAGGGCCGAAGCGGGTAGCTGGTAGAGTGTGCCGTTGCGGTAAAGACGTATTGCTGTAGCGTCCTTATCTTCGGCGACAATCCCACCCGCCTGTGCCAGCGCATCACCAAGACGTAGGGGTTTTAAGGACAAAGGTACCAACCCTGCTTTGGCAACCTTGCCGCCTATGGCCACGTTTTGCGATTTAAATTCCGTGATCTCAAGGCTGAAGGCGGGGTCGATGTTTTTAGCCACAAGGGCTTGGAAAACGGCATCTTCGGCGTCTTCCAGTGTTTTCCCGGCAATCGCGATCTGTCCAATATCGGGCAGGGCAATCATCCCGTTGTCGCGCACGGTAAAGCCTTGCCTTTGAGTTTGTGCATTCAGCAGTCCGCCAAGTTCCTCGATCGTGCTGGCCGAGCTTTTTGTCACAAGCATCACCTCATCACCAATACCGATCCTGTAACGTTGCGTGGCAAGTTGGGGTGGCAGCTTGGTGGTAATCATTTCGCGCGTTTGAGTGGGGCCGTCTGGAATTTCTGGCAGCGCAGCAGCACCGCGCAAACCGGTGCCACTGGCAACTGCATGAAACGCTTCTGGCAGACTTCGTGGCACATAGGGCGCGCTGTTGGCCTGCTTTACCGAACTTGCGGTGATCCGCATCACTTGCACATCCAGTCCAGCAGCCTGTGTTTGCACGGTCGGGCTGTGATAGGTAACGCCACAGCCCGTCAAGACAAGGCTTGTGCCAAGAAGAAGCGCGCGCATTCCGCTGTGGTGCATGTTGTCCTCCGTCCGTCCAACCCCGTCGCGTGTCACCCTATGGTGTGCGGATTGGTGTGATTGGTTAACTCATATCAAAATTGCAAACGAGTGACATAAAAATACCATAGGTTGTTTGTTGCAAGAGTGCTTCCGTCAAGGTGTGTTGCTGATTTGCGGCGTGTTGTACTCTCTAGGCGCTTAGCCGCGTGTCTGTTGCGGTGGACAGATCGGGCACAAGGTCTGCAATTGCGGACAGATAGCGATCAACCACGATTTTTTGATCGTATTCCCGCAGCATTTTTTCACGTCCGGCACCACCCATCATCATGCGGGTGTTTGTTGGCAGGTCTGCAAATATCTCCATCGTGTGACGCAAGTCTTCGGCATCGCGTGGTGCGCAAAGCAGGCCGGTGATCCCGTTATCCACGACATGTCGGCAACCCGGCACATCGGTTGCGATCAGGGGTCGCGCCATGCTGGCGGCCTCTAACAGCGTGCGGGGTGCACCTTCACGATAAGATGGAAGGACGACACAATCTGCCTGTGCAATAAAGGGGCGCACATCATCATGTTCCCCCAAATGGTCGATGACACCCTCTTTGATCCAACCGTTCAACAGTGCGGGCCCCAATGCCGACCGGTTCGCTGCGCCAATTGATCCTAGAATCTGGAAGTGGACATCATCACGCATGCTTTTGATCTGGCGCGCGGCATCGACAAATTCCAACACGCCTTTGTCCCGCAATAGGCGCGATATCATCAAAAAAACCGTTCCACTATCGGGGGGATGGAGCCTTGGGGAAAATTGGTCGAGATCGACGCCCGAGCCGGGCAGCAGACGGGCCTGAACAGGTGCAATCAGCCGTCGTTGAATGAACAGGTCACGATCATCAGGGTTCTGAAAGAACAAGATTGGAAGCCCCCGGAAGGCAAAGCGATACAAAGTCTCGACCACCATTCTAAGCGCGCCACTTGAAAGGAAACCCGTCCCCAATCCTGAAACATTGGGAAGAAACGGGATGCCCAGACGCTTTGCGGCCACAGCGCCGAAGATGTTGTTCTTTACGGTGTAGCTGAGGATGACATCAGGTCGGAGTGTTGCAAAATGGGCGGCAAGACAGCCTGCCAGTTTGGCATCACGCCGGGGAGACATCCCTTGCACATCCATTTGCAAGTCAACCACCTGACATCCCATGGCGCGCAGCGCTGATACAGTGGCGTCATGAGGTGACAGAATGGTGACGTGGTGGCCCTGGTTCAGCAAAGCCTCGATCACTGGGCGGCGAAAATTCAGGGCGTTCCATGCGGCGTTGACGGTTAAAACAACTCTCATAGGATACCTCAGTTTGGCAGTTGATAAATCTTGGGTATTGAAAACAGCCAGCTGTCATAGGGCATGTAGCAATAGTGGAAATGGGCCGAGTAGTTGGTCCAGACAGCTAGCATTACCATCAGCACTGCATAGGGTGCGGTAGCCAACACTGAGCCGACTGTCCCAAGGCCAAGAAATGGGATGCGCGCCAGTATTATCGCTTGAAGCGGAACCAGAAAATAGCCGACACGATCGGCGATCACACTGGACAGGCTAATCAACGGTACGGTTGCCAGCATCATCAGCGCACCCAGCACAACAATCCTATGATCAGTCGGGAAACGTGTGCGCCATGCGGGGCGAAGCACCAGAAAAAATAGAACGCCCGTCAGTGTCAAAAGCGCGGCCCGATACATCGCCCCATAGGCATCGACACCCGTGTTGACATAGCGTGACAAGGCGAGCTGTGCGCTGTCTCCGGTTGCCAGAAGATAAACACCCGGCACGGCCAGCGTGAACGCTGCCAGCAATCGCGCCCTAATCGAACCATACCCAACCAAGGGGGCTAGCAGTAGGAACACACCTGCGCTGGAATGAAAGCCCGTGGCAAGCAACGTGCACATGGTGAACCACGCTGTGCGCCCATTGCTGAATGCTGAAAAAGCCATGCACATCAGCCCGATGGATGCGGCTTGCCGGATACCGGACATCGGCATGTTAAGGATCAAGACTGGGTAGAGGAGGATCAGGAAGCCTAGCCGGTCGGGCTGTTTTCGCGCCAGCGCATGGACGCCCGCAAAGAAGATCACCGCCACGGTCACATTCAGCCACGGATACGCAAGCCCCAACCCTCCGACGACTTGTACCAGTGCCCACCACAACGGCTCGCGCTGGGCTAACGCATCAGCAAACCCAAGGTCCATTTGGATCAAAAAATGGCGGTGGTAGCCATTCCAGTCGCACCCTACGTCAAGTCTGAATGCGACGAACAGAAACAGGGCCACCAGCACCATGAGATAGGTTTGATTGCTTAAGCGTGGCTGATTGGCCAGCACAACCCGCATCAGGATCAGCGCGATAAAAAGGGCGACATAGATCACGACTGCGTCACGCCCAAAGCGCGCAATGGCAACCTGCCGCGCGCAACATAGACAAGTTGCACGATCACACCCCAGATCAAACAGATCAGCGGTGCGATCTCATCGGTCAGAACTGAAAGAAGTATGACAAGCGGTATAACCGCAGCTTGGGTCTTTAGGTGATAGGTTTGGGCTTTGCGTTCCGGCAGTATCAAGCGCCCTTTGGCGTCCAAATAAGTTACAAACCTTGGCAGGGTGAACAACAAAAGCGCGGTGGCAAAACTTGTCAGAATGGCCGTTGTGTCGGTGTTGATAAGCAGAGCGGGCAGAACAGGCAGAGTGAACCTGAGCAAGGACAGTTGCAGGAACGTATAGAACTTCAACTCGATCGCGCGCAGGGTGTTATGGGCGATCAAGGTCGCAATAAGAGTGGATAGAGAAGCCCAATAAAGGGCGGAGGTTGCGACCCCTACTGCTACAGTGGCAGCCAACCCAATGCCCAATCGCAGAGCGACGAAACAGATGATAAAACCGGGTCTGTGATCAGTGTCGACACGCCGACGCGGGGTCGGATCGTGGCGCAAGCCGATCGTGTCATTGGCCAGATAACCCAGTTCATAGATGCAGATGAAAGCGGTATAGCTCATCAGATAGCAAATGAATGCATCGCTGACGGTCAGATCACCCAGCAGTGCCACAAGGATTATTCCCGGCACCCATGCCGTCAAGGCGTTGACCATGAAGTCGCGTGGCCAGTGATAGCGAGAGACAAACGCATAACCAAATGGCAAAAGCAGTATCAGGTGGCGCATCCTAATGGCACAGAATTTCGGCATCCCAATTCCTCATCCATTTGCGAGGTTGGCGTGCGGCGACCAACACAGCAGGATTCGCTACCGCAACCAGATCGCAATCCGATCTGTTGTCGGTGATCACTGCAAACCGCACCTGATCAAGCGGGCGGTTCAGGAATGCCTCGACCGCTTCGCGCTTCTGACCAGTCAGATCACGGGATAAACGGCCCGTCAGGCGACCATCCCGCACTTTTGGTTGCGAAGCGACGCAGGGGGTATCCAACTGCCGGGCAATTTCTTCGATCACTGGTGCAAGCGCGTTCGAAACAAGCACCGGTTGCCATCCAGCGGTGCGCATCTGAGCCAAACGCGCGTGCGTTACTGATATGGCGCGCGCGGGTAGGTGATCGGAAACATACCGCCCCGCCGACGCTTGTAGCGACGACAGGGTTTCGCCGCGCAAGCTGGCCAGAACAAGCGCGCGATGGACGTCAAATCGGCTGGTTTTAGCGATCAGGATCAGCCCCAGACGCAGCACCGATCGGCGGCGTGTCAGTGCTTTCAGCATGTTGAACCGCCGTCGGTTCCCCCGGCGGGCGTGGTGAAACGTGACCAATCCAGCGGTGGTGTTGGTGTCGTACAAAGTGCCGCAGACGTCGACGGCAAGGATCCGATCGATCTGGGTCATGCAGCCTGCCTTTCCATTCCGAACGTGCGATAGAGCGCGTCATAGGCTTCGCAAGCTCGCTCAAGCGAGAACCGCCCTGTTGCATGGGTGCGAATGACCGAGCGTGGAGCGAATGGTGCAGAGGCGATCGTCCGGGCAGCGTGTTCAATCGCGGGTGAGTCGTGACGGGCCAGCACCAGGCCAAAACTTCGGTCTGGGAGAATATCGTTGATGTCTCCGATCCCTGTGTTGCTGATCACTGGCAGACCGCAGGACAGGTATTCGCCCACCTTGGTGGCCGAAACGCCGAGGCTGGACTTGCTGGCGATACGGAAGGACAGGCCGATATCGGCAGCATTCAGAAGCGCTGGCACGTCATCATGCGGCACGCGCTTACACGTCAGGTGCGCCGGGTCCAGCGTGACGCCATAACCGCGGGCTGCCTGCACATGCTGATCGATGGAATGATCGCCAACCAGCAACAGCCGCGCCTGCATGTCCTGCGCCTGAAGCGCGGCCAGCAGGCGATATGTGGTGCCCATCTGGTAAAGCGGCCCGGCTGATCCAAGATGCACCAGCACCACATCTTTAGTCGAGTAACCAAGCTCTCGTCGTGTGCTGGCTCGCAGGGCTTTGTCGGGAAGAAACTTTGACTGGTCGACACTGCAAGGCACGACACTTGTCGCCAATCCGGCCGATGGGCGCCGCGCCGCGACAATGGATTTTGCATCATGTGTCAAGGCGACAATGGCGCTTGCCTTGCTGATAGCGCGGGTTTCGAGTTTGCGGAAGTGGCGAGCGATGCTGCGGCCCACCGGCCCCTGCCAGATACCCGCCTCGCAGCGTTCGTCCACCCAGAAGCCGCGCATGTCGAATACGAAGGGCAGGCCGCGTCGCAGGCTGACTGGCAGCACAGCGCCCAGCGGCATGTAGCTGCGGCAATGGATCAGGTCGGGCTGAAAGGTCTCGATCAGCTTTTCCAGACGGCTTTGCATCAGTCCCGGGATGGCGAAACGTTCCAGCTTGCCTGCCAGCGGCAGGGTGTGACGCAGAATCGGGCTGTGCTCGATCCCCGCACGTTCCAGCCGCGGCGCGATCCTGGTGGCGAACTCTTCCTGTCGGGTCGGATGTTCGACAGACAGGCAGGCGATTTGATGGCCTCGGGCAGCCAGCCCCTCAAGATAGGGCAGCACTTGGGCGGTGCCGATATGATCAGACAGTCCGTTATTGGTAACGAAGATCGAACGGATGCCGTTCATGCTTGCCTCATTGATTCTGATAACTGGGGTTGCGGGAGGAGTGAGAGGAACTTGACCGCCGCGACGCCCGGGCGGAAATCGGATGCGCGTCTGAGAGCGGCGTCAGGGCTGGGCGGCGCACGCAGGGCGGCGTCCATCGCGGCGGCAAGGGCGGCGGCGTCCCCGACGGGGACCAAGCTGCCGATGTCGCTGGTGTCCAGAATTTCGGAAGGACCATGCGGACAGTCGGTCGCGACCACGGGTAGGCCGTGCGACAACGCCTCGACGATCACATTGGCAAAGCCCTCGCTGCGTGAACTAAGTGCGAACAGATCGGCACTTGCGTAATAGGTGCCGGTATCTGGTGTGAACCCGGGCATCGTTACCCGGTCGATCAGGCCCAGCGGTTGCAACATCGCCGACAACGCCTTGCGATCCGGCCCGTCGCCAAGAATGACAAGCTCGCCGTCGCAACCTTGAACCAGCAGCAGACGAAACGCCCGCAGAAGGGTCGGAAAATCTTTCTGCCAGCGCAGAGAGCCCACGGCCAATATCCGGTGCCGCGCATTTGCGGGCCAGACGGCGCGACCCGTGTTGGGATCGGGGCGCGTCACCGGATTGTGGATGACCTTGACGCGGTTGGCGGGCAGACGCCCCAAACGCTCCAGATCGCGGGCAGACCCGGCCGAGACCGAGACATTGGCTCGCGCCCTTGGATAGGTCGCGCGGATGCTGGCCCGCAGCGCAAGCCAGTGCAGCGCGCCTTTGTGCGCGTATTGATCTGATAGCGTCGCGTGATCAGTGGTGATGACCGGCACACCCGTCCCGCGCGCCGCCCAGACCGCGATGCTGGTCAGGGGCCACATCGCCGGGATCAGGGCCGCGGGTTGGTTTTCGCGCAGCCAATGTCGCAACGGGGCTGCGACCCCCCGCAGACGGTCGGCGTTTAGGTCGGTGATGGAAAAGCCTGCGCGCTGGGCA
This sequence comes from Aliiroseovarius sp. F47248L, assembly GCF_023016085.1. NCBI lineage: Bacteria > Pseudomonadati > Pseudomonadota > Alphaproteobacteria > Rhodobacterales > Paracoccaceae > Aliiroseovarius > Aliiroseovarius sp. F47248L. The sequence continues at coordinate 2,612,783 of NZ_JALKBF010000001.1, read as the reverse complement.
TCTGCCATCAACGCGCCACCTGCGCGGGCAAGGATCAGGTGGGGGGCATAGCCGAACTGCGCAAGCTCGGTGGCCAGCGTCAGCATCACACGCTCCGCCCCGCCGCCCCGAATGTCGGGCAGCACGAAGGCCAGTGTATTGTCAGATTGCAGCGGATAAGCGTGCTTCATGCCGCCACCCCCGCCAGCGCGCGAAACCCGTCATGTTGCGCGATCAGCTGGGCATAGCTTCCCTGGGCCACGATGCGCCCATGTTCCAGCACGATGATCTGATCGCAGCCCTCGACGGTCGAGATTCGGTGGGCGATCATCACGATGGTTTTCTGCCCCCGAAGCCCCGCAATCGCCTTCATCACTTCGCGTTCTGTTGTGGTGTCAAGCGCGCTTGTCGCCTCGTCAAACACAAGGATGTCGGGGTTGTGATACAGGGCGCGGGCGATGCCGATGCGCTGGCGTTGTCCGCCAGACAGCCGCACACCGCTTTCGCCGATGGTGGTGTCATAGCCGTTTGGCAGTTGCGTTTCGACAAAATGATCCAGTTGCGCCATGCGGGCATATTCCGCGATGCGTTTCATGTCGATCTGCGCGCGGGGCGTGCCAAGGGCGATGTTCTCGGCGATGCTGGTGTCGGCCAGAAAGATCGACTGCGGCACATAACCGATGGCGGCGTGCCAGCCCGTCACGTTTGCCGCGGTAATTGGTGTACCATCGACACTGATCCGCCCGGATTGCGGGGAAAGAAGCCCCAGCAAAAGGTCGATCAGCGTCGTCTTTCCCGCCCCTGTGCCGCCGACGATCCCGATGGACGCGCCCGCTGGAATGGTTAGGGACAGATCGGATATACTGCGCGCGCAGCTGTCGTAGGAGTAGCTGACATTCCTCACCTCCAGCGCCGTGGTCAGGCGCATCGGCTGCACATCCGCGGTGCCGATTGTGGCATCCGACAAGCCCTGCATGTCGTCAAACAGAACATCCACCGCACCCGCGCCGAAGCGAAGCTCGACCATTGCGCGGTAAATGCCCTGCACGGATGGCAACATCCGGTAGCCCGCAAAGGCATAGACGCCAAGTTTCGGCAGGATCGCGGCGGTGCTGGCGTTGGGGCCGAGGGTTGCCAGCAGGGCGACGCACAGAAGCAACATGCCGCCAAAACCAATCGCCTCGACCAGGTATTTCGGCACTTGGCCCAGCACGAGGTTGGCGGCCTGCATCCGCGACACCTCGATAGATGGGGCGCGGAAATGTCGGATATAGGCGTCTTCTTTCCCAAGGATACGGATGTCCTTGATGCCGCCCAACGCTTCGCGCGCGATGGTGTATCGTGCCTCATCCGCGGCCACGCGGCGGGCGCTGTTGCGGGTGACAAGGCGGCGGATGGTCAGGAAGATCAGCGCATAGGCGGTGCCCAGAATGGCCATGGCCGCGAGCGCAATAATGGGGTCCATGACGATCAGAAAGGCCAGCATGGCCACCAGCGTCACAAGGGATGTGGTCAATCGCAGCACCGGAGCCAGAGCGAACATGGTGACTTGCTCGACCTCAGACAGGATATTCTTGGCCATCTCGCCCGTGTGGCGTCCCAGAAAGAATGCGTAAGGCTGGCGCAGATAGCGGGTGATCAGCCTTGTGCCAAGGCTGTGGCGACGCATCTGCACAAACCGGGTCATCGCATATTCCCCTGCGCTGCGGATCAGCGCGCCGCTGACAAGGAAAGCGAAGGTGACAAGCGCCAGTGCGAGCAGGAAACTGTGGTGATCGGTGAACCCGCCCCATTGATAGGTGGCGGACAGGTAGGAGTTCGTCTGAACAAGGCTGGGGTCAGACAGCGCCAGAAAGAATGGAAAGACCGAGGCGACGCCGATCACCTCGAACACCGCCATCACCAGCGCAAGGCCGAGCACCAGCGTGCCGCGCCTGCGTTCGCGTGGGGTCAGAAGCGACCAGAGCTTGCCAAGGGTCCGCCTTTTCACAACCGCAGATCCGCCATTTCCCGCGGCAGGGCGGATTTGATGTCATAGATCACCGACAGGTTCTTGGCATAACGGTGGATCCAGCCCGGCGGGCGATTCAGATAGGCGCAGTGCGGCACGGTCAGCATTACCCCGTCATAGCGGTGCGATTGCGGCGTGTCGGTCAGGTCGATGCCATATTCAGTGCGCGCCGTGTCCGGGTCGGCAAGTGGGTCGTGGATGTCCACCCGGACGCCGTAGTCGCGCAGCTCTTCCAGAATATCAACGACGCGCGTGTTGCGCAGGTCGGGGCAGTTTTCCTTGAAGGTCAGCCCAAGGATCAGCACCCGCGATTTGGCGACATTGATCCCCTTGCGCATCATCGACTTGATCATTTGCCCGGCGACATAGGCGCCCATGCCGTCATTGATCCGGCGGCCCGATAGGATCACCTGCGGGTGATAGCCAATTTCCTCTGCCTTGTGGGTCAGGTAATAGGGGTCCACGCCGATGCAGTGACCGCCGACCAGCCCCGGCTGGAACGGCAGGAAGTTCCACTTGGTGCCCGCTGCCTTCAGTACGGCACCCGTGTCGATGCCCAGCCGGTTGAAGATGATCGCAAGCTCGTTCACCAGGCTGATGTTCAGATCGCGCTGGGTGTTCTCGATCACCTTGGCGGCTTCGGCCACGCGGATGCTTTCGGCCTTGTAGGTGCCTGCCGTGATGATCCCGGCATAAAGCGCGTCGACGCGGTCGGCGGCTTCGGGGCTAGACCCAGACGTGACCTTCACGATCGACGGCAAGCGGTGGTCGCGGTCGCCGGGGTTGATCCGCTCGGGGCTGTAGCCCACGAAGAAATCGCGGTTGAAGGTCAGGCCCGAGGTCGCTTCTAGGATCGGCACACAGACCTCTTCCGTCGCTCCGGGATAGACGGTGCTTTCGTAAATGACGATATCGCCTTGGGACAACGCGCGGCCCACGGTTTCGCTGGCGCGTCGCAGGGGTGTCAGATCGGGTCGGTTATGGGCGTCGATGGGGGTGGGCACGGTTACGATGAAGATGTTGGCCTTCGCCAGCGCGTCCGGGTTGTTGCTGAAAGTCAGATGGCGCGCATAGGACAGGTCGTTCGTTGTTACTTCTTCCGTGCGGTCGATGCCGGATTGCAAGTCACAAACGCGGGCAGCGTCGATGTCAAATCCGATAACTGGCCGCTTCTTGCCGAACTCGACCGCCAGCGGTAGGCCGACATAGCCCAGCCCGATCACCGCGATCTGTCCCAGGTCCGGAAAGTCTTTCATCGCCCAATGCGTCCGTTATCCAACCACAACACAACCATTGCGAGTGTAGCATTGCGTAGAATTCCGTTAAAAGAAAGTTAAAACTCAACCTAGAGAGGTAAAATGCGACAAGGCATGTATTCTTGCTCCGCACACACGGGGTATCAGACCTTGTAATAGTTTCGATACCACGCGACGAAGCTGTTGACCCCTTCGCGAAAATCGGTGGCGGGGCGATAGCCTGTCAGCCGCTTCAACAGCGTTGCATCCGCCCATGTGGCCGGAACATCGCCCATCTGCATCTCCATATAGTTGCGCTGGGCTTTGCGACCCAAGGCATCCTCGATCGCATCGACGAAATCCAACAGGCGCACCTTATCGGAATTGCCAAGGTTCACCACGCGATAGGGTGCGGCGGGCGACAGGCTGTCGCCATCTTCGATGTCATCGGGGCTGTCGGGTCGCACGGGCACGGCGTCGATCAACAGGCGGATGCCGCGCACCAGATCTTCTACATAGGTAAAGTCGCGGAACATCTCGCCATTGTTGTAAATGTCGATGGGGGTGCCGTCGATGATGCCTTTCGTGAACTTGAACAGCGCCATGTCGGGGCGTCCCCACGGGCCATAGACGGTAAAAAACCGGAACATCGTTGTCGGCAAATCCCACAGATGGGCATAGCTGTGCGCCATGCTTTCATTGGCCTTCTTGGTGGCGGCATAAATGGTCAGCTGGGTGTCGGCTTTTTCCGTTTCGATGAACGGCATGTCGGTGTTTGCACCATAGACCGAACTGGTCGAGGCCATCAGCAGGTGGTCGACCTTGTGCCGCCGCGCGGCCTCCATCACGTTGAACGTGCCGATGACATTGCTGTCCAGATAGGCGCGGGGGTTCTCGAGGCTGTAACGAACGCCGGCTTGGGCCGCGAGATGGACGATCACATCAGGAGCGAAGCCGTCGGCGACCTCGTCGAACAACGCCTGGTCTTCCAGCATCCCTTCGGTCATCGAAAAACCCGCGTTTTGCAAAAGCATCTGATGGCGGTGCTGTTTCAGCGTCACGTCATAGTAGTCCGTCATCCCGTCATATCCATGCACCCGAAAGCCTTCGGCCAGCAGTAGTTTGGACAGGTGATATCCGACGAAACCGGCCGACCCGGTGACCAGAACTTTGCGTGATGCCATGAGGTTGGTGCCTTTCAGGATGCCATTTCGGTTGCTTCTAACGCTCAGATCGGGCAGGGCCAAGCCTGATCATGTCGGTCAATCTGCACTGGCTTCATGGCGCGTGGAATGATAATCCGCTTTTTGAATCCAATTTTCAGACAAGGTGGGGACCGTATGCCTGCTTATCGTTCCAGAACTTCGACCCATGGCCGCAACATGGCCGGTGCCCGCGGCCTTTGGCGCGCGACCGGCATGACCGACGATGATTTCGGCAAGCCGATCATCGCCATTGTAAACAGCTTTACGCAGTTTGTGCCGGGCCACGTTCACCTGAAAGATCTGGGCCAGATGGTCGCCCGCGAGGTCGAAGCTGCAGGCGGTGTCGCCAAGGAGTTCAACACCATTGCTGTCGATGACGGGATCGCGATGGGCCATGACGGCATGCTCTATTCGCTGCCGTCGCGCGAAGTGATTGCCGATAGCGTTGAATACATGGTTAACGCGCATTGTGCGGATGCGATGGTGTGCATCTCGAACTGCGACAAGATCACGCCGGGGATGTTGATGGCGGCAATGCGCTTGAATATTCCAGTGATCTTTGTTTCCGGCGGCCCGATGGAAGCGGGCAAGATCGACATCGCCGATCTTGATATGACCAAGATCGACCTTGTCGACGCGATGGTTGCTGCCGCAAGCGAGGACCTGACGGATGAACAGGTCCAGCATATCGAAGAAAACGCCTGCCCGACCTGCGGGTCGTGTTCGGGCATGTTCACCGCGAATTCGATGAACTGTCTGGCCGAGGCGCTGGGTCTTGCCCTTCCCGGCAATGGCTCGACCCTTGCAACGCATTCGGACCGTAAGAACCTGTTTCTGGAAGCCGGGCGCAAAATCGTCGAGATCACCAAGCGCCACTATGTGAACGAAGAAAAAGGTTTTCTGCCGCGCGAGATTGCAACCTTTGACGCGTTTGAAAACGCCATGTCACTGGACATTGCCATGGGCGGTTCGACCAACACGGTTCTGCACCTGCTGGCTATCGCGCATGAGGGCGAGGTCGATTTCACCATGAAAGACATGGACCGGCTCAGCCGCCATGTGCCGTGCCTGTGCAAGGTCGCGCCTAACATAGCCAATGTGCATATGGAAGATGTGCACCGTGCTGGCGGCATCTTTTCGATCCTTGGTGAGCTCAGCCGCGCTGGGCTTTTGCACAATGATTGCTCAACTGTGCATTCCTCGACGATGGGCGAGGCGATTGCCAAATGGGATATCAAGGTCGCCAACAACCCCGACGCTGAAAGCCTGTTCAAAGCGGCCCCCGGCGGGGTGCGCACCACGCAGGCATTTTCGACCGAGAACCGGTATAAGGAACTCGACACCGACCGCGAAGGCGGCGTGATCCGCTCGAAGGAACACGCGTTTAGTCAGGACGGCGGTCTGGCGGTTCTGTTCGGCAACATCGCGCTGGATGGCTGTATCGTGAAAACGGCGGGTGTGGACGAAAGCATCCTGAAATTCACCGGCACCGCGCATGTCTGCGAAAGCCAGGACGCGGCGGTCAGTGACATTCTAACTGGCAAGGTCAAGGAAGGCGATGTCGTCGTCATCCGCTACGAAGGGCCGCGCGGTGGGCCGGGGATGCAGGAAATGCTGTATCCGACCAGCTATCTGAAATCGAAGGGGTTAGGCAAAGCCTGTGCGCTTTTGACCGACGGGCGCTTTTCTGGCGGCACCTCGGGCCTGTCAATCGGCCACGTTTCGCCGGAAGCCGCCGAAGGCGGCGCGATCGGGCTGGTCCAGCAAGGCGACAAGATCGAGATCGACATCCCCAATCGCACCATCCATTTGGCCTTGTCCGACGACGAACTGGCCGCCCGTCGCGCTGCGCAGGACGAAAAAGGCTGGCATCCTGCCGAACCGCGTAAACGCAAGGTGTCCAAAGCGTTGAAAGCCTACGCGTTGCTGGCGTCGTCTGCGGCCAAAGGTGCCGTGCGTATGATCGACTGATCAAAGACCGATACAACTTTGGAAAAGGCGGGATATTGTCCCGCCTTTTCAGTTCTGCAACAATGAGTTTTCCCAGTTTCGAAGGAAGCTCTGCCGTTTCAGGCTGTCCAGAAAAACCAATAGCCCTGGCCCATACCGAATGGGACGAAGCGACGGGTTCGCCCGCAGTGCGGACGGATCAATACCCGGCAAGCCCGTAGCGTCGACCAGATCCTTTCGCGAATTCAGGCCGAGTAGGAAATCCAGCATGGCACGGGCATCATCGACATTCTTTGCCGTACGCGGGATAAGGACGGTGCGCGACATAATATTTACATAGTCGCTCATCTCGATGATCTGATAGCCACCGGTGTTCTTTTGCTGGCTCGCGGCATAACTGCCCAGCACATTGTAAGCCAAGGCCAGCTTGCCCGAAGCCACATCCCGGATCATGTCACCCGAGCAACAATAGAGCTTGGCATCCAGACGTCCCATCACCTCCATCAGCCGCCAGAATGCGTCAGAGTTCCGGCTGTCCTGCGTGGCCATCAGATAGCCAAAGCCGGATCGACGCACGTCATAGGTGCCGATTTTGCCCTGAAACCGCTCCGGGTTGGCGCGCAGAAGGGCAATCAGTTCATCCCGGTTTTGCGGTGCCTCGCCGGGCGGGAAAAGCCGATCCGAGACCACGACCACCGCTGGCTCTTGCGTGAAGGCAAACAACTGGTTTCGCCAACTGGCCCAAACGGGCAAGGTTACTGTCGGTGTGTGGTTCAGCGCAAACCCGTCATTCGCCAGCTTTGTCTGCAAATCCATCGCCGATGATATGGCCAGGTCGAAGATCGCCCCCTCCTCATACAACGCCTCCATCAAGTCAGTCGTGCCTGTCACAACATAGTCGACGGTTACGCCCGGTTGGCTGGCTTGAAAGGCGCGGATGATCGGATCGAACACATCAAGATCGGCGGTCGAGATGACGCTGAGCCGCGCTCGTTCGGATGTCACTTCGTATAGGCGACGATCCTCAACCTCGAAGCCAAATGCCAAACCGGCAGACAGGGCCACCCCAAGAATTGCGGACACTAATCGCGCGGGAATACCAGCGAAACACATGCGCCTTCCCCCTTTTTGTTCGGTGAAATTTCCAATCGCCCCCCATGCGCTTTCGCGACCTCGTCCGCGATGGTCAATCCAAGGCCCGACCCCACGATGTCGCCCACATTCGCGCCGCGCGTATAGCGGGTGGTCAGGCCAGACAAGTCCGTGTCACCAAACCCTCGTCCCTGATCGGTGATCGACAGAGTGATATTGTGGTCAAGCACGACGCGGGCGGTGATGTCGCTGTCGTCCGGGGAATACTTGATCGCGTTGTCGAGGACGTTTTGAAGTGCGGCTTGCAGCAGGATACCGTCGCCGGTGAACGCCACAGGGTCGGTGCCAAGCTCGCGCCGGATGGCGATGTCTTTCAGATCGGCAGTCGGCCCAAGCCGGGCGCAGGTTTCGTCCATCAGCGCCCGCAGGTCCAGCGCATCTTGCGCCAGACTGTCGGCGCGGAAGGTAACCATCGCATGATCCAACATCTGCCCGGCAGATCGCGAGCTTTCGTCAATCGCACGGATCATCTCACGAATGGCCTGCTTGTGTTCAGGCTTGTTCAGCTTGCGGTGTGTGATCTCGGCCTGCGCTCGGACCGTTGCCAACGGGGTGCGGACGCGGTGGGCGGCTTCGGTGATGAAGTCTTCGGTGCGTGACAGGGATGCGCGCAGGCGGGCCATGAAGGAGTTGAGGGCGTTGATCAGCGGCACAAGTTCATCAGGGGCATTGGCCTGGACGGGGCGCAGATCGGTTGGGCCCCGGCGTGTGACCGATCCGGTGATCCGCGTGATCGGTGCCAGAGCCGAACCTGCAGCCCACAAGCTGAGTGCAGTTGCCAGTAAGAAAAAACCGGCACCAATACCGGTTGCCGTTGCGGTGATCTGCCGCGAAATCGCGGCAAGCCCTTGGCGGGTCTGTGCAACCGTCACCACCACCTGCGCGGCATTTGCTCCGGTGCCGACCGGGCGCGTGACCGAGACGGCGCGTATCTCGTCGCCGCGATAGGTCAATGTTTCGACACTGGGTGTGCTGATCCGGGGTGGCAATTCAGGTTGGGGCAAGTCGGGGTAGCCGGTCAGGGTTTGGCCCTTCGACACAACGCTATAGAACACGCGGTCCTCGTTGATCGTCCCCAGCATCGACAGGGCAGAGTAGGGCAAATCAAGGGTGACGCGACCATCTTCGCTGCGCAGACTGTCAGCAATGGCCGTGGCCGACGCGGAAAGGATGTCGTCCTGCGTCCCTTCGGCCGCCTGTTCGGCGACTCCACGCACGACCAAAAAGAACGCCAGCGACAGCACAGCTGCGACAAGGGCTAGCTGGATGAAAAGCCGCCTGCGGATGGATCCGAGTATCCTCACCGCGCGACCATCCGATAGCCTAGCCCGCGGACTGTTTCGATTCTTGCGCCTGATCCTTCAAGGCGCTTGCGCAACCTACCCACATAGACCTCGATCGCGTTCTCTGACGCTTCATCAGACAGCGAAAACAGCCGGTCGATCAGGTGGGTTTTTGAGAAAACCTGACCGGGGGCTGCGAAGAACACCTCAAGCAGGCGGAGTTCGCGATTTCGCAGGGGCACGGTTTCGCCGTCAAACCGCAATTCTCCTTTGGTCGAATCAAGTATGGTCTCTTCGAAGGTCACTGCGTTGTCCGCAGCCCCGCCCTGACGCCTGAGAACGGCGCGCACGCGGGCTTCCAACTCGGAAAAGTCGAAGGGTTTGACGATATAATCGTCGGCACCCAGATCCAACAACCCGACGCGATCAGACACCGCCGAACGGGCCGTGATCACGATCACAGGTGTGCGTTTTTCGGCCTGCCTTTGACGTTCCAAAAAGTCGCGTCCGTCCCCATCGGGCAGCATAATATCGAGCAAAATCAGATCGTAATCGGCAACTGCCGTCAAGTCACCGGCGTCGGCAAGGGTGCCGGCATGGTCGACTGCGTGGCCGTCCAGTTGCAGCCGCTCGACCACGACGCCGGCCAGCTTTGGATTGTCCTCTATCAGAAGGAACCGCATTCGTTGCCCTTTTTTGTGGTGCGTGACAGGTTGGTGTCAGGTTCAGGCGATTGGGTCTGAGCATGGGCGGGTGTAACGCCCCTGTCAAATGGGAGGAACTAATGACAAAACGTCTTTTCAAGGCGCTGGCGACCAGTGCCGTATTGGGCCTTGGTGCCACGACCGCAGCAACCGCTGCCGAGTGTATTGCACCGGCGAACCCCGGCGGTGGCTGGGACTTCACCTGCCGTCAAATCGGCAAGATCATGTATGATATCGGCGCTGTCGATAAACCCATTCAAGTCACCAACATGGCGGGTGCCGGTGGTGGCCTTGCATTCAACCATGTTGTCAGCGAGCGCGGCGATGACGCCGAGCTGATCATAGCGGCGTCATCCGCGACGTCGACCCGTCTGGCGCAGAACGCCTATGCGGGGATGACGGCAGATCAGGTCCGCTTTGTGGGGGCCATCGGGGCTGACCCCGGTGTGATCGTGGTAGCAGCGGACAGCCCTTATCAGTCGCTGAACGACCTTATTGAGGATGTGAAAGCCAATCCGGGAACAGTGGCCTTTGCGGGTGGGTCTGCAGTTGGTGGCTTTGACCACCTGAAGCCTTTGATGATCCTGCAACGCGCGGGCGTCGAGGATGTAACGGCTGTGAAATACATCGGCGTTGACGGTGGGGCGGACGCGATCACCCAGACCGTTGGTGGCTTCACGCAGGCCATGTCGGGCGATATGTCCGAGATCGTGGGCTTCCTGAAATCTGGCGATGTGCGCGCACTGGCGGTTCTCACCGAAGAACGCGTTCCGGGCTTTGACGACATTCCCACTGCGAAAGAACAAGGCATCGACGTGGTCGCCGTGAACTGGCGTGGCCTTTATGTGCCCAAGGACATCAGCGATGATGACTTCAACAAGTGGGCCGATCGCCTGCAGAAGGTGGCAGACAGCGATGAATGGAAAGAAGCCATGGTCGCAAACGGGCTGGCACCGTTCACCAAAGTTGGTGGCGACTTCCAGTCCTATGTCGATGGCGTTGTAGCTGAGATTCGCGCGCTTTCGAAAGAAATCGGGGTAATCCAGTAATGGCATCAGACCGTATCTTCGGAGCGGTCGTGACCCTGGTGGCGTTGGCATATGTTGCCAGCGCCATGCAGATCCAGACCAGTTTTATGGCGGATCCTGTGGGGCCCAAGACCTTTCCCATCCTGATCGGTTGCGTTGCTGCGCTGTGCGGGATCATCGTGGCCCTGAAACCCGACCCTGATCCGGACTGGCCTGTGCTGGCCACCTTCGGATCGCTTGGCTTGGCCGTGGTTGTTCTGGTTGGATACGCCTATGCGCTAAAACCGCTGGGCTTTCTGATCCCGACGGCAATCACCGCTAGCATCCTAAGCTATCAGATCGAACCGCGCGCAGGCCGTGCTGTGCTTGCCGGGATTGGCCTGTCTGTTGGCTTGTTCCTGATCTTCAAATTCGCGCTGGGTCTTGGGCTTGTCCCATTCCCGAAATCGCTGACTGGCTAAGGATATCCCCATGGAATTACTCTCTAACCTCGCGATCGGCTTTGAAATCGCGCTGTCTCCTTACACGCTGATGCTGGCCGTGATCGGCTGTTTCATAGGCACGATCATTGGCGCGCTACCGGGCCTTGGCCCATCGAACGGCGTGGCAATTCTGATCCCGCTGACGTTCACAATGGGCCTTGATGCGACTTCCGCGCTGGTGTTGATGACGTCTGTCTATTATGGCGCCATGTATGGCGGGCGGATCAGTTCGATCCTTCTGAATATTCCGGGCGATGAGCCGGCGCTGATGACCACGCTCGATGGGTATCCCATGGCGAAAGCGGGGCGCGCCGGCGATGCGCTGGTTCTGTCCGGTGTTGCATCTTTCGTTGGCGCGTTTCTTGCAACCATTGGCCTGATGTTGCTGGCGCCCATTCTGGCGCGCGTTGCGTTTCTGTTTGGCCCCGCCGAATATTTCGCGCTTTACCTTCTTGCGTTTGCCACGTTGGGCGGTATGGCATCGAACAACCAAGCCAAGGCTGCGATTGCATCCTGCATTGGTTTGGGCATCGCGATGATCGGGGTGGACAACAACTCTGGCCTGCCGCGTCTGACGGGTGGCAACATGCACCTGTTTGACGGCATCGACTTCCTTGTCGCCATCGTCGGCCTGTTCGCCATTGCCGAGGTGTTTTTCTTCATCGAAAGCCACGGCAAGAACACGTCCATCGGTGTGAAGCTTGAAAAGGTGACGATCCCGGTCAAAGACATCATGGAGTCTGGTTGGACCATGCTGCGGTCATCTGTCGTCGGGTTCATCGCAGGTGTTCTTCCGGGTGCAGGGGCGTCGCTTGGCAGCTTCCTGGCCTACATGACCGAGAAATCCATCGCCGGCGAAAAAGGCGGCTTTGGCACAGGCGTCCCCAAAGGTGTCGCCGCCCCCGAAGCGGGCAACAACGCCGCCGCTGGTGGCGCGCTGGTCCCCATGCTGACGCTCGGTGTGCCGGGGTCCGGCACCACGGCCGTCTTGTTGGCGCTGCTGATGACGCTGAACATTACCCCCGGCCCGATGCTGTTTACCGAACGGCCCGAGGTCGTCTGGGGCCTGATCGCATCGCTTCTGATCGCAAACTTCGTGTTGCTTCTGATGAACGTGCCGATGGTGAAGATCTTCGTGAAAATCCTGTCGGTCCCACCCTGGGTGCTTCTGCCCGGTGTCACGATGATCAGCTTTGTTGGCATCTATTCCCTGTCGGGCAGCTATTTCGATCTGGTCTTGATGGTGGGCTTTGGGGCACTGGGATATGTCCTGCGCAAGCTTGACGTGCCGACCGTGCCGATCATCCTTGGTATCCTTCTGGGCGGCCATATGGAGGACGCACTGCGCCGCGCCATGGTATTATCGAGCGGTGATTGGACCTTCCTGTTCTCGTCCAAAATTTCGATTGGACTTTGGATTGTCGCGTTCGTGGGCTTCGTCGCTCCGATGTTCCTGCGCAATGTGCTGAAGAAACCGCAAAGGATTACGGACTGATGGTGAAGGTGCTGATCCCCTCGGGTGCGTTGGGTCTGGGATATGACCGCGAGGCGTTGGCGCGCGGCATAGCCGAAGCGCCGGATATCATCGCGATTGATGGGGGCTCGACAGATTCGGGCCCCCATTACCTTGGCACCGGCACCTCGAAATATTCGCGCGGCTCGACCAAGGCGGAATGGGCTGAACTGATGGCGGCGCAGGCGCAGGCTGGCGTGCCGTTGGTCATCGGAACCGCTGGCACATGCGGGGCGGATGATGCGGTTGATTGGCTGGTGGACATCACCCGCGAGATTGCCCGTGAGCGCGGCCAGACGTTAAAACTTGCGGTGCTGAAAAGCGGGCAGGATGGCGATGCGATGGCGTCGGCGCTAGAGGGTGGGCGGATCACGCCGCTGGCCCCCGCGCCCGAGATTTCGGCGGACCTGTTGTGCGACTGCACCAACATCGTGGCGCTTGCGGGAGCAGAACAAATACAAGCCGCGCTTGAGACCGGCGCGGATATCGTGATCGCGGGGCGCACGACGGATACCGCCATCATCTCGGCCCTGCCCTTGGCACTAGGATGTCATCCCGGCGGGGTTTGGCATGGGGCCAAGATTGGCGAATGCGGCGCATTGGCGACGACCAGTCCCAACACCGGCACGATCTTGATTGAATTTGATGCGGATGGGTTCACCATTACACCAATGGGCAAGGATGCCCGCGCAACTCCGCGCACGGTGTCGGCGCATATGCTATATGAAAACAGCGACCCTTACCGGCTGTATGAACCCGGCGGGTATCTGGACGTCTCAGGCGCACATTATACCGCGTTGGATGATCGCCGGGTGCGCGTAACGGGCAGCGAATGGGTGGCGACGCAACCTTACACCGTGAAGCTGGAAGGCGCGCGGCGGGCGGGGTTTCAAACCGTGTCGCTGGTTTTGGTGCGTGACGCGCATTACGTCGAGAACATTCGCGCCTGGGTCGATGATATCCACGCCAAATGTTCCGCCAAAGCCAGGGCGCGCGTCGGTGGAGACTTCCAGATCGAGCTGCGGATTATCGGCGCCGACGCGACGCTTGGCCTGCTCGACACCAATGCGAAGCCCGGCACCGAACTTGGCGTGATGGGCATTGTCACTGCCGAAACCGAGGCTTTGTCGCGCGAAGTCGCGAAGATGCTGAACCCCTATCTTCTGCACCACCCGCTGACCGAACAGGAAGAAATGCCGACCTTCGCCTTCCCGTTCTCGCCGCCCGAAATGCCGCGCGGCGCGGTTTATGAGTTCTGCCTGAACCATGTGCTTGCGCTGGACGATCCCATGGACGCCTTCCGCTTGAGCATTGAGGAGTTGGGCACATGACGGCCCTGAAAAACATCGCCGACAAAGTGCGTTCGAAAAACGCTGGTCCCTTCTGGCTGACCCTCGATGTTTTCTGCGGCACAGTGGAAGCGTTCGCGCGCATCTCCTCCGGGCTGGATACGGGCTTGGTCGCGGACATGTTCAAGGCCGATCCCGCCACGCTGAAACGGTTCGATATGCCTGAGTTGAACGTGGTGAAATTCAGTATGCCGCGCCCCGCCGTGCAGGGCACGCACGCCGACCGCGATATGCACGGCGCCAGTTTCGCGGTGCTGCTGGGCGAGATTGAGATCAGATAGTGCCAGTGTGACAAACTCCCTTTCTGATGGGTTGCGGTGCCGCTAGGCTGTGCGGGCTACACCAAGGAAAGGCCACCTTCATGACCATCAAAGCCATCGCGTTCGATGCCTATGGCACGCTGCTGGATGTTTATTCCGTCGGTGCTTTGGCGGAAAAGCTGTTTCCCGGCAAGGGCGCGGCCATCGCCATCACGTGGCGTGACAAGCAGATCGAATACACCCGGCTGCGCACCGTGTGTGACAGGTTCGTCGATTTCTGGCAGGTGACGGGTGATGCGCTGGACTATGCCTGCGAGGCGCAGGGGGTTGACCTGACAGCCGACGCCAGAACCGCGCTGATGGCAGAATATGAAGAGCTGACGGCCTTCGCCGAAAACCATGCAGCCCTGACCCGGCTTCGGGACGCTGGCATACCAATGGCGGTCTTGACCAATGGCAGCGCGGGGATGATTGCGGCTGCACTGAAAGCCGCCAAACTGGCGGGGTTCTTTGATCATGTGTTGAGTGCGGACAGCGTGTCAAAGTTCAAAACAGCGCCCGAAGTCTATCAGATGGGGCCGGATGCCTTTGGCTGTGTGGCCAGCGAGATCTTGTTCGTGTCCTCGAACTGTTGGGACATTTGTGGCGCGACGTGGTTTGGGTATCACACGATCTGGCTGAACCGGTATGACCAGCCGATGGAACGTTTGGGGGTTGAGCCGAAGGCGCGTGGGGAAACGCTGACAGATGTGGCAGATTATCTGTTGGGCTGATGGCGGCTTTGCCGTTTGGGGCCATCATTGGTGATCGTGTCGAGTGACAGCGTGTGATCCATGTGCCGCATCCGGTGGCGCAGCATCTGGCGGGTGAGCCGCGCAAGGTCGGACGCAAAGGCGGGATCTTCTGCGACGTTCTCCATCTCGCCCTTACCGTGGTGGTCGAACAGCAGCGGAGGCAGATCAGCGGCGAATTCGACCAGCGTAAAGCGGTCATCCCGCAGGATGCCAAGGGACGAATTGCTGGTGTCGGTGCCAAGCCGCTTTTCCCAAAGCGTTGGCGCCTCCGGCTCGCTGAAATCCAGTTCGGAGAAAGTATAGGTGCGCCAGTCATCGGGCGTTTCGCCGTTTAGAAACGGCAGCAGGGATTGCCCATCCATGGAATTTGGGACCTCTTGTCCGACCCAGTCGAGGATCGTTGGCGTGAGGTCGATTGACTCGGTTGGGGCATCCACGTCATGGCCAGCCTTGCCGCCCGGCGCGCGGATGATCAGCGGCGTGTGATAGGCCGCGCCATAGACCGAGTGTTTGCCCCATGCGTGGTGGTCGCCCAGCATTTCTGCGTGGTCGGCGGTTACGATTAACAGGGTGTCATCCCATTGGCCGCTTTCCTTCAGGAAAGACATCACGCGCCCGATATGGTGGTCCACTTCGGTGGCCAGCCCAAGATAGACGGACCGCAGGGTCTGGGTGGTGTCGTCTGTCGGTGTCACTCCGGAACAGCCAATGACAAAGCTCGCAATCGGCGCGTTGTCCAGCGCGGGGCCAAAGAAGGGATGCACGGCGGCCTCGTCCTTGCGGGTGCCAATGCGTTGGGGCAAGGGCAGGGACGTCGGGTCATACATGTCGTTATAGGGCGCTGGTGCAACCAGCGGCGGGTGTGGGCGGATATAGGTCAGATGCGCAAACCAGCTTTCGTTGGCGTAGGCAGGCATTGCGTCCAGAAACCGGTTTGTCAGAAATGCAGTGTCACTGTCTTCGGCCGCATAAACGGCAGGGGCATTCAGGCGCGCCCCATCGCCGCCGGGGATGTAGAGCTGCCAGTAATTGTCGAATGTGTATCCCTTGTTCAGCAGATATGACCGCCATGGATAGGACATTTCCAGCCGCATTTCGACCTGCTCAGAAAAGCCTGTCATGGGAAACTCATAGGTCTGCATGGCGGGGTCGTCGGGTGTATGGACGCGCGGGTCGTGCGAGGTATCGGTATAGCCGAACAGCATCGGCAGGTATCCTGCCTTGCGCATTTCGCTGGCAATGGTCGGTGTGTCATGCCGCAGCGGCGTTCCGTTACGGACCGAGCGGTGGTTCATCGCATACTGCCCAGTCAAGATCGAGGCGCGCGAGGGGCCGCAGGGGTTGGTGACAGAAAAGTGGCGCTTGAATGTCACTGCTTTATCCATAAGGGCACGCATGTTGGGTAGATCGACATGGTCGGCCAACGCACCATGCAGGCAATCTGCGCGCAGTTGATCAATGATGATGAAAAGAACATTTTGTTGCTTGGCCATGCCGTCAATCCCAGTGTTGTAGATGGTTCATGTCGCCGTCTGTCATCCGATCAGAAGAACATGGCACGAACCATTCTTAAACCTGTGAGGAGGGTTGAGGAAAACCCGGCCACCATCAAGAAATACTTGATGAAGCTGTGACGGACCCAGCTTGATCAACGTCCAAGTGCATAGAGTGTTGATAAAAGAGTTGATTGGCAAAGTGTTGACAGCAGTGGTGATGGGGCATGAAACTTAAACATTCGTCGCAGAGTCGCGTGCCATGAAATCGATTCTTTCTTGATCGATGGTCTATATGCGTTCTGAAACTGGCACCCCGCGTGAGGGGCGCAATGGTGGGCGTTCGTGCTTGCATTGGCTGGGTCTTGCTGCGCGATGTCTGCCGCAAAAACCGTATCGACGGTCATGCGGCGTGAACTGGACTGATTGGGCGTTTCCAGCTGGCGCTATTTCATGCCGGGATAATGACAAAGACTGGCGGCACAAAACAAAAACAGAAAAAACATAATCAACGGGAGAATAAAATGACAACGGATACCAAATTCAGCCGCCGGTCGGTGCTGAAAGGGGCTACCACAATGGGGGCTGCGGCGCTTGCCACACCGCTTTATGTAAAGCGCGCGTTGGCATCGTCGGGTGAAGTTAACATCCTGATGTGGTCGGATTATCTGCCGCCTGAGTTCATTGCGGGCTTTGAAGCGGAAACCGGGATCAAGGTGAATTATACCGGAATCGGCTCGAACGAAGAGATCATTAACAAGATGAAGGCCACGAAAGGCCAGGGCTTCGACATTATCTCGCCAACCAACAACCGATCGCTGCAATGGGGCCCGCTTGAGCTTCTGCAACCGTTTGATCTGTCGAAGGTCAACATTGATGCGGTAAACCCCGCGATGGCGAAAATCGGCACCGACGCATGGAACTTCGGGGATGCAGGTGCTCATTGGCTGCCGCATATCTGGGGCACCGAGGGCATCGCCTATCGCACCGACTTGTGGCTGCCTGCTGGTGATGCGCCAAGCTACGGAGACGTATGGTCGGAAGAAAATGCTGGCAAGACCATGGGCCGCGCGCACTCGATGATGCTGGGCGCTGGTCTTTACATGGAAGCCTCGGGCGAGATGGATCCGGGTTCGATCTGGGCGGCATATGAAGATGAGGAAACGATGCGCAAGGTCTGGGGTCAGGTCACCGATTGGTGCGTCGCCCGCAAGGACCGCATCAAGCTGATCTGGAACGACGCGGACACGCAGAAGAACGGTCTACTAAACGAAGGCGTCGTGGTTGGCCAGACATGGGATGGTCCACCGCTGGCCCTGAAGTCTGCAGGAGAGCCTGTGCATTATCAGGCACCGGTCGAAGGTGCCATGGCATGGGTCGATGGCATGTCGATGCCCGTCGGTGCCGAGAACATGGACCAGATCTATGCCTTCATTGACTATGCTTATCGTCAGGAACCTGCAGGCAAGGCGATTGACAGCCATGGCTATAACTCGCCCGTTCTTGGGGCGGACACCTATTCGGGTGACACCTATAAAAAGAACTTCTCGGAAGCCTATCCCGGTGACAGCCTGGCCAACCTGAACCCGTGGCCGGCGGAAGCGCCCTGGTATGCCGATGTGCGGACCGAGTTCGTCAATAAGTTCAAGAGCGCCTGATCGCCTTGATGCTGCGCTCTCCCGTCTACGGATGGGGGAGTGTCACAACTCAGAACGAAACGATGAACACGGAGCGGCGCCCCGCAAGAGGGGTGTGTGAAATCCGTGCATGGGGAGAAGCCATATGAGTGCCGGAGTAGGCGTTGATCTCGAAAATCTGTGGATCCGCTTTGGGGATTTCGTCGCCGTGCGCGATGCGAATGTGCACATCAATGGGGGCGACTTCTTTTCGTTCCTTGGGCCGTCGGGTTGCGGCAAGACCACCATCCTGCGCGCTGTGTCTGGGTTTCTTGAACCCAGCGAGGGCAATGTCCTGATCGGTGGTAACAACATGAAGGGTATCGGGCCGAACAAACGCCCAACAGCTTTGATCTTCCAAAACCTTGCCCTGTTCCCGCTGATGAAGGTATGGGAAAACATCACGTTCTCGATGGAGATTGCGGGTGCGTCGGCCAAGGAACGTCGCAAGCGGGCCGATGAATTGCTGGACATGATCGCGCTGTCTGATCAGGGCGACAAGTTGCCCAGCGAGCTTTCCGGCGGTCAACGTCAGCGTGTGGCAATTGCGCGTGCGTTGTGTGCCGAACCTCACGTGCTGCTGCTGGACGAACCCTTGTCGGCGCTTGACCTGAAGCTGCGCCAACATATGCGCACCGAGCTGCGCGAGATTCAAAAGCGTGTGGGCATCACGTTTATTTACATCACCCACGACCAAGGCGAGGCACTGACCATGTCAGACGACATCGCTGTGATGCGCGCCGGTGTCATTGACCAGATCGGCGATGGCAAGACGATCTATAACGACCCGGCAACCGCCTTTGCCGCATCTTTCGTGGGTGAAAACAATGTGTTTCGTGGCAAGGTGCTAGAGGTCAATGGAAACGAGGCGCTGATCCGCACCAACCGTTCTGGCGATCTGCGCTCTCGTATTTCGACCGCGAACTTAGGCAAAATGAATGTTGGCGACGACGCGATGATGTTCATCCGTCCCGAAGCGCTGGATCTTGCCCCGACGGGAACCAAGGGCGAAAACTTTGTTACCGCGCAAGTGACCCATGAGGAATTCGAAGGAAACACCTTCAACATCTTCATGGAAGGTGACGGCGGCAAGGAAATCAAAGTCGCGATCCCCAATCATGGTCAATCCTTCGACGATCACACCGGGCAAGCCATGACGCTGGAATACGAGGTCGCCAATGCTGTGGTTGTCCCCGCCGGCGAACTGGCTGCGGAATAGGGGGTCGTCATGCCAAGTTTCCTGCGGGAGTTTTTCAACCGAAACGGCACGATGATGGGGTCAGTGATGCTGGGGCTGGTCCTGTTCTGGACCATTGGCCTGATCATCCTGCCGCAGCTGTCGATGCTCGACTTCTCGTTCCGCCCGAACCTGCCCCCACCCGAGATCGGAGGGCCAAAGGACGTCTATACGCTAGAGAATTACAAATACCTGATATACGGGCCGGAAGGCGGCAGTCAGGATTACAACGCCGTCGACCTGAAAGTGTTTTTCCGCACGCTGGTTGCGGCGGTTTGCGTGACCATCTTTAATCTGATCCTGTGTTATCCAATTGCCTATTATCTGGGACAGACAAAGGGCAATCATATCCGCATTTTTGCGTTGATGTTGATCATTCCCTATTGGATAAACGAAATCCTTCGCGCCTTTGCGCTACGTATCATATTCGGGGAAAGCGGCGTCCTGAACACGTTGCTGGTTGGCACCGGCATTTTCGATACGCCGTTTGACTTCATCCGCAACGACATCGCGCTCTATGCGGGCCTTGGATATGCCTACATCCTTCTGATGATCTTCCCGATCTATAACGTGATCGAAAGCCTTGATCACAACCAGATCGAGGCCGCCCGCGACCTTGGCGCCCCATGGTGGCGAATCCACAAACGCGTGGTGATCCCTTACGCCAAACCCGGCATCAGTTCGGGATGTACGATGGTGTTCATGCTGTCTGCCGGTGCGCTGGCCGCGCCGCAAATCCTTGGTGGCCCATCGTCCCTCTGGTTCACGCAGCTGATCTATCAGCAGTTCAACGACAACTCTGATTGGCCGCAAGGTGCGGCTTACGCGATTGTGCTTCTGGTGACCTGTATCCTGCTGGTTCTGGCCGTGATGCGCCTGTTCAAGGTGAACATGGGGGATATCGGCAAATGAACAATCCTGTCATCCGTATCTCGATCTGGATCTATCTGGCGATCTTCTTCGCCTATCTGCTTGGTCCGCTTGTGATCATGTCGATCACCGCGTTCAACTCGCCCAGCTTTCCGCGGGCAACCCCGTGGGAGTGTCTGACTTTTGAATGGTTCTCAGCCCTGTTTCAGGACGAACGCATTCTGAATGGCATCAAGAACTCGATCCTTGTGGGGATCGGCACGATTATCCTGTCGGTGTCGATGGGGTTGGCAGGCGCACTGATGCTGACGCAAATATGGCCAAAGCTGCGCGCAACCTATTACACGATCATCATCGCACCGATCCTGATTCCGGGCGTGGTGCTTGGCATTTCAACCTTGGTTTTCTGGGACCGGATTAACCGGATGCTGGGGCTCGGGGCGGATAGCTTTCTGTCAAACGGGCTATTTCTGACGATCATCGGTCAATCCACATTCATCGCCAGTTATTGCATGTTGGTGCTGGTCGCGCGCCTGCAACGCTACGACCTGGCGCTGACCGAGGCGGCACTGGACCTTGGTGCAACTCACGCACAGGCGTTCCGCAAAATCCTCTTGCCATTCATGCGCCCGGCAATTGCGTCGGCGGCGGTGCTGGCGTTTCTGGCGTCGTTCGAGAACTACAACACTACCACATTCACATTTGGCGAATATCCAACGCTGACCATCGAACTGGCACAGAAAGTGCGCTATGGTATCACGCCCGCAATCTCGGCGTTGGCGTTTATGATTGTTGTGCTGACGGTCTTTGCAGCCTTGTTCAATGAAGCGAATATCAAGCGCAAAGAGGTTGTCGCGAGGGCCCGTCGGGACGGAGCAACCGTTGGTGATGTCACCGGTGGTGTTAGACTTCCTGGTTTCTTCACCGGGAATGCTGCTGCCGTCGCGTTGGTTGTTTTCGCGATCGCCACCATTGCCGTGGTCGGAACAGCGACAGTCTATAGCCCGCAACAGTGTATCGCCAACGTGCAGGAACAGAAGCGTCTGGAAATCCAACAACGTATTCAGGAACTGCGCGATCAGCGCAAACGCGATGCTGAGGCCAAAGCCGCGGAGGAACCGAAAGACGGCGCGGCGACGGCGCCAAAACCGTCCAATAACTCTGGCTTTGGCGGTGTGTTTGCGCCGAGAACATTGCAAGGCGGCGAGGAAAACTCTGCGCCATCAGAGGATGGGTCGTCCAATAATTCCGGTTTCGGAGGTGTCTTTGATCCGGGCAATATTGGTGGCGGCAGCAACTAGGCTTTATGCGCCCGGATTTCCGGGCGCAGAACCATAAAATACCGATTCAGAAAGATAGCTTGGAAGATTGCGGTGATCCCATCTCTCGCAATGAAATAGAAGTCATGCTTCAAAAGATGGGCCTTTACTGTGAGCAACGCATAAATGTCTTGGTAGTGAAGGCTTGAAGCTGCTTTCAGTTCGCGGCAGCAAGGTGGCGTATAGGCTCAAGGTGTTTACCTCTGAGGAGGGGACCATGCCTTTTGCTAAAGCATGAAAGGGTGTCACGGTTACCTCTTTACCGTTGATTTTCGGTAGGGTGGGCGCAGTAAATGCTGCGACGTAGATGTTCAATATATGCTGCTTGGATAGATCCAAAGGGTTAACCTTGGCGACGCTGTAGAGCTTGCGTAACTGGCTTCGATAACTGAGCATTGATGTCAATGCGCAGTCAGTTGAAAGCAAAATTGAAACGCGCGCGTTTTCGCGGCTTATGTTGGCATTTTCTTTTCCAGAATGTTGCTGAACTAACCGAACGAGTCTGGACGGACGTGCAGACCATTCCGATTGTGACGCACATTGCGTCATCGGAGAGAAAGCCTAGCAAATTGAATAAAGCCCGGTGTTTCCACCCGGACTTTAGACTTTATGTGTTTTGAAGGTTCTTTGATTTTCCGGTGCAGGTGACTTTGCAGCCAGCAATGCGTAGTTCACACAAAAAAGACGTCATCCACAATTGAGTTCGGGTCTGTGACGCCCAGCAACATTAGCGTGTCGCCATTGTCGAATGTAATCGTCGTGTGGTGTCCATCACTCGAGGCATTGGATGCGATGAAACTTGCGACATTCGAGGTCGACACCAGTGCGCTGTCGATTTCAATAATGTCACCCTGTGCGTCCGAGAAATCTTGAACAACGTCATTACCATCGTTGAAGTAGAACGTGTCGCCACCCGGTCCACCGATCATGACATCATGGCCTTGACCTCCGTTCAGACGGTCGCGTGAAGCCTCGCCATTTAGACGATCATTTCCTGCACCGCCAATCAACACGTCGAATCCGTACCCACCAGCCATGAGGTCGTTGCCATCCCCACCAAAGATGACATCATTCCCGGAATTTCCAATCAACGCATCAGCGCCTGCGTCACCATAGATTTGGTCGTTACCATCACCACCTGAAATCAGATCTGCGTCACTACCCCCATAGATTGTGTCCCTGCCATGCCCGCCATAGATATTGTCGGCTCCTACGCCGCCAAGCAGCGTGTCGTTATCCATGCCGCCGTGGATTGTGTCGTTGCCATCCCCTCCCTTCACCAGATCATGCCCGCGATCACCAAACAGGGCGTCATCGCCGCGACCTCCGTCAATATTGTCCGAACCTGAGCCGCCACGAATGATATCCCATCCTACATCGCCGAAGATTGTATCTAGTCCGTCCTCTCCTAAGATTCTGTCGCCTCCGGCATTCCCATACAGGGTATCGTTATTCAAGCCGCCTCGGATATCATCGTTGCCATCGCCGCCCTGAATAAAATCGTGTCCCCGCTCACCGATCAGGGCATCGTTGCCGCTACCGCCATAGATGTTGTCGGAGCCGTCGCCACCGCGAATGATATCCCAACCCACGTCACCGAAGATTGTGTCGATACCGCTTTCACCAAACAGAACATCAGCACCATGTTCGCCGCGCAGTTCGTCATTGCCGCCGCCGCCATATATTTTGTCGGCGCCCGCGCCACCCGACAACTTGTTGGCAAAAGCGTTACCGATCATCTTGTCGACACCATTGCCGCCTGCCGCGTTTTCGATGTGAGACAAGCGATCAATGTAGATGTTATTGGATTTACCGTAGACACTTGAAAAGTGGCCTGGCTTCAAATTTATCACTTGGTAATGTCCAGTATTTGAAACATCCAAGGTGTCATTACCGCCCTGATCGAAAATCGTCATTGTCATCGCGGGCTGTTGCAGCGAGAAATTTGCAGCCGGGCCTTGTGCGTTCGAATTGAGGCCCCAGACAGTGTTGCTGGTGTTGACTTTATCGCCACCGTTGGGAAGGCCATAAAGCCTGTTTATAGCGATTATGTCGGCGGCCATTGGCGTCAAAACATAGGCAAAAGAAGCGTTCACATTCGGGTTATCTGTTTGGGAGAAGTAGGACATCACGCTCATTTGCCAACTGTCATTCGCAAATTTGGCGTCATACGGAAAGCTGGCCAGACCGTTGTAGTTACCAGCGTGCCCAAGTCCCAATGCGTGCCCGATCTCGTGCAGATAAGTTTGATAGCCGTAGCTGTTCAAGTTGTAGCTATCACCACTGATCCACCAGTTGGGAATGTTTACATTCGCTTGGGTGATGTCACCATAACCATCGAAGTATGTGGTAGCATAAGCGCCTGATGAGTCGCTTTGACCGAACCTGATATCCGCATTGCTGTAACTTGAGGCAACGAAGTTGATACCCGACACAGCTGCCCAAGCGTCCAAAGCTTTTTCGGCGAACCAGCCGCCAGCATCAGAAATGTAGTCGACGTTGTAATAAATTGTGCGATCAGAGCCGAGGTTGAACGCTGCTCCCAGAGGCTCACCAAAATACTTTGAAAAACCATGCGTGAGCTGGATTGAGAAATCACCTGGCGATACGTGTCTCAGTGCCATCTAAATCCGCCGACAACCTGCCGCGCCTCCCTAACGAAAAAACATGTTGTAAGGTGCTTCACTCATCAACCCTCATTCAAAAATATGCCGCCCCAATTTGAAACTGATTTGGGACGACAATAAGGCAGATCCTAGTAGAGTAGCAATCAGTTTGGTGGGAGCTGTTCATCGTAGTCGATGTTATACAACGTCATGTAATCACAAGAAAAAAGCCCCGATGTTTCCATCGGGGCTTTCTGTTCCAAACGCTTCGCAGCTTATGCGTCTTCGTCTTTTTTCTTTTGTTCAGGCGCGACTTCTTCACCGGTTTCTTGATCGACGACTTTCATCGACAGGCGTACCTTACCGCGGTCGTCGAATCCCAGAAGTTTCACTTTCACTTCCTGACCTTCTTTCAAAACGTCCGAAGGGTGGTTCAGGCGGCGATTTTCGATCTGGGACACATGGACCAGACCGTCGCGTTTGCCAAAGAAGTTCACGAAGGCGCCGAAATCGACAATTTTCACGACCTTACCCGTATAGATCGCACCTTCTTCTGGCTCTGCCACGATCGCGTGGATCATGTCATATGCCTTCTGGATGGCGTCGCCGTTTGGCGATGCGATCTTGATCACGCCGTCATCGTTGATGTCGACCTTGGCACCCGAGGTTTCCACGATTTCGCGGATAACCTTGCCGCCCGAACCGATCACTTCACGGATCTTGTCGGTAGGGATGTTCATGGTCTCGATGCGTGGGGCATGGGCCGAGAATTCTTCACGGCCGGTGGACAACGCCTTGTTCATCTCGCCAAGAATATGCAGACGGCCTTCTTTGGCTTGTGCCAGGGCTTTCTCCATGATCTCGGGCGTGATGCCTGCGACCTTGATGTCCATCTGCAAGGACGTGATCCCGTCTTCGGTGCCTGCGACCTTGAAGTCCATGTCACCCAGGTGATCTTCGTCCCCCAGAATGTCGGTCAGAACCGCATACGATCCGTCATCTTCCAGGATCAGACCCATTGCCACACCAGCAACTGGTGCTTTCAGCGGAACAGCCGCGTCCATCATGGACAGCGAACCACCACAGACCGATGCCATCGAGGATGAGCCGTTCGATTCAGTGATCTCAGACACAACGCGGATGGTGTAGGGGAAGTCGGTTGGGGTCGGCAAAACAGCCTGCAGCGCACGCCATGCCAGTTTACCGTGACCGATTTCACGACGACCGGTGAAACCGAAGCGGCCCACTTCGCCGACCGAGTAGGGCGGGAAGTTGTAGTGCAGCATGAAGTTCGATTTATAGGTGCCGGTCAGCGCGTCGATCATCTGTTCGTCGTCGCCGGTGCCCAGCGTGGTTACAACCAAACCCTGCGTTTCACCACGGGTGAACAAGGCCGAACCGTGAGTCCGGGGCAGTACGCCCACTTCTGATACGATCGGACGAACAGTGTCCAGTGCACGGCCGTCGATACGCTTGCCGGTCTTCACGACATCGCCACGCACAACCGAGCTTTCCAGCTTCTTCAGTGCCGAACCAAGGTTCTCGTCCTCAAGCTGCTCTTCGGTCAGAGCGGCTTTGATGTCTTCCTTGGCAGCAGCGATTGCTGCGACACGCTCTTGTTTATCGGTGTTGCCATAGGCCGCCCGGATCTTGTCTTCGCCAGCCGCTTTCACAGCAGCATAGAGGTCCGAAAAATCAACGGGTTGATAGTCGAACGGCTCTTTCGCAGCAGCTTCGGCCAGTTCGATGATCAGGTCGATCACCGGCTGGATCTGTTCGTGCGCAAAGTTTACAGCGCCCAGCATCTCGGCTTCAGTCAACTCGTAAGCTTCCGATTCCACCATCATTACGGCGTCTTTGGTACCGGCGACAACAAGGTCCAGACGTTGATCCGGGTTGTTGCGCAGCTGGTGCATGTCGTCGCATGTCGGGTTCAGGACGTATTCGCCATCTTCAAAGCCCACGCGTGCAGCGGCAATCGGACCCATGAAGGGCGCGCCCGAAATGGTCAGTGCAGCGGACGCCGCGATCATCGCCACGATGTCGGGATCGTTGACAAGGTCGTGGCTCAGAACGGTGCAGATCACCAGAACTTCGTTCTTGAAGCCGGGAACGAACAGCGGGCGGATCGGACGGTCAATCAGACGGCTTGTCAGCGTCTCTTTTTCCGTCGGGCGGGCTTCGCGTTTGAAGAAGCCACCGGGGATCTTGCCGGCTGCGTAGTATTTCTCGTTGTAGTGAACCGTCAGCGGGAAAAAGTCCTGTCCGGGCTTTTGTTCCTTCGCGAAGGTTACGTTGGCCATGACCGAAGTCTCACCCAGCGTGGCGATGACCGATCCGTCAGCCTGACGGGCAACCTTGCCCGTTTCCAGAGTGAGGGTTTCTTCGCCCCACTCAATCGATTTTTTGGTTACATCAAACATCATGTTTTCCTAGTTGGGAGCACTCCCGGCCCTCCGGGTCTCCCGTTGTCATGGTGGCCCCATTGCCACCGACCCCTCTATCGTTTCATGCGCCGGGGTCGAAGCGTCACGTCTCAGATGGGCGGTCCATATAGGAAAAGCAGGGGTTTGGAAACAGGATTGTTGCTCTCAGGTCGACGGCTTCGGACTTTCGGTGGCTTGGTTCCGGGTCAGCTTGCCGCGCGGCAGCTTGGTGATCCCGAACGCCTTTCGCGCGGTCACCAATCGCAGGTCTTCCGGGTCCATTCCCATCGACAGGATCGTGTCGCGGTCAAACCGTTTACGGGCAACATCGCGGTCGTGTTTGGTTCCAAACAGGCGGTCGATCCAACCCATGCCGAAACTCACGTGAAAGGTGGCCTGGTGATCTTGGTAATGGTGTGCCAAGTGGGATCGAGTGACGCGCTGGCCGAACCAACCTTTTGGCACGTTTACATGCGCCAGCGTGTGGCAGTATTCATAGAACGTAAACGCGCTGACCGACCCAACAAACAGCGCGACATAGGATATCAGAACAGCGGTTCCAAACCCAAGAAACGGCCACAAGACCAAGCTGTGCAGTGCAAGCGAGACCATCGCAAAGCGCAAGGCATACCAGTGGTCCCCGCCAGTGAAGTATTCGGCATCGTTGGGAAACTCGTGGTGTCCAATATGGCTGCGATACAGGTCGTTGAAAACGCTTTGTTCCGTTGGTGGTTCGCGGTGATACAAGAAGCGATGCATCACATATTCCACGAAAAACTGAAGGATGGCACCGTACACTAAAGCCAATAGGAACCAAGGTGTGAACCAATAGAAAAACGCGAACACGCCGATAAGCCAAAACGGAAACAGCCTCTGCAGGGTGCCCATATTGATCAAAATGGCGAGTGTGGCTTTCATGGGTGTCCTCCTTGGTCCAAAGAGAATGGGCAATCAAAAGGGCAACGATCAAGGGAAACCTGACGTAAAGCATGATCACGCGGTGTGGAGCCAAAGAAAAAGGGGCTGCGAAACAGCCCCTTCATCCGAGTTCTGGAGTAACGCTTAGCGGCGCAGGCCGAGGCGTTTGATCAGGTCCTGATAGCGGGCCTCATCTTTCGCGCGCGCGTAGTCCAGAAGTTTCCGACGCTGAGCAACCATTTTCAAAAGGCCACGGCGACCGTGGTTGTCTTTTTTATGGGTTTTGAAGTGCTCGGTCAGGGTCGCGATGCGCGAGGACAGGATTGCAACCTGCACTTCGGGCGAACCAGTGTCACCGTCTTTGGTGCCGAACTCTTTGATCAGGCGAGTTTTTTCTTCAGGCGTAATCGACATCGGGGTCTCCTTCATGAGTTAGAGTTAATGGCGCAGGCCGGGATGTCGTCCAGCAAGGCCCGTGGAGAGGTCTGCTCACATCGGTGACCAGATGCGCGCGTATAGGAAGATTCTCCGGAAAACGCAAAGGAAAAACGCCAGCCCTCTGGCGATCCCTTATCTTTGCATCTCATCAATGATCTGCTGCGCCCAATCCCCCAGCACGGGAATGAAATCAATCGACGAAAGCACAAAAAGCAAAACCGAGACCAGTAACGATGCGCCCAGCACCGATCCCAGGCCGAAAGCGAGACCACGATAAAGCTGAAACAAACCAAGTTTCCATAGGGAATCGTGTAGCTTTATGAAGCGATGATTGTTCATCCGTTCCACCTCGGCCCGCAGGGCTCGGACTTCGAACGACAAAGCCCGCTCGCGTTCGGCCAGCTTGTTTCTGACGCTCGCTCGTGTCTCTTCCGGCTTGTTAACCATTTGTTAACCAATCATTAATTTAAGATTGTAATCACTATTTTCTATGAGTTTGCGGTCAGACGACTACAATCGCAAGCGGTTGTCTGTGCCAACCTGTGTCGTGTCGCGAGTTCTACCTTTTCGCGTTTTTGGAAGGCGAGCTGTAAAATGTTGTTTTCGTTATTGTTTCTGGGTCTGCTGCCGGTTGCCTTTATGGCAGAAAGCTTCACCGAAGGTTTCTCGGACGATGATGATACAGAAGAGGACGACGCCGGTCGTGGCACTGAACCTGTTCCACCCGCGGGTCCAGGTGATTTCATCGCAGTTGACGAAGGAGGCATCGCTGACAGCGAAGATGCAGATACGGTCTTGCAACCAAATACCGAGGATCAAGTTATTCCGGGTCAGGACATCAGTGTCGACGATGCGATTCTAAAGCCAAACAATGGGTTGGGGGATGGCGAGACCCCACATCAAGTTGCCAGTTTGCTGGATCGTTTGCTGGGCACGGAAACGGATCAGCACTATGGGCGCGAAGATATGAGGCATTTCCTTGGTGATATCGACGAGCTGTCGCTAACAGATGCGAATGATCGCATGCTTTTGCCAGATGATGGTATTGATGGCACGGGTGCGGGCTCGGTCGACGAATTTCACGGCACACCCATTCTACGTGATGGCGATGAGGTCGAGGTGCCCGTTGTTGACGGCGGTGCTGGCGACGACTCGCTGATATCGGGAGACGGTGCTGCTTACCTATTTGGCAATGATGGCGACGATGTGATCACCGCGGGTGAAGGTGTGTTGGCCGGGTTCGGAGGTGACGGGGATGATACGCTGGACGCTTCGAACAGCCTCGACAGCTTTCTGGATGGCGGAGCAGGTGATGACCTTCTGATTGGCAGCGACGGGGATGATCAACTGTTCGGTGGCAAGCATGAGGCGAAGGATAATGCAGGTGCAAATTCAACGGACAATGATGTTCTGATCGGTGGTGCGGGTGACGATGCGCTTTATGGCGGGCATGGTGCCGATACTTTGAAAGGAGGGGAGGGTGATGATATCATCAACCATCTTGGCCACGCGATGGAACGTGGAGGTGCTGAACGTCATGATTTCAACTGGCATATAGATGGCGATCAGGACACGCTGGACGGCGGTTCGGGTAACGATACGCTGATCATGGACCGCAGCAACATCGCTATCGGGGGCGAAGGCGAAGACGTGTTTTGGATCTATTCTGATGCGGCGGCGGGTGAAGATCATGCCGAAGTGATGGATTTTGTCCCCGGTCAAGACTTCCTGCGCGTGTCCTTGGATCCGACCCAAGACACCGGAGCACTGGAATATGATGTCCATCCTTCAACTACCGGAGAGGATGGCGTTGTAACCGTGAATGGTGAAGTGGTCGCGATCCTGCGTGGTGCGCCGGGTGCAACAACCTATGATGTCTATGTTGAGGTAGCGCCAAACGTGCTTGGCTGACCTTCAACAATCAGAACCATTCCCGAGGTTGTTCGGTATACGCGATATAGAGCGGGTGCTTCGGGTGCCCGTTCTTCGTCTGACCAAGATGAAAAGCAGGTTGGCCGGTCTGGCGCAGCAACGCCTCGACTTGCGCGCCACGGTCCAGATGAGCCCCATGCGTACCCCAGCCACAAATGATCTGATCCGCCCAAGGGCAACTATCCACGATGGCAGCGTCATTTGCCGGTCCGACCGGATCCGTTGCCGCACGCATATTTCGCGGATCGGTGTCACGCCAGGCAAAGATGTTGGTGACGCGAAAGGCCCCAAACCCCAAAGTGCGCGCACGCCGTTCGCAGCGTTCGACGGTGGGGTCATTCTGCACTTCGGTTGCGGTGGACGGGTTGAGCATGATGAACAGCGCCTTGCGTCCCGTCGGTTCCCAGACGCGGGTAAGCTGGTAACGGTATTTCTCGCAGTCTGAATAGACCGCGACGGAATGGGCGTCGCCCTTCTGAAATTCGCGCGTAATCATAGGGGTGTTTTGACTGTGGCGCACAGAATTGGCAAGCCCTTGCACCGCCCCGCGATTGGTCCGACACTGACACCAGACAAAAAGGGGCGACCATGCTGATATCCGAGATCATTCGAAAAAAGCGCGATGGTAATTGCCTGACAGATGACGAGATTGCCCAGATGGTACAGGGCATTTCGAACGACAGCGCCAGTGACGCGCAGGTCGCAGCCTTTGCCATGGCCGTGCTGTTGAACGGGATGGCTCGCGACGAAGCTGCCGCCCTGACCTTGGCGATGCGTGACAGTGGGGATGTGTTTGATTGGTCGGGCCTGCCGGGGCCAGTTGTCGACAAACACTCGACCGGGGGTGTCGGTGACAACGTCAGCCTGATGCTAGCCCCGATCATCGCGGCATGTGGGGCGTATGTGCCGATGATTTCGGGCCGTGGGCTGGGGCATACCGGCGGAACGCTGGACAAGATGGAGTCAATCCCCGGGTATGTGGCGACACCGGACAATGCTGTGTTCTCGAAAGTGGTAAATGAAGTCGGTTGCGCCATCATCGGGCAAACTGCGCATCTGGCCCCGGCGGACAAGCGGTTCTATGGCATTCGGGACGTGACGGCAACGGTGGAAAGTATCGCGCTCATTACCGCCTCGATCCTGTCGAAGAAATTGGCGGCCGGACTTGGGTCGCTGGTGATGGACGTGAAGTTCGGCAATGGGGCTTTCATGTCGGATTTTGAGAAGGCCCGCGAGCTTGCCGTGTCGATCACCGAGGTCGCGCGTGCCGCCGGGTTGCCATGCCATGCGCTTCTGACCGACATGAACCAACCGTTGGCGGATGCGGCGGGGAACGCGGTCGAGGTCGTCAACGCGGTCGAATTTCTGACCGGTGTGCGCCGAGAAGCTCGGTTGACCGAAGTCGTGATCGGCTTGTGTGGTGAAATGTTGGTGACAGCCGGGATCGAAGCGGATCGCGACAGCGCACGCATATTGGCCCAGGCGGCGCTTGATGACGGGCGCGCCACTGAACGGTTTGGCAAGATGGTCGCTGCTCTTGGCGGGCCTCTGGATTTTGTCGAGAACCATCAAAAGTATTTGCCGGTTGCCCCTGTCCTGTGGAAAGTGCCAGCACCTAGCGCAGGTCATGTCAACGCTATTGCAACCCGTGATGTCGGTTTGGCCGTGGTCGAACTGGGAGGCGGGCGCCGCGTATCAGGCGATGCGGTCGATCCGGCGGTTGGTTTGACCGGGCTTTTACCGCTGGGGGCTATGGTCGAAAAAGGCGATACGATCGCATTGGTTCATGCGCAAAGCGAAGAAGCAGCGAAACGGTCACAATCCCAGATTCTGTCTGCCTATGATATCGGAGACAATCCCGCTTCGGCGCCAGTTGTGCGTGACATCATCGACTGAAGATGAGCGGAGCGATTATTGGTTGAAAACCCGCGAGGGATGCAATTCACCAGCGCGATAGGTGCCAACTGCAACGGCTTTCCCGTCTCGGGATGCCCATGCTTCATCGCCATATTCAACATCTGACGCAATCACCATGCCGGGGTTGCCATGGCGAAGACGGGTCGCACCTTCGTCCGTCGCCTTCAGTTCCGGCAAATCCGCCAACCCGTCTTCAAGCGGATGAAGATAAGCGTCAAGCTCCCCGGTTTTCGCCAGTTTCTCGACCAGTTCAAGGTTCACGCCGTTTTCGACGTCAAACGGGCCAGACCAGATGCGGCGCAATTCGCGAACATGGCCGAGACACCCCAGAACCTCGCCCAGATCGCGGGCGATGGAACGGACGTAGCCGCCCTTGCCGCAGGTCATCTCTAGTGTGACGTGATCAGCGTCGAGTCGGTCCAGCATCACCAATTCCTCGACCCATAGGGGACGAGCAGCAATCTCGACATCTTCGCCTTCACGGGCCAACTTGTAAGCGCGTTCACCGTCGATCTTGACCGCTGAAAACTTCGGTGGCACCTGCATAATTTGGCCGGTGAACTGGCTCAAAGCGGCTTGAATATCGTTATCGGTGGGGCGGGCATCGCTTTCGGCGATGACCTCGCCTTCGGTGTCATCGGTATTGGTCGCCTGACCAAGCCGGACAGTGAAAACGTAGGCTTTCAGCGCGTCGGTGATGTAAGGCACCGTCTTGGTGGCTTCACCCAAGGCGACCGCCAGAACGCCAGTGGCTTCCGGGTCCAACGTGCCTGCATGGCCCGCTTTTTTAGCGTCCATCGCCCAACGCACCTTGTTCACCACGGCGTTCGAACTGACACCGGCGGGCTTGTCCACGACCAGCCAGCCGTGAATGTCCCGCCCCTTCTTGCGGCGTCCCATCAGATGTCCTCCGATCCTTCCTCGTCGTCATCTTTCGCGCACAGGTCGCGCTGCACGCGTTCCTGTGACAAGAGGCGATTGGTGTGGTCCATCTGGTCGAAGGTCTCGTCCACCATGAAACGCAGGTCCGGCGTGTGCTTGATCTTCAACGCCTTGCCCAGAATGCGGCGCAGCTCGCCCTTGTTGCGGGCCAGCGCCTTGATCGCCAGATCGCCATCCTTGCCACCCAAGGGCAGGGCGAACACGGTTGCAATGCTCAGGTCCGGTGTCACGCGCACCTCGCCAATTGTGATCGACATGCGCCCAAGGTCGGGGTCGTGCACATCGCTACGCATCAATGCTTCGGACAGGGTCCGGCGGATCAGCTCGGCGATGCGCAGCTGTCGCTGCGTTGGGCCGGCTGTGTCATGAAATCGGTTCTTTGCCATAAAGGCCATTTAGGCCCGATTGCGCGCCTTCGCAACAGGGCTTTGCCAAGATGGGGCAAGCGCGCTAGACAGCGATGAAGCGAAGGAGACGAAGATGAGCGATTTGCCGGGCATTGTTGTGATGGGTGCGTCAGGCCGGATGGGCCAGATGTTGATCCGTGAAATCAACGCGAACAAGGGCGCGCGACTGGTCGGCGCGTTGGAACGTTCCGGGCATGATTGGGTCGGCAAGGATATTGGTATCTGCATGGGCGGTCAGGCGCTGGGCGTCACCGTGTCGGATGATCCGCTGGAGACGATGGCCAAAGCGCAGGCGGTCATTGATTTCACCGCGCCCGCGGCCACCGTCGCCATGGCCGAGATTGCAGCGCAGGCACGCGCGGTTCATGTGATCGGCACCACCGGGCTTAGCGACGATGATCTGGCGAAGCTGGCACTGGCCGGGCGGCACTCGACCATCGTGCGTGCAGGCAATATGAGCCTTGGGGTCAATCTTCTGGTTCAACTGACCCGCAAAGTGGCCGAAGCATTGGACGAAGATTTCGACATTGAGATTATCGAGGCACATCACCACCACAAGGTGGATGCCCCCTCAGGCACCGCGCTGATGCTGGGCGAGGCTGCGGCGGCCGGTCGTGGCGTCGATCTGGTTGATGCCTCAGACCGGGGCCGGGACGGCATGACTGGCGAGCGTAAGCGCGGTGACATCGGGTTTCACGCGGTGCGCGGCGGGGACATTGTAGGCGAACATGACGTGATGTTTGCAGCCCCCGGCGAACGGATCGTTCTGCGCCATGTCGCAACGGATCGCGCCATTTTCGCCCGCGGGGCGGTGAAGGCCGCGCTTTGGGGGCAGGGCAAGAAACCCGGCGAATACGACATGATGGATGTGCTGGGGCTGTAAACGGCCTAAAGGTCGATCAAAAGTCGATCGCAATGCCCTTCTTTTCCCAATCGCCATAGCGGACAGGTTCGGGGCCGTCACGGCCGCCGTATTCTTTCGGGTGGGCTTTAGCCTCGGCCTCGGCCTTTTTGCGGCGTTCCGCGGCTTCGGCAAGCGCACGTCTGGCGGCGGGCGGCAGGTCGTTATGGGGCTTTGACGGCGTGTCGGACATGGGCCTGATCCTTGTGGCTTTCTGTGCCATGATATAGGTCGCGCGCAGATGAAACGCAAAGGGGTGCCGATGAGCAACGCCATGGACCCGCGACATATCGCGGTGGATTTGTTGGGGGACGTGCTGGACGAGCATCGTTTGCTGTCCGAGGCATTGCCGAAACGGCTGGCCAAAGTTGCCCCCGAAGACCGCGCCCGCGCCCAACGTTTGACCCTTCTCGCGCTTCGCAACATGGATCGGGCCGACCGCATGTTAGGGCCGCATCTGAAAAAGCGCCCACCTGCGCGGGTTCTGAACATTCTGCGGCTGGGTGTGGCCGAGATCTGCACAGGCGGGGCCGCGCATGGCGTGGTGAACTCGCTTGTGGCCGCGACCCGCGAAACGCGCGAAACCGAGCGGCTATCTGGTCTGGTTAACGCCGTTCTGCGCAAGGTCGCGGACGAGGCGGGCAAATGGGACAGCTTGCCGGTCCCGCGGCTACCAAAATGGCTGCGCAAACCGCTGATTGCCGATTTTGGCAAGGCGCAGGTTGAGGCGATCGAGGCCGTTCAGGCGCTTGCCCCGCCGCTTGATCTGACCGCGAAAACCGATGCGGCCGAACTGGCCAAGCGGCTTGGCGGGACGTTGCTGCCGACGGGTTCGGTGCGCCTGCAAGACGCCGGGCAAGTGACCGGGCTGGACGGGTATGAGGCGGGCGATTGGTGGGTGCAGGATGCATCGGCGGCGTTGCCGGCGAAGGTGCTTGCGCCCAAGGCGGGCGACCGCGTGCTGGATATGTGCGCCGCACCGGGTGGCAAGACCATGCAGCTTGCGGCGACCGGGGCGGATGTGACGGCGCTGGACGTGTCCGAGGTGCGGATGAAGCGCGTGGCTGAAAACCTTGCACGCACCGGGCTAGAGGCGACGTTGGTCATTGGTGACGCGCTGGAATTTGACGAGCCTCAGTTTGACGCGATCCTGTTGGATGCCCCCTGCACCGCAACCGGCACGATCCGCAGGCATCCCGATTTGCCGAACGCCAAGGATGGAAGCGACTTTCCCGGCCTGTTCGAGTTGCAGGAATACATGATCGACCGCGCCATCGGGCTGTTGAAGCAGGGCGGGCGTCTGGTCTTCTGCACGTGCAGTCTTCTGATCGACGAAGGTGAGGAACAGGTGCGTGATGCGCTGGGACGTCATGCAGATATTCAGGTCGAACTGGATGCGCTGCGTCTTCCGGGTGTTGACAACAGCTGGATTGGCCCCGAAGGGCTGCGTATATTGCCGCATTTCAACACCGAACTTGGCGGGATGGATGGGTTCTTCATCACAGCGTTTCGCAAAGCCTGACGTATATAAGCGCAATTCACCGATGACTCTCGTCATGCGGGTCTGTATGCTTTTGCCAAAGCCCCCACCAGAGGGGCCATGTTCAACGCAGTTGGATGATTGAGGCGAGGCGTCCCCGTGGTGCATCAAGACGGATTTTCCGGGTTCAAGACCCGTTTTGCGAATCGCTGGCAGGCGAAGCGCGCTGCGCGTGCGCGGCCGGCCACAGGGTTTGTATCGCAACCGGAACCACGCACGATCGGGGCCTTTGCGCGCGGCAAACAACTGATCGCGGGTAACTTTCTGTTTGCCGGTCATCTAGTGAATGCGCCTGAAGCTGGATTGTGGGATGTTACCCCTCCCAGTCAGGGGTTTTCCGAAGAGACGCAAGGATTTGTCTGGCTGGATGATCTGGCCAGCGTGGGTGACGGCGAAGCGCGCAAGCGGGCGCAGGCGTGGGTTCTGGGCTGGATCCAAACCTATGGTCGTGGAGATGGAGACGGCTGGACGCCGGACCTGACCGGGCGGCGCCTGATCCGTTGGATCAACCATGCTATTTTCCTGATGTCTGGAATGGATTCTGGCCAAAGCCGTGCGTTCTTCCGGTCTCTGGGGCAGCAAACGATTTTCTTATCCCGGCGTTGGCATGCAGCATCACCGGGATTGCCACGGTTCGAGGCATTGACCGGGTTGATCTATGCCGGTCTCGCATTGGAGGGTATGGAGCGGCATGTGGCCCCTGCGGTCAAAGCTCTTGCGCGGGAATGCGCTGATCAGATTGATGCAGAAGGCGGCATTCCGACGCGCAACCCAGAAGAGCTTCTGGATGTGTTTACGCTTTTGAATTGGGCTGCACTGGCTTTGTCGGAAAGCGGACGACAATCAGTGAAGCCTCATATGGACGCGATCGAACGCATCGCTCCAACCCTTCGCGCGCTGCGTCATGCCGATGGAGGTTTGGCGCGGTTTCACGGCGGTGGACGCGGTCTTGAGGGGCGGTTGGATCATGCGTTGGCTACGTCTGGGGTGCGCGGGCGTGCGGCGTCGGGGCGGTCGATGGGCTATACGCGTGTCAGTTCGGGGCGCACCAGTTTGATCATCGACACGGCCATCCCGCCTATTGGGTTGGCATCGGCCAACGCCCATGCTTCGACCCTTGCGTTCGAACTGACCTCCGGCCGGCGGCCTTTGATCGTAAATTGTGGTTCCGGCGCGCATTTTGGGGCCGAATGGCACAAGGCCGGACGCGCCACACCTTCGCATTCCGTTTTGGGATTGGCGGGACTGTCATCATCGCGCCTTGGCGCTGCGAAACATCATGGTGGCGGGGCCAAGGTGTTCCTGACTTCGACCCCGACTCAGGTTCACCTGCAACAGTTGAACGAAGGCGCTCTGACCGGCGTGATGGCAGCCCATGATGGCTATGCCAAAAGCCACGGGTTGACCCATATGCGGCGGATCGAGATGGATCAGGATGGTCGCGGCGTCGGGGGTGAGGATACGCTGGCCGCCGTATCTGATGCCGATCAGATGCGTTTCGATCGTGCCATGGATCAGGTCTCACTTCAGGGCATTCCGTTCAGCATACGGTTCCACCTTCACCCTGATGTCGATGCAGCCCTTGATTTGGGCGGAACGGCCGTGTCGATGGCGCTGAGGTCCGGCGAAATTTGGGTGTTCCGCTTCGAAGGCCGCGGCGAATTGGCGCTGGAAAGCAGCGTTTACTTAGAAAAGACGCGTTTGAAACCCCGGAAGACAAAACAAGTGGTTCTATCTGGCGTCGCAATGGCTTATGCGACACGCATCCGCTGGACGCTGGCCAAGGCGCAGGAAACCCCATCGGTTTTGCGTGACCTTGAACGCGGTGACACGGCGGAACTGCCAAGTTAAGAGCCAAAGGGGCCAACAGCCATGACCGACCTTCATTCCGTGCGCCGCGCGTTGATTTCTGTATCCGACAAGACCGGCCTGATTGATTTGGGCAAATCATTGGAAGAGCGCGGGATTGAAATCCTGTCGACTGGTGGATCGGCCAAAGCCCTTCGTGAAGCTGGTGTTGCCGTGAAAGATGTGGCTGATGTTACAGACTTTCCCGAGATGATGGATGGTCGCGTCAAAACCCTGCATCCCATGGTGCATGGGGGCCTTTTGGCCCTGCGCGACAATGACGAACACCTTGCATCGATGGAAGAACACGGCATCTGGGCCATCGACCTGCTGGTCGTGAACCTTTATCCGTTTGAGACCACCGTCGCATCGGGCGCCGATTATGACACCTGCATCGAGAACATCGACATTGGCGGCCCCGCGATGATCCGTGCCGCCGCCAAGAACCATGCTTTCGTCAGTGTGGTGGTGGATGTCGAGGACTACCCCAAGCTGCTGGGTGACTTGGATCAGCACGGTGGATCGACTTGCCCGAAATTCCGCAAGAAACTGGCGCAGAAAGCTTACGCGCGCACGGCGGCCTATGACGCTGCTGTTTCGAACTGGATGGCAGATGCACTTGAACTGAAAGCGCCTCATCGGCGCGCCTTTGCGGGCGAATGGAAACAGACGCTTCGCTATGGCGAAAACAGTCACCAGCAGGCCGCGTTCTACACTGATGGCTCGAACCGTCCCGGTGTGGCGACAGCCCAGCAATTGCAGGGCAAGGAACTTAGCTACAACAACATCAACGACACCGACGCCGCGTTTGAACTGGTGGCGGAGTTTGATCCGGCAGAAGGCCCCGCCGTTGCGATCATCAAACACGCCAATCCGTGCGGTGTGGCGCAGGGGGCTACGTTGGCCGAGGCGTATCAGAAAGCGTTCGACTGCGACCGCACATCGGCTTTCGGGGGAATTGTCGCGCTGAACCAGCCGCTGGACGCGGACACTGCCAAGAAAATCACCGAGATTTTCACCGAGGTCGTGATTGCGCCGGGCGCGTCTGATGAAGCGTGCGAGATATTTGCCGCCAAAAAGAATCTGCGCCTGCTGTTGACCGATGGCCTGCCTGATCCACGCGCGCCTCTGACAGCCTATAAGCAGGTGTCCGGCGGTTTGCTCGTGCAGGATAAGGATGTGGGCTATGTGGGCATGGATGATCTGAAGGTCGTGACCAAAACGGCACCGAGTGATGAACAAATGCGCGACCTATTGTTTGCATGGAAGGTGGGCAAACACGTCAAATCCAACGCAATAGTCTATGTGAAAGACCTTGCGACTGTCGGCGTGGGGGCAGGCCAGATGAGCCGTTTGGACAGCGCCAATGTTGCCGCCGCAAAAGCGCAGCGTATGGCGGACGAATTGGGTCTAGCGGAAAGCCTTGCCAAAGGGTCAGCGGTGGCCTCGGATGCGTTCTTTCCCTTCCCCGACGGGTTGCTGGAAGCTGCGGCTGCAGGGGCCACCTGTGTGATCCAACCCGGCGGGTCAATGCGTGACAACGAAGTAATCGATGCGGCCAACGAAGCCGGGCTTGCCATGGTATTCACCGGCATGCGCCATTTCCGGCACTGATCCGACCATGCGCGCGTTGTTGATATCTGCCGTGTTGGCCTTCGCTCTGGACCAGGGCAGCAAATATCATGCACTTTATTTCCTTGATCTGGACCGCGTTGGCGTGGTCCCGATCTGCCCGCCCTATCTGGTCTATCAGATGGCTTGGAACACCGGTGTCAATTTCGGGCTGTTCGGGTCGGATGCCGCCACCATGCGTTGGGTGCTTGTGATGCTGAGCATTGTGATCTCGGTCTGGGTCTTTGTGTGGGTGCGCAAAGAGCGGTTGGGCCGGCTGGCCAACATCGCTGCAGGCCTGTTGATTGGTGGCGCGCTGGGCAATGCGGTGGATCGTATTTTTTATGGGGCCGTGGTTGATTTTCTGAATATGTCCTGCTGCGGAATTCAGAACCCGTTTTCATTCAATGTGGCGGACATTTTTGTCTTCGCTGGGGCGATTGGTCTGGTTCTCTTCTCGTCATCGAAGAAGACCCCGTGACGCGCGTTTCCAGATGGGCTAAGAAGCGGTAGGAAACGAGGGTTTTTGCGTCACATGCCATTTTCATCTGTCAAACTTTTGACCGCTCTTTGCGCCGGTATTCTTCTGACCGCCTGTTCTGGTGGTGATCCCAAGCTGATGAATATCAAGTCCACGCAAGCCGGTCCTGATGAGTTCTCGATCCTGCCAACCAAACCGTTGCAAGAGCCGCCCAGCTATCAGGCACTGCCAACCCCGACACCAGGAGGCACGAACGTTACGGACCCAACACCGCATGCTGATGCTGTGGCCGCGCTTGGTGGTCAGTTGCGCAATACTGGTCTGCGCGGTGGTGAGGGTGCGCTGGTCACGGCGGCCAGCCGATATGGAGTGTCGTCCAACATTCGCGGCCAACTGGCTGCGGAAGACCTGAATTGGCGTAAGGAGAATCGCGGCAAGCTGTTGGAACGGCTGTTTAACGTGAACGTCTATTACAGCGCCTATGAGGCACAGGAACTAAACCAGCACCGAGAACTTGAACGCTTGCGCCGTTTAGGCATCTGGACGCCTGCCGCCCCACCTGATCCCGCTGCTGTGCAATGACATTTGGGCCGCATGGCCCCTTTCCCCAACCTGATCGACGGCGATCACAACTCTGTTTGTGCGCCTTGAAGCTCGCGCATCTGCGCGTAACTTGGTCACGAACAGACAGGAGTTTCGGATGCGGTTTCTGATTGCGTTAATTCTGGCCCTTGGGCTGGGTGCACCCGTTTTTGCCAAAGAAGGCGTTACGGATTTCACCTTGGACAACGGGCTTCAGGTTGTGGTCATCGAAGACCACCGTGCACCGGTCGTGGTTCATATGCTTTGGTATCGGGCAGGTGCGGCGGATGAGAAACCCGGTGTGTCCGGTATCGCCCATTTTCTTGAGCATCTGCTGTTCAAAGCCACCGACACTATGGAATCAGGTGAGTTGAGCCGCGTGGTTGCCGAAAATGGCGGGTCCGACAACGCCTTCACATCGCAAGATTATACAGCCTATTACCAGCGTGTTGCCGCAGATCGTTTGGGTCTGATGATGCAAATGGAATCTGATAGGATGCGCAATCTGCGCCTGACCGACGATGACATCGCAACCGAGCGGAACGTCATTTTGGAAGAACGTGCCCAGCGCACAGACAGCGACCCCGGCTCGTTGTTTCACGAACAGATAAACGCAGCGGCATATCTGAACCATCCCTATGGTACACCGATCATCGGCTGGCGTCACGAAGCCGCGCAATTGTCGCGTGAGGATGCGCTTGCTTTCTATGAGCGCTTCTATGCGCCGAACAACGCAATTCTGATCGTCGCGGGTGATGTGACGCCGGATGAAGTCAAGACCTTGGCGCAGGAGCACTATGGCACGCTGAAACCCACGCCGGATTTGACCGAACGCGAACGTCGCGCAGAGCCGCCGCAATTGGCTGAACGCCGCTTGCGTTTTGAAGATCCAAGGGTCTCGCAACCCTATGTCTATCGTCAGTATATCGCGCCCGAGCGCGATACAGGGGCGCAAGAGCAAGCAGCTGCGCTTGTTTATCTGGCCGAGATTTTGGGGGGCAGCGGGGCCACGTCAGTTCTGGGGCGGGCTTTGCAGTTCGAAAATCCGATCGCA
Source organism: Aliiroseovarius sp. F47248L (assembly GCF_023016085.1). Classification (NCBI taxonomy): domain Bacteria; kingdom Pseudomonadati; phylum Pseudomonadota; class Alphaproteobacteria; order Rhodobacterales; family Paracoccaceae; genus Aliiroseovarius; species Aliiroseovarius sp. F47248L. The sequence goes on along the minus strand of NZ_JALKBF010000001.1, from coordinate 2,571,640 downwards.
GTTTACGCCGGGGCTGGTTATGGCTCGGTTATGTTGGACGACACCGAGTTCTCGCTGGTCGTCTATCCTACCCAAGGCACCAGCCTTGCCGAGGCCGAGGCGGCGCTCGACGCGCAGATCGACGGCTTTCTAGAAACCGGGATCGACCCAGAACAATTTGAACGTATCAAGTTCCAGATCCGCGCTGATCAGGTCTATTCACAAGACAGTGCAATGCAGCGGGCGCAGATGTATGGGCGTGCGCTCACCTCTGGCCTTACTGTTGAGGACGTTCAGACTTGGCCTGACGTGTTGCAAGCCGTCACACCAGAACAGGTAATGGACGCTGCGCGTCAGGTGTTTGATGATCGCCGATCCGTCACCGGCTGGTTGGTTCCCGAAGGCGGAGAGGAAATGAAATGATGCGTCTGTTTTATACGTTCGTCACGCTTGTGGTCGTGACTTTCCCCGCCCGTGCCGAGATTGCCATTCAAGAGTTAACCTCACCCACCGGCATTGACGCATGGCTGGTTGAAGAACACAGTCTACCGTTCACCGCGCTCGAGATTCGCTTTCGTGGTGGCACCTCGCTGGATCGTCCTGGCAAGCGCGGAGCCGTGAATTTTATGGTCGGTCTTCTTGAGGAAGGCTCTGGCGATCTGGACGCGCGCAGTTTTGCCGAAGCGCGTGAAAGCCTGGCCGCGTCGTTCCGGTTTGGTGCCTATGATGATGCGGTCACGGTGTCCGCCCAGTTTCTGACCGAGAACCGTAAAGAGGCAATGGACCTATTGCACACCGCACTGACCGAGCCGCGGTTTGATGATGCAGCCATCGACCGCGTCCGTGCGCAGGTCATATCACATCTTGCATCACGTACCACTGACCCAAATGCGATTGCTGGCGAGACATGGGACAGGATGGCCTACGGTGATCACCCCTACGCCAGTTACCGCGCGGGGACGGTCGAAAGCGTGGCGGGATTGACGCGGGACGATCTTGTGTCCGCCCTGAATGACGCGCTTGCGCTAGATCGGATATATGTTGCGGCCGTCGGCGACATCACGTCGGAAGAGCTAAGCATGTTGCTGGACGACCTGTTTGCCGGACTGCCCGCGATGGGTGCACCCCTGCCGCCACATGCGGAGTTTTCGCTGTCGGGCGGCACCACAGTTGTACCCTTTGACACGCCACAGTCAGTTGCAATGTTCGGACATGTTGGCATCGCTCGCGACGACCCGGATTTCTTTGCGGCCTTTGTGTTGAACGAAGTGTTGGGTGGGCGCGGTTTCAACTCGCGTTTGATGAAAGAGGTGCGAGAAAAACGCGGGCTGACCTATGGGGTCGGAACATTTCTTGTGTCTGCCGATCTGTCCGAGACCATTATGGGGCAGTTTTCAAGCCAAAACGGATCTATTGCCGAAGCGATAGAGGTGACGCGCGATGAATGGGCGCGGATCGCAAAGGATGGCATCACGCAGGACGAGTTAACCGCCGCACAGACCTTTCTGACTGGTTCGTATCCACTGCGTTTTGATGGCAACGCCAACATCGCCAACATCATGGTGTCGATGCAGATGGAGGACTTGCCCGTTGACTACATTGCCACTCGTAACGATCAGGTAATGGCGGTCACGCTTGAAGAGGCTAATCGGGTGGCCGCGCGTCTGTATAATCCTGAAGCCTTGCATTTTGTGGTGGTGGGGCAGCCTGAGGGCGTTGTTTCAAATTAACCGAACAGGGGTGTGACGCCAGGCATTTCGCAATGGTCGAATCGGCGCGGGATATGCTAGGTTTTGTGGTATGCCCGAGGATAGCCCCCATATAAGCCACGCGCGCGCCTCTGATCGCCGCCCGGTTATTCGCCAGTTGGACGATGCCGCAATCAACCGCATTGCGGCAGGTGAGGTTGTGGAACGTCCTGCATCCGCTGTGAAAGAACTTGTTGAGAATGCACTGGACGCCGGCGCCTCGCGGGTCGAGGTTGCCTATGCTGATGGTGGCAAGACCCTAATTCGCGTCACCGATGATGGCTGCGGGATTGCGCCCGATGATCTGCCTTTGGCCCTGTCGCGTCATGCAACGTCGAAGATCGACGGCTCGGACCTTCTGGACATTCACACCTTCGGCTTCCGGGGCGAGGCATTGCCGTCGCTCGGGTCGGTTGGTCGCCTGATCATCACCTCGCGGGCCGATGGGTTTGATGCTGCCACGATCCGGGTGGCAGGGAGCGAGACCAGTGCGGTCAAACCCGCCGCCTTGTCGGGAGGCACGGTGGTCGAACTGCGCGACCTGTTCTATGCAACACCCGCGCGGCTGAAATTCATGCGCACCGATAGGGCCGAGGCGCAGGCGATTACCGACGTGATCAAGTTCCTTGCGATGGCTGAACCGAATGTAGGTTTCACCCTGCGCGATGTGTCGGGTGGCGGTGAGGGCCGTGTGACCTTCCGCGCCGACCCCGAAACTGGCGATATGTTTGACGCGCTCTCTGGTCGGCTTGGGTCGATCCTTGGGCGCGATTTTTCGGATAATGCGATCCAGATTGATGCGGAACGCGATGGGCTGCGCTTGACGGGGTTCGCGGCGTTGCCGACCTATTCGCGCGGCGCGGCGGTGGCGCAGTTCCTGTTCGTCAATGGTCGCCCCGTGAAGGACAAGCTGCTGACTGGCGCATTGCGCGCGGCCTATTTCGATTTCCTCAGCCGTGATCGACATCCAGCGGCGGCACTGTTCGTATCCTGCGACCCGCATTTGGTCGACGTGAACGTGCACCCTGCAAAATCCGAGGTGAGGTTTCGCGAACCCGGCGTTGCGCGTGGTCTGATCGTGTCGGGGTTGCGACATGCGCTGGCGAATGCAGGGCATCGGGCATCCACGACCGTTGCGGGCGCGACCTTGGGCGCGATGCGCCCTGAGCCGATCGGCCCAAGGGTCTATCAAATGGACCGCCCCGGCACAGGGGTGGTCCGGCAATCATATGCCACACAAGCCCCCGGCTCTGACATGCCGGGTTTTGCTGAGATGTCCGCACCCTCAGCCCGGTTTGATCCGGTGGTCGAGCCGGAACAGGGCACCCCGCAAGAGGCTCTGCCGTTAGGCGCGGCCCGCGCGCAGCTGCATGTGAACTACATCATCGCACAGACGGAAACCGGCATGGTGATCGTTGATCAGCACGCCGCGCATGAACGCCTGGTGTATGAGAAGCTGAAACGCCAGATGGCCGAAAACGGTGTCGCGCGTCAGGCGCTTCTGATCCCTGAAATTGTTGAACTGTCCTCCGGTGATGTGGCGCGACTGTTGGAAGTCGCGGATGACCTTGCCCAAATGGGGCTGGTCATTGAACCCTTCGGCGGTGACGCTATCGCCGTGCGCGAAACGCCGGCCATTCTGGGTGAAATAAACGCCACCGCGATGATCAAGGACGTGCTGGACGAACTGGCCGACCTTGGCGACAGCAACAAGGTCCAAGCCAAAGTCGAGGCCGTGTTGTCGCGCGTCGCCTGCCACGGCTCGATCCGGTCGGGTCGTTGGATGCGCCCGGAAGAAATGAACGCCCTGCTGCGTGAAATGGAGGCTACGCCCCATTCCGGCCAGTGCAACCACGGTCGCCCCACCTATGTCGAATTGAAGCTTGCAGATATCGAAAGGCTGTTTGGCCGCACATGATCCAGATTGGTGATACCACTTATGACCTGACCGACCCGCTGGTTCTGGCGACCATCGGGGGAGCATTCTTAGCGCTGGTCATGTTCGTCCTGCTTATCGTCGTGGTGCGCCGGGCGGGGCAATCGGCACGCGTGGCCCAAGACCTTGCCCGCGATATGGGCGGTCTTGGCCAAGCAGTGCAGGTGCTTGGCGCAGGGCAAGATCAGCTTTCAGGCGGGTTGCGCACGGTATCGGATGCTCAGTCCACCGGGCAGGCGCAGGTCTTGCAGGCGATGGAAACGCGGCTTGCCCATGTGCAGCAGCAGATGAACGACCGCCTGCACGACAACGCGATGAAATCCGCGCGCGCTATGTCCGAGTTGCAGGAGCGGATGAAGGAAAGCCTGCAAGGCAACACGGTGAAGACCACCCAAAGCCTGACGCAGTTGCAGGAGCGGCTGGCGGTGATCGACAAGGCGCAGGACAATATCACGCGGCTGTCGGGCGATGTGCTGAGCCTTCAGGACATCCTGTCAAACAAGCAGACGCGTGGCGCATTTGGCGAGATACAGCTGCACGACATCGTGTCCAAGGCGCTGCCCAAAGACAGCTATGACCTACAACAGACCCTGTCTAACGGCAAACGCGCTGATTGCCTGATCCATCTGCCCAACCCGCCGGGGCCGATCGTGATCGATTCAAAATTCCCGTTGGAAGCCTATGAAGCCCTGCGCGCCGCGGACACGCCTTACGAGGTGAACGAGGCGGTAAAGTCCATGCGCATCGCGGTCAAGGCGCATATCAAGGCCATCGCCGAGAAATATATCATCGAAGGCGAAACCGCAGACGGCGCCCTGATGTTCCTGCCGTCCGAGGCCGTCTATGCCGAACTGCACGCCAACTTTCCCGAACTGGTCCGCGAAGGGTTCGAGGCGCGCGTTTGGATCGTCTCGCCCACCACCTGCATGGCGACCCTGAACACCATGCGCGCAATCCTGAAGGACGCGCGGATGCGTGAACAGGCAGGCGAGATCAGGAAGATGCTGAAACACCTTCACCGCGACGTCGAACTGGTGGTCGAACGCGCGGGTAAGCTGGAAAGCCATTTCGATCAGGCGCGGCGGGATGTTGAGGGGATTACGACGGCGGCGGAGCGCGCCGGCAAACGCGCAGCGCGCTTGGATAACTTTGATTTTGAGGAACTATCCGATGGGGCTGAGAATGTGGTGCCGATTGGGAAGGGGTGAAGTGTCGTTGACATCTGATATGGTCGCATTGAGTCCCCCTTCGCAGAGTTCTACGGTGCGTCTAACCTCCGCTTCACGCATTTCATGATAGCTCCGACATAAGCCTTCGAGGTTTTTCTGAGAATGGTTTCGCGCTACGCTATTCCAACAAATGAAAGGGGACTCGAAAATGTCGGAACATGGATATGAGGGTGGGCGCCTTAACCTTCCGTTTGTCGGAATTTGTACGTTTGGCAAATATCCCTATATCGAAGACTGGAATGCAATAGACGCAGATGTGGCCGTTCTGGGTGCCCCTTTTGATTTCGGGTGCCAGTGGCGTTCAGGGGCCCGCATGGGTCCGCGCGCCATCCGCGAAGCCTCCACGCTCTTTTCCTTCGGTCATGCGGGCGCGTATGATCACGAGGATGACATAACTTATCTGGAACCATCGAAGGTCAAGATCGTCGATATCGGTGATGCGGATATTATTCATACCGATACGATGAAAAGCCACGCGAATATCGAATATGGTGTTCGCAAAATTCTTGCAGCAGGCGCAATTCCCGTCGTCATGGGTGGCGATCATTCGGTTAATATCCCCTGTATCAACGCCTTTGACGATCAAGGGCCCATCCACGTAGTGCAGATCGACGCGCATCTTGATTTTGTCGATGAACGCCACGGCGTAAGGTTTGGCCATGGAAATCCGATGCGTCGCGCGGCTGAAAAGCCCTATGTGACGGGCCTGAGCCAAATCGGCATTCGCAACGTATCCTCGACCGCACGCGATGGATATGTCGATGCCCGCGAAATGGGATCGGACATTCAATCTGTACGCCAGTTCCGAAAACTGGGTGTCGAGGGCATGCTGGATCGCATTCCAGAGGCTGCCCGCTATTACCTGACGATCGATATCGACGCCTTCGACCCTTCAATTGCACCCGGAACCGGCACGCCCAGCCACGGCGGGTTTATCTATTACGAGGTGTTGGAACTGATCGATGGGCTTGCACAGCGTGGAAGCATTGTGGGCGTGGATCTGGTCGAAGTTGCGCCTGACTACGATCCAACGGGGTGCACATCGACACTCGCCGCACAAGTATTGATGAACACCATCGGGCGCATCCTGCATCACAGATAGGTTGCCGTCAGTTGAGAGAAATGGGCGTTCGTGGCTTCAGCATTGGCGGCTGCTTTGTCCGCGTTGCGGCCAATCGCCATTGTTACCCATGTCCTACCACCTCAACATGCTGAGCCAGTTCCCTTACATGCCCCATCCATGCCTCGATCATCTCTGGGTCGGCGGAGGCGGCGGAGACCCCGGCGGGGGCTTTGCCGTCACGGATCATCTCGACGGCGAGTGAGACGGGGGTTGATACCAGCCGTGCCATGGCGGTGCCGCGTTCGTCGCCCCAAGCGTCCATCACATAGGTCTTGTGGTAGACCGTTTCGCCGTCTTTTTCCGCCTTCAAAGCAACGCACATGATTACGCGGTCAGGTTCGCCCTCGTCATAGGCATTGTCGCGCCAGAACTGGTCGGACATTTCCTTCAGGCGTGCGTCGCCTTCTGGGCCTTCCAGCGTCTCGACCTCGGCAAACACGTCTTTCCACGCCTCGGTCCAGCCGTTCAGGCGCAATGTGCCGCGCACGAAAGTGTCGACGTTCCAATTGGGGTCGAACTTGTAGTCCTCCATGAACGGGATCGAGTCGCGGTTGGGATAGACCTCGAAACTTTCGACCTGCTGCAAAGGCGCGTCATAGGACGAGATCGCATCCCAAGGCCGCGCGACGTCCAACGGTTTGCCGTCCTTGATCGAGCGTGAGGGCGAACGCAGGGCTTTCAGCACACCCAGCGGCGACCAGCTGAACTTATAGCGAAATGGGTTCGGGATTTTCGGCACGCCGCCGCAATAGCTGATGAAACTCAGCGTGTTGTCCGGGTCAAAGGCATCTGACGCGCGATAATCGGCGACAAGCCAGTGGGCCATCAGGTGGTCGATGCCGGGGTCCAGCCCGATCTCGTTCACGCAAGCCAGACCAGCGTCGCGGAAGTCTTCGTCCAGCGCGCGCATCTCGGGCGAGATATAGCTGGAGGACACGAAATGCGCGCCTTTCTGAAGGCAGCGTTGGGCCAAGGGGACGTGCAGATCGCCGGGCAGCATCGACACCGCGATGTCGCCGGGGGCAAGGGCGGCGGTCACGGCGTCCAGATCGAAGGGACGTATCTTGTCAGTCAGATCGCCAACAGCCTCGCGCGCCTTGTCGACGGTCCGGTTCCAGACAACGACGTTGCGGCCGGAATCTAATAGGCGACGCAGGCCGGGGATGGCCGACAGGCCGGTGCCACACCAATGGATTGTCATATCAGGGCTTCCTTTCAGCCGAATTTCAGTTTGGCGGTGATGATAGATCCCACCATCACCAAGGCAATTGCGTTTGCAATGACCATAGGCCACGCGTTGAGCATCAGGCCATAGACCAGCCACAACGCGATCGAGGCGAAGACCATCATATTTGTTGGCAGGGACAAGTCGGCCGTGTGTTGCGTGCGCCATGCCCGAAGGGTTTGTGGCAGCCAGCAGATGGTGCTGATGACGCCGGCGGTGCTGCCGATCAAGGTTTCCAAATCAGATGTCCTTCATATGGGTGCGGAACGTCGCCTCGGCACGGCCCCAGACCCCCGTTGTCAGATCGGTCAGGGTCAGAAGCGACGGCAGAAGCTGTCCGGCGTAGTCGATGGAACTTTCCAAGGGCAGCATAGACGGTAGGTTGTCGATTGCCATCACATCCAGCACGGGATTTTCCGCCACGCGCAGGGCCGGGGCGTCCCAACTGGTCGCTTTGTCATAGACCGGCACCGGGTTGTAGTCGCTGTCTGGGTCGCAGGCCACATCGCCGATGGCTGTCAGTTTGCGGCCTGCCGACAGCGCGTCGCGCGGCACGAACACGGGGGTTTGTGGCCCGGCGAGGATGCAGTTGATGAACAGGTTGTGGTCGAGGATTTCGGGGAAGGGACCGCCGCTGGCGGTTTCGGCCATGTCCCACTTAGTGACTGTGGCGCCCATCGCTTCCATCAGGTCAGACGCGCCTGTTCCGACGCGGCCAAGGGCGCCGATCACAATGGCGGTCGGGCGCGGGGTGTTGGTTGCGTCGAGTTCAGAGCGAAGTTCGCTCAGCAACGCGTCCTTGTTCTTGTAGGCCCCGACCGGACCACACAGCTTTCCGTGCTGTTGCGCGGCCCATGCTTTTAGGGTCACCGCTGCGCCCGCAAACCCGGCCCAGTAACCGAACGCCGCCACACGGCGTCCGGTTTCATCTACCAGATATTCGAGGTCATAAAGTGTGCCCCCACCTGCCTTGAACCGCTCCAGCAACGCGCGGCCAGAGTGCTGGCCTTTGAATGCGTGGCCGAACATGATGTGGCGGTGGGGCAAGGGTGTGCCGTCCTCTGGCAATTCTTTCAGGCCGAAGATGATCGCATCGCGCGGCGCGTTGGGCCAACTGTTTTCCGGCGCAATCTCGCAGCCTGCGTCGCGGTAGCCGTCGATGCCGATGGCGCGGACCCGGCTTTCTTCGACCGTCACGCGCAGGCCGGCATGAATTAACGCTTTCGCGCCATCGGGCGTCAAACCCACGCGATCTTCGTTGGGGCGTTGTTCGGCGCGAACCCAAAGATGTGTCATGGACGAAGCTCCTTAAAAATGCGTCTGCGCGTGGTGGCGGTCAGTGGGTTCCAGATGTGGCACCGCGTTGAACTGGATCAGGCTCAGCCCCGCAGGCGTCAAGCGCATCCGGTGGACCGAACTGTTCATGATCGGTAGTATCGTGCGGGTAAATGCCCCAATCTCAAGCCCCATGACCACTCGTGTTGCCATGCCAATAAACCCGCCAGAGGTGAAAATGATCGCATCCTCGCCGCGTTCAGCGATGTCGTGAATCACGTCGCTGACACGCGTTTGAAAATCGTGGAAGGTTTCGGGCACATTGTCGATCTTGCCTTCCTGCCATGCCGAGAATGTCAGCGGCAGGTGGTCAATGAAATCTTCATGCGTGCGCGGATGCGGGATGCCAAACTGGGTGTGCATCCTTTCGGACAGGTCGAAATACCGCACCTCGTCCAGCCGTGCGTCTTGCGTAAAATCCTCGGCCCCCCATTCCTGCGCGGTTTGGCGGTGTCGCGTCAGCGTGCCAATATAGGCCTTACTGTAACGCTGCCCGGTCTCGCGCATGTATTCGCCCAGCCACCGCGACTGTTGGCGGCCCAGATCGGACAGGCGGTCATAACCGGCTTCGTCTGTCGCCGTGTTGTTGGCTTGTCCGTGGCGGACCAGTGTGATCGTGGTCATGGGGAATCCTTTCGGCTCATTGCTAGTGAATTGGATCCAATTCGAAAAGGGGGTCTGGCGCAAAATCGGCGTGGGGTGTCGGGATTGAAAGACTGACGGGCCGCGTCACGTGGTTTATACTGTCCAAACTAAGACGGAGGTTTCCATGAGCGACGGCATCAAGTTCACCTTGGACGGGCAAGAGGTTACGGCACGCAAAGGCGAAAGCATTTGGGATGTCGCCAAGCGCCAGGGCACCCTGATCCCGCATCTGTGCCACAAGGATGTGCCGGACCTGCGCGCCGATGGAAACTGCCGCGCTTGTGTGGTCGAGATTGAAGGCGAACGCGTGCTGGCGGCGTCCTGCATCCGTGAACCTGCCGAAGGTATGATTGTTGCCACCGACAATGCCCGTGCGCGTCAAGCCCGCAAGATGGTTGTCGAGCTTCTGATGGCCGACCAGCCAGCAGAGGCTCATGATGCGTCGTCCCATCTGTTGGACATGGCGGATTTGACCGGCGTGGAAACCAGCCGCTTCCCGAAACTAGAAGTTGGACGCATCCCGCTTCTGGATGACAGCCATGTGGCGATGAGTGTCAATCTGGACGCTTGCATTCAATGCAACTTATGTGTGCGCGCCTGCCGTGAAGTTCAGGTCAACGACGTGATTGGCATGGCGGGTCGGGGGCATGACGCCTATCCGGTCTTTGACATTGCCGACCCGATGGGTGCATCCACCTGCGTGGCCTGTGGCGAGTGTGTGCAGGCCTGCCCCACCGGCGCGTTGATGCCCGCCAACGTGACCGATACCGAAGATTTTGACCGCGAAGTTGAAAGCGTCTGCCCCTTCTGCGGAGTTGGCTGTCAGGTGAGCTTGCGTGTGAAAGATGACAAGGTCGTCTATGTCGAAGGCATCAATGGCCCCGCCAATGAAGGTCGTTTGTGTGTGAAGGGTCGGTTCGGGTTTGACTACATCAATCACGATCACCGCCTAACCAAACCCCTGATCCGCAAGGAAGGCGCGCCCAAGGGTCTGAATGTGGATCCCGCCAACCCGCTGACCCATTTCCGCGAGGCAACTTGGGATGAGGCGCTGGATTTCGCCGCCAACGGGCTTGCCGAGCTGCGCGACACCCATGGCGGCGACGCAGTATCCGGGTTCGGATCGGCCAAATGCACCAATGAAGAGGCCTATCTTTTCCAGAAACTGATCCGCGCAGGCTTTGGTCATAACAACGTCGACCACTGCACCCGGCTGTGCCACGCGTCCTCTGTGTCGGCTTTGCTGGAAAACGTAGGCTCAGGCGCGGTAACTGCCACCTTCAACGAGATCGAAAACGCGGACGTGGCGATCGTCATCGGGTCCAACCCGATCGAAAACCACCCGGTCGCGGCGACCTATTTCAAGCAATTCACCAAGCGCGGCGGCAAGCTGATCGTGATGGACCCGCGCGGCACGTCACTTAGCCGGTTCGCGACGCATATGTTGCAGTTCAAGCCGGGCGGCGACGTGTCGATGCTGAACGCAATTATGCATGTGATCGCGGAAGAAGGGCTGACCGACGACGCCTATATCGCCAAGCACACCGAGAATTGGGAGGCGATGCGCGAACATCTGCGCGCCTTCCCGCCCGAGGAGATGGCCGAGATCTGCGGCATCCCCGCCGATACCCTGCGCGAAACCGCCCGCACCTTTGCCAAATGCAAGGCCGGGATGATCTTCTGGGGAATGGGTGTCAGCCAGCACGTGCATGGCACCGACAACTCCCGCTGTCTGATCTCGCTTGCGCTGATGACCGGCAATGTCGGGCGTTCGGGCACCGGGCTGCACCCCTTGCGCGGGCAGAACAACGTGCAGGGCGCGTCAGATGCGGGCCTGATCCCGATGTTCCTGCCCGACTACAAATCGGTGAAAGACCCCGCCGTTCTGGCCGAGTTCAGTGCCGAGTGGGGTGTGGACAACCTGTCCGACAAGCCCGGCCTGACGGTGGTCGAGATCATGGATGCGGTCCATGATCGCAAGATCAAGGGTATGTATATCCTGGGCGAAAACCCGGCCATGTCAGACCCCGACATCACCCATGTTCGCGAAGCGTTGCAGCGCATGGAGTTTTTGGTGAGTCAGGATATTTTCCTGACTGAAACCGCCAGCTATGCCGACGTGGTCTTGCCCGCCGCCGCCTTTGCCGAGAAAGTCGGCACCGTGTCCAACACCAACCGGCAGGTCCAGATGGGCCGTCCCGCCGTCCCGCCTCCGGGTGAGGCGAAAGAGGATTGGTGGATCACCATTGAGCTTGCGAAACGTCTGGGCCTGGACTGGACCTATACCCATCCCAGCGAAGTGTTTGCCGAAATGGGCCGCGTGATGCCGTCGCTCGACAACATTACATGGGACCGGCTTGAAGCACAGAACGCTGTCACCTATCCTTCACTGTCCCCCGAGGATCCGGGGCAAGCGGTGGTGTTTGGCGACGGTTTCCCACGTGAAGGCAAACGCGCGCGCTTCACACCCGCCGCGATCTTGCCGCCCGCCGAACTGCCCGATGCTGACTATCCGATGGTCCTGACCACCGGGCGGCAGTTGGAACATTGGCACACCGGATCAATGACCCGCCGCGCCACCGTGCTGGACGCGATCGAGCCCGAGGCCAACTGCTCAATGAACCCGAAAACCTTGCGTGAAATGGGGGTCGAACCGGGCGACATGATCCGCCTGACCACACGCCGCGGCTCTATCGAGGTGATGGTGCGGTCGGACTATGGCGTCGCCGAAAACATGGTGTTCCTGCCCTTTGCCTATGTCGAAGCAGCGGCCAATATGTTGACCAACCCAGCGTTGGATCCCTACGGCAAGATTGCAGAAATGAAGTTTGCTGCGGTGAAGGTTGAGAAAGTCATGTCAGTCGCTGCGGAGTAGCCAAGACCTTGTTCCAATTGTGGTTGCTTTGAACTTGACCGAAAGCAGGTTCAAGAATTCACATGCCCAACTGCGCCCTTATCCATGGCAGGACTGCGGCTGCAATTACTCCGACCGCCGCACCCAAGCCAAGACGGTGTAGCGGGCGTGGAAAGCTTGGTGCAACAACGCTTAGAACACTGCAGACTGATGCGTAGAATGCGAGTGCAAAAAAATCCATCTGGAGCGTTCCTCTGTTGGTCAAATGTCGCAAAAAATCAACGGCGATTTAAGTTGCCTTAGCCCTCAACCCCAATTTACATCCCCTAGGAATATGTATCCGGCACCATAGATCGTTTTGATCAGGCGAGGGTTTTTGGGATCTTCCTTCAGCTTCGTGCGCAGGCGCGAAATGCGGACGTCCATGGCGCGGTCGAAGCTTTCGCCAGCGACGCCGCCCAGTGTTTCCTGCATCTGCGCGCGAGAGATCAGGCGTTTGGGGGCGTCAAGGAACAGGCGCAGCACCTCGCCTTCGGCATGTGAAAAGGCCGTCTCTTCACCGCTGTTATCTTCCAGAATGTAGCGGTCGAAATGGGCGGTCCAGCCGTTGAAGCGTGCAGTTTGCGATGATTTCACACCTGATTTCGGGCTGCGCAAACGGGCGCGAACACGGGCGACGACCTCGGACGGCTCGAATGGTTTTACGATATAGTCGTCGGCGCCCAGCTCCAACCCGGTCACCCGATCCTGTACCTGCGTGCGACCGGAAATGATAATCACCGACGCGCCGCTTTCCAGCGCCAATCGGTGCACCAGTGTCAACCCGTCGCGATCCGGCAGGCCAAGGTCCACAAGACACACATCGGGTGACATGGTGTTCAGTGCAGCCTCGAATTCCGTGGCACGGGCGAAACTGGCAGTGCGAAAGCCCGCATCCTCAAGCGCATTAGACAGCATTCGGCGAATTTCTGGTTCGTCATCGAGGATGGCAACCATGGGCTGGGTCATGTCCGAACCTCGTCTGATAGAAATGTGGCCAGCTCTCCCCTGGTGAAGGGCTTGGGAAGAACGGGAAAACCGGCTTCGGCACGGCGTGGGTCATCGGCTGGAAGGGATGTCATAACCAGCATTGGGACATCTATCCCCGCTGCACGCAACCCCTTCAATAGCTCTGGCCCGGTTTGAGTGCCCTCTAACATCACATCGCTGAGAATCAGGCCAAGCCCGTCCAGATCGATCAGCCCCAGCGCTTCTTCTGCTGATGTTGCTTCGATCACTTGATGGCCCATGGTGGTTAGCATCTCGCGAACGGATGTGCGGATGTCTTCGTTATCTTCGATCAGCAGGACAAGGCGCGGTGAAATGGGTTGCAGCGGTTTGCGAAGCGGAAGGCGCACAGACACCACAGCCCCACCGGTTTCGGATGAATTGAACAGCTTCAACTGCCCACCGGCCACCTTTGTCTGGTCATAGACCATCGACAAGCCCAAACCCGAACCCTCGCCGCCCTTAGTGGTAAAAAATGGATCAAGAGCGTGTTCCAAGGCTTGGGGTGCGAAACCGGGACCGGTATCTGTTACACGAAACTCCACCCAAGTTTCGCGGATCGGGCGCGCGGTCAGGTGAATACTGCCCGGTTTTGAACCGATTGCATGCGTGGCATTCAGGATCAGGTTCAGTATGCCGTCCTGTACGGCGCCTGCATCTAGGACGATTGGATCGCTCAGGTCGGATACATCAATCTTTAAGTCGATCGCATCGGGCAGTGTAGACCGGGCCAGCGTTTCCAAGCCCCGCAGCATATCCGGCACAAGGGTTGGTTCGAAATGCAACTCGCGCCTACCCGAGATTGAGGCAATCCGATCCAGCAATGTGCCCCCCCTGCGCACGGCTCCGGTGGTGGCAGCGACTATCTTTTTTGCATCATCATCCAGCGGCATCTGGGCAAGTTGGCTTTGCAGCCCAAGGATGATGGTCAATAGGTTCGAGAAATCATGCGCCACGCCCGACGTGAGTTGCGCGGCCAGTTCGCGTTTCCGGGTTTGCATAAGCGCAGCGCGAGCTTGTGCTTCCTGTGTGATGTCCATCGACAGGATATATACGCCGGTGATTTCATCGTCATCATGGTCCGGGGTCAGTGCAACTCGAATGCGACGGCCAGATGCATCATCGACCAGTTCGAACACACTGGGCTCTCCGGTAAAAGCGCGGGCAAAATAGGGCGAGATGCGGCTGTAAAATTCATCGCCCAGTGCTTCGCTTGCATGAAGGCCGATCAGGTCAGTGGGGCGCCCGGGCATCACGTCCCCCAAGCGACGGTTTGAAAACGTGTAATGCCGATCCCTGTCGATGCGTGCGATATGGGCTGGCATCATTTCGGCGGTCAGGCGGGTGCGACTTTCCATTTCGGTCAATTCGCGTTTGGTTTCTTCCAACGCCGAGTTGGCCGAGGCCAGCGCCCGGTTGGTTTGCGTCAGCTCTTCCGTGTAGGCGAGCACCTGATCGGATAATTCTTCTGACCGTGCGCGCAGCAATGCTTCTTGCCGCTTGATTGGTGTAATGTCCGTGTAAACCGTGACCCAGCCACCCTGCGACAACGGATGTCCTTCGACCGAGATCACCCGCCCATTGGCGCGTGTGCGTTCCATATAATGCGGCTCGAATGCCAGCGCCTGTTGAACGCGCGATTTCACGAAAGATTCGATGTCCCCTACGGCGCCATAGTCGCCGCGTTCGGCCAAAAATCGGATGGTGTCGGAAAACTCTGCCCCAGCGGTGACAAGGTGATCGGGCAGATCGAACATCTGTTGAAACTGGCGGTTACCGACGACCAGTTGCAGCTTTCGGTCGTAAATGGAAAGCGCCTGCTGAATAAGATTCAAACCGGCTTGGGTCAGGGCCGAGGTTTCGGTTGAATTATTTGCCAACGGTGCCTCCTGTTCCTTGTTCGCTAGCACCTGCGCCGCCTTATGAAAAGGTGTTTCAGACCGGGTCCCTGCACGGAGTCAGCCGTGTAACAATTCGTTAGGATTTCGAAAAAGTGCCGAAACCTTTGACCACCAAGATTTTATAGTCAGAGTTGTAGGGTAAGATTCGCTCTGCACTTGGGAACGTCGCCCGTACCGACGGTGGGAGGAAAATTTGTCACAGGAACTAGCCGCTCAAGGCGACTTTGCTTCCGTTCCCGCGCTGCTGGCGCGGAACGCGAAGACGTATGGGAATCGCCCAGCCTATCGAGAAAAAGAATTTGGCATCTGGCAAAGCTGGACATGGGCCGAAGCTGCCGAAGAAATCGAGAACCTTACCCTAGGGCTGTTGGCGCTTGGCATTAACCGTGGCGATCATGTCGCCATCATCGGGCGCAACCGTCCGGCCCACTACTGGGCTATGGTTGCGGCGCAAAAGGCTGGCGCTATCCCGGTTCCTCTGTACCAAGATGCCGTCGTTGAAGAGATGGAGTTCGTGCTGGACCATTGCGGCGCACGGTTCGTGATCTGTGGCGATCAGGAGCAAGTCGACAAGGTCATCGAGGTGCAGGATAACGTCAAGCACATCGAGCATGTGATCTATTACGACAAGCGCGGCTTGCGGAAGTACGACCACAGCCACTTGCACTGGTATCATGACATTCAGGAAGAAGGCCGTGCGGCCCGTTCCCGCCTTGAAGGCGAAATGGCCACCCGTGAGGCTGAACTGAATTACGACAGCACCTGCGTTATGCTTTATACATCGGGCACCACCGGTCGTCCGAAGGGCGTGGTTCTGTCAAACCGTAACATTATCGAAAGCGCCAAGAACACCTCGGGTTTCGACAATCTGGGCGTTAACGAGGACATCCTTGCCTATCTGCCGATGGCGTGGGTGGGTGACTTCATCTTTTCGCTGGGTCAGGCGATGTGGTGCGGGTTCTGTGTGAACTGCCCGGAAAGCCCTGAAACCATGATGACGGACCTGCGCGAAATCGGTCCGACATACTATTTTGCACCGCCGCGGGTGTTTGAAACACAGCTGACCAATGTGATGATCCGCATGGAAGATAGCGGCGATCTGAAATACGCGCTGTTTCACCATTTCATGGACTTTGCCAAGAAGGGCGCGGGCGAGAAATTCGGCATGCCGCGTCGCAAGGTCACGACCCAGAAAAAGACCCTTGAGCAAAAGATTCGCCATGGTTTCCGCTATGCGATGGGTATTGGTTTCGCGACCGAAACGGTCATTGAAAATGTCATCCGGTTGGGATTTGCCAAATTGCGCCATGGCAAGGATGTGCGCAAGCATTTCAAAGCGAAAGACCCGATTGGCCTGAAGCTGTATCGTGGCAATGCGCACGACTACTTCAAATATCGCTGCGGCGACGTTCTGGTTTATGGTCCATTGAAGGATACACTTGGCTTTGGACGTATCCGTGTTGGATATACTGCCGGTGAAGCGATCGGTCCCGAGATTTTCGAGTTCTACCGCTCGATGGGGATCAACCTGAAGCAGCTCTACGGTCAGACCGAAGCCACGGTGTTCATCACCGTGCAGCCCGATGGCGAAGTGCGCAACGATACTGTTGGTGTCCCAGCCCCTGGTGTTGAACTCAAGTTAGCGGACAATGGCGAGATCTTCTATCGCAGCCCTGGCACGTTTGTTGAGTACTATAACAACCCTGAAAGCACGGCCGACACCAAAGACTCGGAAGGTTGGGTTGCGACCGGTGACGCGGGCTTCTTTGACAAAACGAACGGGCATTTGCGGATCATCGACCGCGCCAAAGATGTGGGCAAGATGGCTGATGGCCGTTTGTTCGCACCGAAATATGTCGAGAACAAATTGAAGTTCTATCCTGACATTCTGGAAGCGGTGGTGTTCGGCAATGATCGGGATATGTGCACAGCATTCATTAATATCGACCTGACAGCCGTCGGCAACTGGGCAGAACGTAACAACGTGGCCTATGCGTCGTATCAGGAGCTTGCCGGTCATCCGCAAGTGTTGTCGACCATTCAAGAGCATGTCGAAGCGGTCAACAAATCGGTTGCCGAGGACGAGATGCTGTCAGGGTGCCAGATTCACCGTTTCCTGATCCTGCATAAAGAATTGGATGCCGATGACGGCGAAATGACCCGGACACGGAAAGTGCGCCGCAAGATCGTCGAGGAGAAATACGCCCCACTGATCGAAGCACTTTACGGTGGAAAATCTGAACAATTCATCGAGACCGAAGTCACCTATGAGGATGGCCGCAAAGGCTCGATCAAAGCGACACTCGACATCCGCGATGCGGCTGTTGTGGGCAAAGAACAGGGGATGGCGGCAGAATGACGACAGCGACCGACATGAACGCCGACAGCGCAGACAGCTATGTCACCGCAGACGGCCGCACCATTGGCGGGGTTGTGATGGATTTGAAAAACATCACGCTTCGGTTCGGCGGTGTGGTGGCAATCAAAGACATCAGCTTTGACATCCGCGAAGGCGAAATCCGCGCAATCATCGGCCCCAACGGGGCTGGTAAATCCTCGATGTTGAACGTGATTTCCGGGTTTTACAAACCACAGGAAGGCGAAGTTTGGTTCCGTGGGTCGAAGCGCCCTCCGATGAAGCCTTATCAGGTTGCGCGGCAAGGCTTGGCGCGGACCTTCCAGAACATCGCGCTGTTTGACGGGATGACCGTGCTGGACAACATCATGACCGGCCGTCTGAACAACATGAAGGCGAACCTGTTTCAGCAGGCGATCTGGAAAGGTAAGGCGGAACGCGAAGAAATTGCGAACCGCGAGATTTGCGAGAAGGTCATCGACTTTCTAGAAATCCAGCACATCCGCAAAACGCCGGTTGGACGCCTGCCTTATGGCCTGAAAAAGCGGGTCGAACTGGCCCGCGCATTGGCGGCTCAACCGTCGCTTCTTTTGCTCGACGAGCCCATGGCGGGCATGAACGTCGAGGAAAAAGAGGACATGTCGCGCTTCATCCTCGACATGAATGACGAGTTTGGCACCACCATCGCCCTGATCGAACACGATATGGGTGTGGTGATGGATCTGTCCGACCGTGTGGTCGTGATGGATTATGGCAAGAAAATCGGGGACGGCACACCAGACGAGGTGCGCAACAACCAGGATGTGATCGACGCCTATCTTGGCGTGGCACACGATTAAGGGGGGACTTATGCCTGAACAGCTACTCTTTGCGATGGAAGTCACCCTGAACGGCCTGATGGCCGGGGTGCTATACGCGCTGGTCGCGCTGGGGTTTGTCTTGATCTTCAAGGCCTCCGGCATTTTCAACTATGCTCAAGGTGTGATGGCGCTGTTTGCGGCTCTTACGCTGGTTGGTATCCAACAGGGTCAGGTGCCGTTCAGTCACCTGATCAACGCGGTCTTTGGCACCGATATTCATCACTTTCCATGGCACGTACCGTCGATCATCGCGATCATTCTGGCAGCGGGCGTCATGGTGCTTTTCGCCTATATTGTTGAGAAATACATCCTTCAACACTTGATCGGACAACCGGACATTATCCTGTTCATGGCGACCATCGGTCTGGCCTATTTCATGGAAGGGTTTGGCGACATCATGTGGGGGTCAGAGATCAAGGCGCTTGATGTCGGTCTGCCGCAGGGGATGAACCTCGCGATAGACGAGGCGACATACAATATGTTTGGCTACGGGTTCTTCATCGACAACCTGGATATTGTGGCGGCAATCGTCGCGGCGCTTCTTGTGACGTCGCTGGTGATCTTCTCGCAATACACCAAACAAGGTCGTGCCCTGCGGGCCGTCGCAGACGATCACTCGGCGGCGTTGTCGGTTGGCATTTCGCTGCGTTTCATCTGGGTTCTGGTCTGGTCGATCGCCGGTTTCGTGGCCTTGGTCGCGGGTATCATGTGGGGCGCCAAGTCCGGGGTACAGTTCAGCCTGTCGCTGATCGCGTTGAAAGCGCTTCCGGTTCTGATGCTGGGTGGCTTTACCTCGATCCCCGGCGCGATTGTCGGCGGTCTGATTATTGGTGTCGGTGAGCAACTGTTCGAGTTTGCCATCGGTCCCATGATCGGCGGCGCAACCCAGAACTGGTTCGCCTATGTGCTGGCACTAGTTTTCCTGATCTTCAGGCCCCAAGGCCTGTTTGGCGAAAAAATCATCGAGAGGGTCTGATCCATGTTTTACCGCGAAGCAGGTGACTTCAAAACGTCCTATCGTGACGACAACCAGACCTTCCCGATCCGGCTGGATCGGATGGGATACTATATTCTGATGTTTGTGGCCTTTCTGGTCGTCCCGTTCTTCATCAACGATTATTGGGTCAATGCCGTGTTTGCGCCGTTCCTGATCTATGCCATTGCTGCTTTGGGTCTGAACATCCTAACCGGGTATGCCGGGCAGGTGTCGCTGGGCACGGGGGGCTTCATGGCTGTGGGGGCGTATGCGTGCTACAAGCTGATGACAGGTTTTCCTGAAGTCAGTATCATCATCCACATTCTGTTGGCCGGTGGGATCACCGCCATAGTTGGTGTGGCCTTCGGCCTGCCGTCGTTGCGCATCAAAGGGTTCTACCTGGCGGTGGCCACCCTTGCCGCACAGTTCTTCCTTGTCTGGGTCTTCAACAAGGTACCGTGGTTCTACAACTACTCGGCCTCGGGTCAGATCAACGCACCCGAGCGTTCGGTGTTCGGTGTCATCGTGACCGGCCCCAACACGGACGCCTGGGCGAAATACATGATCTGTCTGGTGTTTGTGGTCGTTCTAGCATGGGTTGCGCGAAACCTGACACGCGGGATGATGGGTCGTAAATGGATGGGTATCCGAGATATGGACATCGCTGCCGAGATCATCGGGGTGAACCCGTTGATGGCAAAAATGTCGGCCTTTGCTGTGTCTTCGTTCTTTGTTGGTATCGCTGGTGCACTGTTTTTTTCGGTCTATCTCGGCGCTGCTGAGGCTGGCGAGGCATTCGGCATCAACAAGTCGTTCCTGATCCTGTTCATGATCATCATCGGTGGTTTGGGTTCGATCTTCGGGTCGTTTGCAGGCGCAGCCTTCATGGTGCTGATGCCAGTGTTTTTGAAGAACGTGTTGGTAGGCGGAATGGGCTGGCCCACTGATCTGGCAGCACATTTCGAATTCATGATCGTGGGTGGACTTATCGTCCTGTTCCTGATCGTCGAACCGCACGGGCTGGCGCAACTGTGGCGCCTGACGAAAGAAAAACTGCGCCTGTGGCCCTTCCCGCACTAGGGCCTGCGTATATTATCAACCCTTCGGACCAACGAGGAGACGGTCCGAAGGGAAAAGCAACGTGACCCATAACGGGCACATCAATTTGCTAATCTAGGGAGGAAGCAAATGAAATTTACGAAACTTGCAGCGGCCAGTGTTACGGCCCTTATGGTGGCAACTCCGGTCCTTGCGGATCTGGTATTCCCCTCGCTCAGCTATCGGACCGGTCCGTATGCGGCTGGAGGTATCCCCTATGCGGATGGTTTTGCCGACTACTTCACGCTGCTGAACGAACGTGACGGTGGTATCGGTGGTGTTATGACATCTGCCCCGGAATGTGAGACCGCCTATAACACAGAAAAAGGCGTTGAATGTTACGAAGCCACCAAAGGTGAAGGCGCGCTGGCTTATAACCCACTTTCGACCGGCATCACCTATCAGCTGATCCCGAAAGTGACTGCGGATGACATCCCGCTTTACACACCCGGCTATGGCCGGACCTCGGCTGCAAACGGTAAGGTGTTCAGCCATGTGTTCAACTTCCCTGCAAACTACTGGAATGCGGCGTCGCTGGCGGTGAACCACCTGAAAGAGGTCAGCGGCGGTGACCTGACGGGCAAGAAAATTGCGCTGGTCTATCACAACTCTGCTTATGGCAAAGAGCCGATCCGCACGCTGGAAGAGCTATCCGCAAAGCATGGTTTCGAATTCACGACGATTCCAGTGGATCACCCCGGTCAGGAGCAAAAAGCCCAGTGGCTGCAAATTCGCCGCGAACGCCCGGATTTTGTGATCATGTATGGTTGGGGCGTGATGAACCAGGTTGCCATTCAGGAAGCCGCCAACATTCGTTTCCCAATGGAAAACTTCATCGGCGTTTGGTGGTCAGGTGGCGATCATGACGTAGCGCCAGCTGGTGATGCAGCCACAGGATACAAGGCCGTTACTTTCCACGGTGTTGGTTCGGACTATCCTGTCTTTGACGACATCCAGAAATTCGTTGTGGATGCTGGCAAGGCTGCCGGGAACGGCGACAACATCGGTAAAGCGATCTACAACCGTGGTGTCTATGCCGCGATGCTGCTGGCCGAAGCTGCCAAGAAGGCACAGGAAATTCATGGCACCCCGGACATCACATCGTCGATGATGCGTGATGGCATGGAAGCGCTGGAGATTACCGAAGAGCGGATGGCCGAACTGGGGATGCCGGGCTTCGGTCCGTCCTTCACCGTCAGCTGTGAAAACCATGGTGGCCCCGGCACAGGCGCGATCCAGCAATGGGATGCGGCTGCTGGCAAGTGGTCGTTGATCTCGGATTTCGGTTCGTCGGATATGGAAGTGATCCAGCCGCTGATCGACGAAGACTCAGCCGCTTACGCTGCCGAAAACAATATTGCAGAGCGCTGCAACTAAGCCGCGTGTAAGATATGTCGCTCGGGCCGTTTGGTCCGGGCGACCCCCGAACAACGAACTTGAACAGGACGACCGATATGCTGGACGCCGCACAGACCGCTGAAAAGACCGCAAGGAATGCGGGTGAAAATATTCTTGAGGTCAACAATATCGAGGTGATCTATAATCACGTGATCCTTGTGTTGAAGGGCGTCAGCCTGAACGTGCCCAAAGGCAGCATCACTGCCATTCTGGGCGGCAATGGCGCCGGCAAAACGACCACGCTGAAGGCGATTTCGAACCTGCTGCAATCCGAGCGGGGGGAAGTCACTAAAGGCTCAATTCTGCATAAGAATGAGAATGTGGCCGAATTGAACCCTTCGGCTTTGGTCAAACGCGGTGTCATTCAGGTGATGGAAGGACGTCACTGTTTTGAACACCTGACCGTCGAGGAAAACCTGCTGACCGGTGCTTATACCCGCACCGACGGTAAGGCCGCAATCGCAGCGGACATCGAGATGGTATATGACTATTTCCCGCGCCTGAAAGAACGGCGCAAAAGCCAGGCCGGCTATACCTCGGGCGGCGAACAGCAGATGGTGGCGATGGGCCGCGCACTGATGTCACGCCCTGATATGATCTTGCTGGACGAACCCTCCATGGGTCTTGCCCCGCAATTGGTCGAACAGATCTTCGAGATCGTCAAGAAAGTGAACGAGCAAGAGGGCGTGACCTTCCTGCTGGCAGAGCAGAACACCAACGTCGCGCTGCGCTATGCACATTACGGGTACATCCTGGAAAATGGGCGCGTCGTGATGGACGGTCCAGCCGCAGAATTGCGCGAAAACCCGGACGTCAAAGAATTCTATCTCGGTATGTCGGACGAGGGACGCAAAAGCTTCCGCGACGTGCGGTCCTATCGCCGCCGCAAGCGTTGGTTGGCATAACGCCCCACCGCAATAAGTTAAAACGTAACGAAGGGCCGGTAGATACCCGGCGATGACAAGAGGTCACTCATGTCCAAGTATTTTGACGCGCTGGAAACCCGTTCGACTGACGAGCGCACACGCGCATTAATTGATGGCCTCCGTGCTCAGATTGACCGTGCCCGAGCGGCAAAAAGTGCCTGTCAGCTCGATGGCCCAGACATCACGTCACTGTCGGATCTGTCGAAATATCCGGTTTTGCGGAAATCAGATCTTAGCAAGTGGCAAAAGGACAGCCCGCCCTTTGGCGGCTTCGCGGTCAAGAAACCCGCGCATATCTTCCAATCGCCCGGCCCAATCTATGAGCCAGGCGGCGTCAGCCATGATTGGTGGCGCATGGGGCGTTTTCTGCATGCCTGCGGTATTGGTGCGGACGACATCGTTCAAAACTGCTTTGGCTATCATCTGACACCTGCTGGCATGATCTTCGAGAACGGGGCGCAAGCGGTTGGCGCAACGGTCCTGCCCGCAGGCGTCGGTCAGACCGAGCTTCAGGTACGCGCCGCTGCCGACATTGGCACGACGGCCTATGCGGGTACTCCGGACTATCTGAAGGTTATACTGGATCGCGCAGACGCAGATGGAGTGCAACTCAAGATTACCAAAGCGGCCGTGGGTGCCGGCGCGCTGTTCCCCAGTCTACGTCAGGAATACGCAGATCGCGGTGTGTTTTGCCTGCAGAGCTATGCAACCGCTGATTTGGGTAACATCGCTTATGAAAGCGACGCAAGGGACGGTATGATCGTCGATGAGGGTGTGATCGTCGAGATCGTGCGTCCTGGCACCGGCGACCCCGTGGCCGAAGGCGAAGTGGGTGAGGTTGTCGTGACCACATTAAACCCGGATTACCCTCTGATCCGATTTGCGACCGGCGATTTGTCGGCGGTGTTGACTGGCACCAGCCCGTGTGGCCGCACCAATATGCGCATCAAAGGTTGGATGGGTCGTGCAGACCAGACCGCCAAAATCAAGGGCATGTTCGTGCGCCCCGAGCAGGTTGCCGATTTCGTCGCCAAACACGCCGAAGTTTCAAAAGCTCGCGTCATCGCCACCCGCGAGGGTGAAATGGACGCGATGACAGTTCAGGTCGAGGCGGAAGGCGGAGATGCTGAATCCTATGCCAAATCGGTGGCTGAAACGCTGAAGCTGAAGGGTAAAATTGAACTGGTCGCGCCCGGCAGCCTGCCCAACGATGGTATCGTGATCGACGACCAGCGCATCTACGACTGATACGATAACCGAAAGGGAATTTGTTCACCTCTAAACCTGCCGGTTTTGCGACTGGCAGCTTTTTTCCGTTGAGTGTGCCGGATTTTCAACCAGTATGAACCAATCGGACGTTTAGACGTTGTTGTATAACAGTGGAGGTGTTGTGTATGACCAATCGGTTTCAGATGACAGTCGCAGCGGCAGCGTTGTGTAGTGTCGCGGGGATTGCAGTGGCAAAGGACGCGGCTTTGCTGGTGACACAAAGCGATTATCGGTATTTGGAAGATGTTGTTGGGAACGATAACACTGACTTGTTGGAACGCCGTCTGAGACAAGAGGGCTTTACTTACTTTGACAGCGAGTCAGAGCGTGCCGATGATACTTGGGAAGTGATCTCAGAGTTCCGCACCGAGGCAGAGGATGCAGATCGTCTGCTGATCTTTTTGACGGGGCGGTTCGCCAATAATGGTGATGAAACCTGGCTGATCACGCGCTATGCCGATGAAATTGATGATCTGTCTATTGGCAGTGTTGGCGTGCCGCTAAGCGCGATCCTGCGCAGCGTTGCGGATCACCCTGATCGCGCCTTGGTCCTGTTGGCACCACAAGGCGATGGGACGCCGCTGGGAACTGGACTGATTCCGGGTGTCGGGCCGATTGAAGCGCCACTAGGTGTTGGCGTCTTGATCGGGCCCGCGCGTGGCCTCTCGCGTTTTGTTGACAAAACCGCTTTGGTGCCAGACGCAAAGATGCGCAGCACCCTGAAAGAAAATCATCCAAGGATCGAGGTGTTTGGGACAGTTACCGACAACACTCCGTTCACGCGAGGAGAACTGTCGAAGGCCGAACGCACCGAAGTGGTATTGGGCTTGACGCGACCGGAACGCCGGAACATCCAGCGCGACCTGACTATTCTGGGATACAGTCCCGGCGGCATCGACGGAATATTTGGCCGCGGTTCACGTACGGCGATTAAGGCTTGGCAATACGATCAGGGGAATGATGCGACCGGCTATCTGAATGCACGACAGGTTACCGCGTTACAGCGGCAGGCATCACGTCGCGCGGCGGAAATGGAAGAATCCGCACGCGAACGAGCGGCGGAAGAAACGCGTCAGGATCACGCGTTCTGGAATAAAAACGGGAAGGATGGCAGCGCAAAGGGACTGCTAGCCTATCTCAAGAAATATCCTGATGGGTTACATTCAGACGAAGCAAACGCTGCCCTGGCGAAGTTGCAGCGTGGCGGAAGCGGTAAGGTCAGCAAGATCGAACTTGAAAACTGGAACGTCGCGAAAGCCAAAGATACCGTGCAGGCATATGAAACATTTCTGCGCAGGCATCCGAATGGCTATTTCTCGGATGTTGCAAATAACAGAATAGACGAACTGAAGCAGTCGCAAAAAGCTCGGACGGAACAAAAAGCACTTTCCGCTGCCGAGGCCTCGCTACTGAAGAATGGTCCGCTGAGGTTGATCGTCGAACAACGGTTGACCGGGTTGGGATTCAATGCTGGTAAGGTCGATGGAACGTTTGATGCGCAGACTCGTAAGGCCTTGCGCCAATATCAGAAAAGCCGTGGCCTATCCGTCACGGGGTTTGTTGACCAGATCACATTGGCCAGATTGTTGATCAATATGTAGAAGGTTGCGCCTGTCCTGAACCAGTGGTCAGGCGCAACTGCGGAGACAAAAAAGCCGCCCTGTGGGCGGCCTTTTCGATAACGCTGCTGATAGGCTCAGCCCTGACGGGCTTTGAACCGGCGTTGCGTTTTGTTGATTACGTAAACGCGGCCTTTACGGCGCACCACGCGACAGTCGCGGTGGCGGTTCTTCAGCGAGCGGAGCGAGTTGCGAACTTTCATGTTCCTTCTCCTTCAACGCGGCGCTGCGGTTGCGCCTAAGCTACATTTTACCGTCTGACCCTGCGGTCGTCGGGCGGTTCATGGTGGGCGATACTGGGATCGAACCAGTGACCCCTTCGATGTCAACGAAGTGCTCTACCGCTGAGCTAATCGCCCGGAAAATCTTCCCGAACCAATCAAAGTGACTGATCCAAAAAACGCGACGCGGGAATACCCGCGCCGGTTCGCGGTTCTATAAAAGGAGTCGTGCCCGTGCGCAAGGCCTTTTGACGAGAGAATTTTTGCCATATTGTCCATTGTAGGAAAGGCACAGAGGCTTCGGATGTCGATACCCCCATATACGCTGACAATGCCAAGGGAGCGCACAACAAGTGTGGTCTTTGCGTCGCCTCATAGCGGTCGGGATTATTCGCCGGAATTCATTCAGGACAGCGTGCTGGACGAACAGGCTCTGCGTTCTTCGGAAGATGCCTATGTTGATCAGTTGTATGCATCGGTGGCGGATCATGGTGCTCCGTTTCTAGTGTCACGCACCCCTCGTGCCTATGTCGATCTGAATCGTGGACCTGAAGAATTAGACCCGGCTTTGATCAATGGTCTGCGTCGGGTTGATCACAATCCACGAGTCTCATCGGGGCTGGGCGTTATCCCGCGTGTGGTTGCAGGTGGTCGTGCAATCTATCGCGGAAAGATGTCATTACGGGACGCACAAGCGCGACTGGTGCAACACTGGCAGCCCTATCATGTGGCATTGCAATCCCTTTTGGATTGCAGCCATGCGACGTTTGATGAGGCGATATTGATCGATTGCCATTCCATGCCGCATGAGGCGGTCAGCAGCCTGACCAAAGACGAAGGGCGCTGTCCGCAAATTGTTCTGGGCGACCGTTTCGGCGCTTCGGCTGCACCGGACATTGTGGGTCGTGTCGAGGCTGCGTTTGTCCGCGCCGGGTTTGAAACAGCACGCAACACGCCGTTTTCAGGGGCGTATATGGCTCAGCACTACGGGCGCCCGTCACGGGGGCAGCATGTCGTTCAGGTCGAGATTGATCGCTCGCTGTATCTGGATGAGCAGATGGTGCGCCCAAGTAATGACTTTTTACAGATCCGCGCAAGACTGTCGTCGGTGATTGCTGAGATCGCCGATATTGGACGCAGCGAGAACGCCTTGGCCGCCGAGTAACCTCAGCGAATCCCACGACCTTTGACAATGCTGTCATGACCGAATCGGGCACGGATTTTGTCAGTCGCCCGCTCGGCCGCGCGTCGCTTGGCGGCGTTTGGGTCAAGCAGATCATCACTGAGATCGGCGTTATCAGCAGGGCCAAGATGGCTTAGCCCAACACCGATCAGACGAAACGGCCCCTTGTCGGCAACGATGTCCAGCAATGTACGAACTATTCGATAAATCCGGTCAGCAGATTGTGTCACATCCCCAAGGTTGCTTTGTCGGCTAATTGCCCGGAAATCGGCGCGTTTCAGCTTCAGCGTGACCACACGCCCGGCCAGACCGCGGGCTTTTGCGCGGTCGGACACCTTCTCGGCCAAGCGCCACAAGTGACCATCCAAAAGGTCGATGTCTGACGTATCCTCGAAAAAAGTCGTTTCGTTCGATATTGACTTGACCGGCGCATGGGCTGACACACGTCGTTTGTCTTCTCCGCGTGCCAGATGCCAAAGCCGTTCGCCCATCCCACCAAACCGCGCGATCAGGTCTGGCTTTTCCCAGCGCAGTAGATCTGCAAAGGTTCGAATGCCCGCTTTTTCCAGTGCGGCTTGGCTGACGCCACCCACACCCCAGATCAACCCCACTGGCTTGTCATGTAGAAACCGGGCGGTTTCCGCTTTGCCGATCACCGAAAATCCGCGCGGTTTATCGAGGTCTGATGCCACCTTTGCCAAAAACTTGTTGTGGCTCAGTCCAATTGAACCTGTCAGTCCCAACTCATCCTGCATCCGATTGACCAGCCGTGCCAGCATAACCGCAGGTGGCGCGCCATGCAGTCTTTCGGTGCCGGTCATATCCACAAAGGCCTCGTCCAGCGACAGCGGCTCGATAGACGGCGATAAGTCGTCCATCATCGCGCGAATTTGTTTAGACACTGCGGCATAGTGGCTGCCGTGCGGGCGGATCACCACCGCTTCCGGGCACAGTTTTAGCGCCTGAAACATAGGCATGGCGGACCGCACCCCGCGGATGCGCGCCACATAGCAGGCGGTCGACACCACGCCGCGTTTGCCACCCCCAATTATCACCGGCTTATCTGCCAGATCGGGATTGTCACGCTTTTCCACCGAGGCATAGAATGCATCGCAATCCATATGCGCGATGGTCAGGTCAAAAAGTTCAGGATGCGCAAGCACCCGCGGGCTGCGGCAGGACGGGCAGCGGCGACCATCGTTAAACTGGGTCAGGCAATCTCGGCACAAAGCGGGCATGTGGTATGGTATCTTATCGGCGGCGTGGCTCAAGCATTTGACGAACCAAAGGCGGCACATGAAATTTAGCGGGGCGAAACTTGTGTTGCTGATTGGCGGTCAGGTGGCAACCCTGTTGCGTGATGATTTTGCACATATTCCACATCCTGAAATGTGGGATTTCCCCGGTGGCGCGAATGATCCGGGCGAAACCCCTGAACAGTGTGTGCTTCGCGAAACCTATGAAGAGCTAGGGCTAAGGCTGGTTGAAAAAGATCTGATCTGGCGGCGCACCTTCGACAGCCCGACGATTCCCGGCACAAAAACCTGGTGGTTTGCCGCGTCTCTGCCACAATCTCATGCACAAGATATCGTGTTTGGTGATGAAGGGCAGTGTTGGACATTGATGGAGCCGTTAGCGTGGTTGTCGCACCCGAAAGCGATTGCTCATTTCAAGCCGCGACTACAGGCTGCACTTGCCGCTATTGCGGATCATAACATTGAACATCCGGCTAAATAACACCATCTTCTAACCAATTATCGGACAGTGAAAGGTTCTTTCCATGAATGACATCCCCGCAGATCTGCTTGGCGGCAACAGCGTCCTCCTGCTGTTGGCAGCCTTCCTGATCATCGTCGTCCTTTTGGGCGTCAAAATCGTTCCGCAAAGCCAGAAATTTGTGGTCGAGCGGTTTGGCCGCCTGCAAAATGTTCTGGGGCCGGGTATCAACTTCATCGTCCCGTTTCTGGATCGTGTTCGGCACAAGGTGTCTATTCTTGAGCGTCAGTTGCCCACCGCCAGTCAGGACGCCATCACATCGGACAACGTGTTGGTTCAGGTGGATACCAGCGTGTTCTACCGCATTCTTGAGCCGGAAAAGACGGTTTATCGTATCCGCGATGTGGACGCGGCGATTTCGACGACGGTTGCGGGGATCGTCCGCTCGGGCATTGGCGAGATGGAGTTGGACGAGGTTCAATCAAACCGCCAGCAGTTAATCTCGAAGATCAAGCAGCAGGTCGCGGATGCGGTGGACGATTGGGGGATAGAAGTGACGCGGGCCGAAATACTGGATGTGAATCTGGACAATGCAACACGCGAAGCCATGCTTCAGCAATTGAACGCAGAACGAGCCCGCCGGGCGCAGGTGACGGAAGCGGAAGGTAAACGCCGCGCCGTCGAACTGGCCGCGGATGCCGAGCTTTATGCCGCCGAACAAACCGCCAAGGCCCGACGCATTTCCGCCGATGCCGAGGCGTACGCGACCGAAGTTGTTGCCAAGGCCATCGCGGAAAACGGGTTGGAAGCGGCTCAGTATCAGGTTGCTCTGAAGCAGGTAGAAGCCCTGACCTCTGTCGGAAAAGGTGAGGGCAAGCAAACCATCATCCTGCCCGCACATGCGCTGGATGCGTTTGGAGATGCCTTCAAGCTGTTGAAAGGAAAGCCATAATGCTGTGGGCAACATGGTGGGTATGGGTCGCTGGGGCGATTGCCCTTGGCATTCTCGAGATGCTGGCTCCCGGCTTCATATTCCTTGGTTTTGCAGTCGGTGCCGCCGCAGTAGGTTTTCTGCTGTTGGTCGGCGTCGTACCTAGTTTGCCGTGGATACTGGTTCTGTTCGCAGCCATCTCGTTGGTGACATGGTTGATCCTGCGTCGAGTGATCGGTGTGCGCAAAGGGCAGTCAAAACGCATTGATGTCGATATCAACGAGCTGTGATTTTGGCGCCGGAACTAGGCTGTTTCGGCCTCGAACAGAAAAGGCATCTGCTCGGCCATGGTGCCGCCTTTCAACAGCCAACTCAACCCAAGCGCCCACAGGGCAACGCTTTCAGCCCAGAAGGTGAAGGACCAATTGGCATCCCAGATTTTACCGTGTTCGGGGAGGAAGATTTTGACCACGCCGATCAGGATCACCATTGCGATGATCGTCCAACCAAAGCCCCGGTAGCATTGGTTGCGACGTTTTTTGTGCGAACCATAATCTGCGACCGAGCAACGGGTGAATAGCCGGATGGATGTTATTCCCATGAAAATCAGGAACAGCCCGGCTGCGGAGAAATGGATATTCTGTTGGATCTGGTCCATCGAAGGCGGGATTAGCCGGTCAAACAACGCCAAGGGCTGATAGCAGTTTTCGCGATCGCAAAGTGTCGGGATGAAAGCCGTCGTAAACACCGCGACACCTGAAATGGTGGACACCATGCGGTCGGACAAAATCTCGTCCGGTTCGCGGCAGTATCCTTCATAAGCCACCAGAAACAGCCCGACGCCGGCAGCGGCTGACACAAAGACCTCACGTAGTTCCGTATAAAAGAAATCCGAAATCGACTCCTGCATGGGAACGTCGAACAGATAAACATTGGCAAGCAGCACAAAGGGAAGCGTCAGCCCGATCGCACCGATCGCTCGCCGAAGTCGCAACACGGTGGACATGTCGGGGTTGGGGCGTGGGTCGGGCATGGGGCACCTCGGATTAGCCGTCGTCAGTATTCGTTGCTGTGCTTCAGAAAAGCACATCAGACCCCATGTTCGATACTATGTTTGCGCCACACAAGGTTGCAAGCCCTGTCTTTGGCTCACGTTTGTACGAGCGGGTCGTGACCCGACTGCTTAGAAGGTGCCAATCAGCGTTGGTTCGCCCGCTGTGCCTGAGGTGAGTTCAGTTCCGCAATGATTGCCTCGGCTGCGGCCTTTGGGTCTTTGGCATTGCGGATCGGGCGACCGACCACAATGTGATCCACGCCATCAGCTATGGCCTGCGCGGGGGTGGCGATCCGCTTTTGGTCACCCAGGTCAGATCCGGCTGGACGCACACCCGGCGTAACGATCAGCTTTCCGTCTGCCTCGGGAAGGGCGCGGATCTGCTTGGCCTCTTGCGGTGAAGCGATGACACCATCGGCGCCTGCCTCTAGCGCGCGTGCGGCTCGTTCCAGCACCAGATCCTGAATTTTGCCCGGTTTGATTAACGCGGCATCCAGATCGTCGCGATCCAGTGATGTCAGGATGGTCACGGCAAGGATCTTCATCTCACTGCTGCCCTTGCCTTCTTGCGCGGCGCGCACCACGTTCGGGTCGCCGTGGACGGTCAGGAAATCCAGATCGAACTGTGACAGACCGCGAACGGCGGCTTCGACGGTGTTGCCGATGTCGAACAGCTTCATGTCCAGAAAGATTTTCTTGCCATGCTCTTGTTTCAGTTCATTGGCCAGTGCCAATCCACCACCTGTCAACATGCCCAGCCCGATTTTGTAGAAGCTTACTGCGTCGCCCAGTGCCTCGGCGAACTGCAAGCCTTCCAGCGCGTTGGGGACATCAAGGGCAAAGATCAGGCGGTCATCAGACATGGGAAGCTCTATTTAATTGCGCGGTTGGCCTGTCCTAAACGCAGACCGGGCCAAAGGCAATTGATCGTCGATTGGCCCGCGATTTGTTGGACGGGAAAACGGTTGATTTTCGGGTAATCCGCCCTTCCAACGTCTTGCATTTTTTCGACCCATTCCCATCTTTATTGCGAGGCCCGAAGGGATGTGCCGCAAGGGTGGGCATTCCGATTGTGGGCGCTTTGTAAGGAGAGTGACATGGACTTGAACAAGTTCACAGAACGGTCGCGTGGTTTCATTCAGGCCGCACAGACCATCGCGATGCGCGAAAACCACCAACGGTTGGTTCCCGAGCATCTGTTGAAAGCCCTGATGGATGACGAAGAAGGGATGAGCGCCAACCTGATCCGCAAGGCAGGTGGGTCGCCCGAACGTGTCCGTGCAGCGGTGGACGATTCCATTGGCAAACTGTCGAAAGTGACAGGTGATGCCGCCCAGGTTTACATGGACAACGCCACCGCCCGCGTGCTGGACGAGGCGCAGAAACTGGCCAAACAGGCCGGCGATAGCTTTGTGCCCGTCGAACGTCTGTTGACGGCATTGGCTATGATTAAGTCCAAGGCGCGGGACGCGTTGGATGCCGGTGCCGTAGATGCCAAGAAACTGAACGCTGCAATCAACGCAGTTCGACAGGGGCGGACGGCGGACAGTGCCAGCGCCGAAGACAGCTATGAAGCCTTGTCAAAATACGCCCGCGATCTGACCGAAGCTGCGGAAGAGGGCAAGATTGACCCGATCATCGGCCGCGACGAAGAAATTCGCCGCACGATGCAGGTTCTGTCACGCCGCACCAAAAACAACCCTGTTCTGATCGGGGAACCCGGCGTTGGTAAAACTGCGATTGCCGAAGGCTTGGCCCTACGCATCATCAATGGCGACGTGCCTGAAAGCCTGCGCAACAAGAAGTTGTTGGCGCTGGATATGGGTGCACTGATCGCTGGCGCGAAATATCGCGGTGAGTTTGAAGAGCGTCTGAAAGCCGTTCTGAACGAAGTGACGTCGGCTGCCGGAGAAATCATCCTGTTCATCGACGAAATGCACACGCTTGTGGGGGCTGGCAAATCGGATGGCGCGATGGATGCGGCCAACCTGATCAAGCCTGCACTAGCGCGCGGTGAGTTGCACTGCGTTGGGGCCACCACGCTGGATGAATACCGCAAATATGTCGAAAAGGACGCAGCCCTTGCCCGCCGGTTCCAGCCTGTGATGGTGGAAGAGCCGACGGTAGAAGACACGATCTCGATCCTTCGGGGAATCAAAGAGAAATATGAGCTGCACCACGGCGTGCGGATTTCGGATAGTGCGCTTGTTGCTGCGTCAACGCTCAGCCATCGTTACATCACCGACCGGTTCTTGCCCGACAAAGCGATTGACCTTGTGGACGAAGCTGCCAGCCGCCTGCGGATGGAAGTTGACAGCAAACCCGAGGAATTGGATGCGCTGGATCGTCAGATCATGCAGATGCAGATCGAATCCGAGGCCTTGAAGCTGGAAGACGACAAGGCGTCGAAAGATCGTCTTGAGAAGCTTGAGGCTGAGTTGTCCGATCTTCAGGAAAAATCGGCGTCATTGACTGCCAAATGGCAGGCCGAACGGGATCAGCTTGAAGGGGCTCGTGGCTTGAAGGAACAGCTGGATCGCGCCCGAGCGGAACTGGATGCCGCCAAGCGCGAAGGCAATCTGGCCAAGGCTGGTGAGCTGTCCTATGGCGTCATTCCTGGTCTTCAGAAGAAGCTGGAAGAAACCGAAAACGCCGAGAGCGACATCATGGTCGAAGAAGCCGTGCGGCCTGAACAGATCGCAAGTGTACTTGAGCGGTGGACGGGTATTCCCACTTCGAAAATGCTGGAAGGCGAGCGCGAGAAACTGCTCAGGATGGAAGAAGAGCTGCATAAGCGTGTGATTGGTCAGTCTTCGGCAGTTACTGCTGTCGCAAACGCTGTGCGCCGCGCGCGTGCGGGCTTGAACGACGAGAACCGCCCGCTTGGGTCGTTCTTATTTCTTGGGCCGACCGGCGTGGGTAAGACCGAACTGACGAAAGCGGTGGCCGAGTATCTGTTTGACGACGACAACGCGATGGTCCGCGTGGATATGTCCGAGTTCATGGAGAAACACTCCGTCGCCCGTCTGATCGGCGCGCCTCCGGGCTATGTCGGCTATGACGAAGGCGGTGTGCTGACCGAAGCGGTGCGGCGCAGACCGTATCAAGTCGTGCTGTTTGACGAGGTTGAAAAGGCCCACCCGGATGTGTTCAACGTGCTGTTGCAGGTTTTGGACGATGGTGTACTGACCGATGGTCAAGGCCGTACGGTCGACTTTAAACAGACGCTGATCATCCTGACGTCAAACCTTGGTGCGCAGGCGCTGAGCCAGTTGCCGGATGGAGCGGATGCTTCGGATGCCAAGCGCGACGTGATGGATGCGGTACGGGCGCATTTCCGTCCCGAGTTCCTGAACCGTCTGGATGAAACGATCATCTTTGATCGCCTTAGCCGGAGCGATATGGGTGGTATCGTCGATATTCAGTTGGAACGTTTGGCACGCCGACTTGCCCGTCGCAACATCGCCCTTGAACTGGATGACGGCGCGCGCAAATGGCTGTCCGATGAAGGCTATGATCCCGTGTTTGGT
Organism: Aliiroseovarius sp. F47248L; assembly: GCF_023016085.1. NCBI lineage: Bacteria > Pseudomonadati > Pseudomonadota > Alphaproteobacteria > Rhodobacterales > Paracoccaceae > Aliiroseovarius > Aliiroseovarius sp. F47248L. The sequence goes on along the minus strand of NZ_JALKBF010000001.1, from coordinate 2,537,481 downwards.
GCCCGCCCATTGAAGCGTGTTATCCAACGCGCGCTTCAAGACCAGTTGGCCGAGATGATCCTGGCAGGCGACGTGATGGATGGTGACACGATACCGGTTACTGCCGGGTCCGAAGGCTTGATCATCGGTGATCGGGTGGCCAGCTCAAACCAACGTCCACCCGAAGATGCGGTTGTTCACTAAAACCAACTGACCAAACAAATGAAAGCCCCGTCGGTGTAAACCGACGGGGCTTTGCCGTGAGTGGGGAAGAGGCGAAGAGCCCTTACATCTCGCTTGGGATCGCGCCTGCTTCTTGGGCTGCTGCCAGTTCATCAGCGTCCAGAGTGCCGCTTGCGTCCGCGTCGGCCGTCGAGAAGTCCTCGGCGGTCACATCAGGATAAACTGCAACCAGTTCTTCCATCGTGACCTGCCCGTCCTCGTTTGCATCCAGAGCGGCAATGTCAGCAAATACAGCGGACGAACCGGCAATCAGAAGAGCGGCGGCAAGAGATGTGGTTTTCATACGATATACTCCAAGAGTTATTGTTCGCACCCAACGTTGGATGCAGGGATATTGAAATCACGACCGCTTGTCGGCTTCATCCGGATTTAGATAAAGCACTCTGTTTGGGCGCTAATTTGCGAAATTTCCCTCCACCTACAGGCGAAGTTCCGCAGGCGAGTGCGAGCGGGTCGGAACCCGGCAATACGGCTCCTATTGTAAGTTGCGCTTTCGGCGATTCGCAGCCGAGAAAATGCGCTGCAGGATCAAGCGCTGCTTTTCGCTTGCGGTGGTTCGAGGACTGAGATGATTCCTTTTGATCCTCGAATCACATCACCGCACCAGATTGGGACACGGTCTTTTCGTTTAAGCGCATGACGTTAAACTCGATCCGAATCACGGAGGAGTATTGATGCAATCCATGTTCTGGGCGGTTGAGCTGTTGGCGCAGGCGATGCTTTTTGTGATCGGCATCGGGTTTCTGGTACTGATCGTTCTTTACGTCATTGACCGGCTGCAAACCTATGATGCTGTGCGACGCAACTATCCGGTTATCGGACGATTTCGGGCATTGTTTACCAATCTAGGTGAATTTTTTCGGCAATACTTCTTTGCTATGGATCGTGAGGAACTGCCGTTCAATCGCGCCCAACGGGATTGGGTCGAACGGGCAGCGTCCGGGCATACGAATACGGTAGCGTTCGGGTCGACCAGAAACCTTGGGATCACTGGCACGCCCATCTTTGTGAATGCCACGTTTCCACCGGTGAGTGATCAATACACCCAAACCAAACCATTGATGATCGGCCCAACCGCTCGGCAACCTTACAGCGCTCGGTCATTTTTCAATTTGTCAGGCATGAGTTTCGGCGCCTTGTCCCGCCCTGCGGTCGAAGCTTTGTCGATAGGGGCGGCCAAAGCGGGTATCTGGATGAACACGGGCGAAGGTGGGTTGTCCCATTATCATCTGAAGGGGGGTGGCGACATTGTCTTTCAGATAGGCACTGCGAAATACGGGGTGCGGGACGCCGAAGGCAACCTGTCGGACGAGAAGCTGTTTGAGATCGCGGCGCATCCCGAGGTGAAGATGTTCGAGGTGAAGCTGGCGCAAGGTGCCAAGCCGGGGAAGGGTGGCATTTTACCCGCGGCCAAGGTTTCGGCCGAGATTGCGGCGATCCGGGGGATCACTGAAGGTGTCGCCTCTATCTCGCCCAACCGGCATCTGGAAATTGATGACTGGGATGATCTGCTGAACGTTCTGTCCCATATCCGTGAGGTGACAGGAAAGCCGGTCGGATTCAAAACAGCTGTTGGGTCGGTTGAGCCTCTTGAAGAATTGTTTGAAAGGATCGTGCAGCGCGGGGCCAAGGATGTGCCCGACTTCATCACCATAGATGGCGGTGAAGGAGGCACGGGGGCCGCGCCGATGCCGTTGATTGATCTTGTTGGTCTGCCCATCCGTGAAGCGTTGCCATTGGTCTGCGATTTGCGGGATCGCCATGGGTTAAAGGATCGCATCCGTCTGATTGCTTCGGGCAAACTAGTCACTCCGGGGGATGTGGCATGGGCGATCTGTGCGGGCGCTGATTTCGTCACCTCGGCGCGCGGGTTCATGTTCTCGCTGGGTTGTATTCAGGCGATGAAATGCAATCGCAACACATGTCCCACGGGAATCACCACCCATGACTCGCGCTTGCAGAAAGGTCTGGTGCCGGAAGACAAGGCCGACAAGGTGGCCCGTTATGCCAAAGGCATCATCCACGAGGTTGAAACCATCGCTCATTCGGTCGGTGTGACCGAGCCGCGCCTCATGGGTCGCCACCATGTCCGGCTGGTGCAGGAGAACGGGCGTTCGGTGCAGATGAACCACATCTATCCTGCCGTCCCCCCACTTGATTGATGGATTGTTACAATCCTCTGCCGCGGACGTGAGCCATTGTGCTTTGGATTTCCGCGCGCACTGTCTTAGGTCAAAGTTAGACGACCATGAAAGGTGTGCCAGATGGCTTTTACGAGTAAACTGAAATATTCCGATATTACACCGCGCGCGGATTACATGAGCAGACGTCAATTGATGGGTGGTGCCGCCGGGCTTGCCGCCGGGCTGGCGCTGGGTCCGGCGCTGGGTGCGTCGAAATACTCGGCCGACCTTGAGCCGACTGCGCTGGAAGATATTTCTTCCTACAACAACTTTTATGAATTCGGCACCGGTAAGACAGACCCGGCTAGTCATGCGCATCAACTGACCACCGATCCGTGGTCTGTCGAAATCGACGGCATGGTGGATCGTCCCGGTTCGTATGGGCTTGCGGACATTCTGAAGAAGGTCACGCTGGAGGAACGTATCTATCGTTTCCGCTGTGTTGAAACCTGGTCGATGGTTGTGCCTTGGGTCGGATTTGAACTGAACCAGTTGCTAGATTTGGCGGGGGTCCAAGGTTCTGCGAAATACGTCGCCTTCCAAACCTTGTTCCGACCCGAAGAGATGCCCGGACAGAAAACCGTCAGTCTGGAATGGCCCTATCGTGAAGGACTTCGGCTGGACGAGGCAATGCATCCGCTGACGATCATGGCCACCGGTATCTATGATGAGCCGATGCCAAAACAGAACGGCGCGCCGCTGCGGCTCGTTGTGCCGTGGAAATATGGCTACAAGTCCATCAAGTCGATTGTCCGCGTGACGTTGACAGATAAAGAACCACAGACCACGTGGAATATGCTGCAGCCGAACGAATACGGCTTCTATTCCAACGTGAACCCCGAAGTCAGCCACCCACGGTGGTCGCAAGCCTACGAGAAACCGATCGGTGGTGGCCTATTCGCCAAACGGCAAGAGACGTTGAAGTTCAACGGATACCAAGAAGAAGTCGCCAGCCTTTATAACGGCATGGACCTTGTGGTGAACCACTGATGCCTTTGGTTGACCGGATAAACACAGCCCTGCGGAAGGTGCCGGTTTGGGTGCTGTATGTCGCGGGTGCCCTTTGGCCGGCGTGGCTGTTGTATCTTGCGGCAACGGGCAGCATGGGGGCTGAACCGGTCAAGGTGTTGGAGCATGAGTTGGGTCGTCTAGCTCTAAAGGCTCTGATCGTGGGTCTGTGCGTGTCGCCATTGCGATCTATTACCGGTGTAAATCTGATCCGTTTTCGGCGTGCGATCGGTGTCTTGACCTTCTATTTTGTGACGACTCACCTTCTGGTTTGGTTGGTGCTGGATGTTCAGATCCTGTCCGAGATTTGGAAAGACATCCTGAAACGTCCCTATATCACGGTCGGAATGGGTGCGTTTCTGTTGATGGTGCCGCTGGTGATCACGTCAAATAACTGGTCGGTGCGCAAGCTCGGCCCGAAGTGGCGTAAGCTGCACCGGCTGGTCTATCCCATTGCTCTGTTGGGCGGTGTGCACTTCATCATGGTCGGTAAGACATGGGAAGCTGATGCGCTTATGTATATGGCGGTTATTGTTGCGTTGTTGGGGTGGCGGGTTTGGCAAGCTACAAAGCGCGTCCGAAGTAAGAAGCACTCGTTATCCCTTCCGACGTAATGTCAACGAAGCCCGAATTTCTTAAGAATCGTGGTGATCTTGCTAGGTTTCTTCTTTGTGGGCTTGTTTGTTATCTGATCCAGAACATTCGGATTGCGATACAGGCCCGTGACATCCAGAAAATGATGTCCATGATTTTGGTCTTTGGGCTTGATTATAACAAATTGTGCACGATGAGCGGCAACCATTGGCGCTTTGTGAGCTTCTGCGAAATATTGTGCAAAGGGATACACAAACGTTGGTTCGTACTCGGTGCTATGTTGCCAGATTGTCGGAGAGAAATCGTCACCCACAATAATTCCTCCAGGTCTTAGTTTAGGCCATACCGAAATCAGATCGATGCATATGCCTCTGAGCGTGTGATCTCCGTCGATATAGATAAGATCAAGCGATTCATCTTCGATCTGGTCGATCACCTCCAACGTCGTTCCACGAAGTACGATCCGCTTCTCGGCCGCGAATTCGGTGTTTTTGAGTGAGGTTTTGTATGCTTTCTCGAACTCGGGTGCGTCTATGTTGAACGGTTTGTTCCAGTTGTCTAACGTGCGCCAAGGATCAAGCATATAGTATGCCTTGATGGAGGAGTTCCGTTCGAGAACATCTTTTGCAAATTCACCGTGCCATACGCCAAGTTCAAGGACTGTCGGTGAATCAAGCAATTCGACCAACTGCGTAATCAGGTCTATCCGTGTCTCAGCGGCTTTTGCAATCTCAGCAATGTCGGCGATGGTGATTTGTCGGGTGTTCGGCAATTTAGACCTCTTCTGATGCATTTGTGGTCTGCAACTGTTCAATCATCCAGGTTGGATGTGCAAGAAAAGTCTTGATAGACCCGAGCGACATTTAGATTCTGTACAGATTCCGTGGTGGCATCGATGACGAGACAGAACAACGAGTCGGCCCTATCCTTGCCGGGTAACAATCGCAAATCGGAATGGGAGAGTTCTTGCCCTT